>JAEZDP010000193.1 GCA_023418055.1 Acidobacteriota bacterium
CGTCGCCGTACATGGCCTCCGACACCTGGCTCGGGGCGCAGGCCTCGGACGTCCCGCGCCTGCTCGACCGCGTCGCCACGCTGACGGGCGGGGCGTTCATGCGCGTGGACCGCGTGTCCGACCTCGACAAGACGTTCACCGACATCGTCGACCTCTATCGTGCGAGGTACGTGCTGAGCTACACCCCGACGGGTGTCGGCCACGACGATGGATGGCACCGGCTCGAGGTGCGGCTCAGGAACCAGCGCGGCACCGTGCAGGCGCGCGAAGGCTACCTGGCTGGCGGCTCGCCCGCAGCGCTCTCCCCCGCCTCCGACCCCTGAGGCGGCGATCCCTCTTTGGGCCCGCGCGTCGTTGCCTGAATCTGGCGAATCGCGCCGAGATGGTACGCGAGATGCGCAATGCTGCCGATGACGCCGTCGAGCTCCACGCCCGACACCTCACGCGCCGTCGCGAGCGCGGCACGCCATCGGTCCGCTTCCGTGCGCAACGCATCCTGTAGCGCCTGCCACTCGTCCTCGGTCACGCGTCGCGTCTGCCATGCCGCCGACCAGTCGGCCTCGGCAAAGGGATTGGGTTCGCCACCGGCCCAGCGGTTCATCAGCGACAGCCCGTACCGCAGGTGATCGACGTGCGCGGCGATTGGGGCGCCACCCTGTTGCGAGGCGCTCGCCTCGTCGGCCGACAGCCGCCGCACCGAGGCCAGCAGGCCGCCATCGCCGGCGTTGAGCACGAAGCCGAAGTCGCGCGCGCCGTGCACCAGTTCGCCGAAGATGGCGGGCAGACTGCGAGTGAGGTCGTTGGAGGTCATGGCCGCACTGTACCGGATGGCGCGTCCGCCGAACCCGACGCGGTGTCGTCCGAGGCCCGAGGGATGATCGAAATCCCTCCCGTGCGCTCGACCACCGCGAAGCGGATCTGGTCGAGACGCGAGAGGCCATGCACGCTTCTGGCCGCGGCCAGGATGTCGTCTTCGCCAACGCCTTCGTGCGACGCCCGTTCCTCGAGCAGGCGGCCTTCGCTGAAGATGACGAGCGGACGGCTTTCGAGCGTCGGGTCGAGCACGGGCCACCGCTGCTTCAGGCGTCCGAGCGTGAGGTCGAGCAGGACGAGCGTCGCGATGACCAGCGACGCATTGGTCACCGAGAAGTCGTCGCCGAGCAGGGCCTGTTGGGTGGCCTCGCCGATGATGAGCAGCAGGACGACATCGAAGGTGGTCACCTCGCTCAGCGATCGCTTGCCGCTGACGCGAAACACCACGAGAAGGAACAGGTAGACAGCGGCAGCCCGCAGCACCGACTCCATACACGCGCCTCACAAGAGTACGAACGAGCTGAACGTGGCGGTCGCGCGACGGTCGAGTGCGGCCCAGCCTGCCAGTCGGCCGGGCCAGCGTGGCGACACGTCGAACACCACCTGGGTCCCCGGCTCCAGCGGCTCGGCGAACCGCAGCACCACGGAGTCGCCTTCGATACTGAGAGCAGCCGGAGACGGTGTGATGCGCTCGACATCCACGGCGTCGAACCACGCGCGACTGACCCGGCAACTCCGTCCGCCCTCCCCACCGACCTGGAGTCGAACCGTCGTCGGCGCTGCCTGCCGCGCCACGCGCTCGTACTCGACCTGCATCGATCGGTCGGCAGCGGCGGCCACGGCATGGTTGGCCGGGCCTTCCCCACCAAGCAGGCCCGTGAGCGCGAGGCCTACCAGCACGGCCAACAGGCCCTGCCCCACCCGCTGCACGGCCCACTCACGCCGCTGGAAGCTCATGTCCTCCTCGGCGTGGATGACGTCTTCTCCGAGTGGCTTCCGTGTGTCTGTCATGACCGTCCTCCCGGGTCCGGTCTCAGGCCGCGAGCGCCTGACGCGATCGCCGCCGAAGCAGTGAGAGGACGGCGACTTCTGCGTGGCGCAGTCCCCTCACCACCGGAAGCGGACGTGCGAGACGCGCGTGGAGCGTCCCGTCGAGAAACGCGTCGATGACCACCGGGTGCACGTAACACCGGCGGCACACGGCGCGCGTGTTGCCGAGCGCCTCGGCGACGCACGACACGCACTCGACGACCTGCGCCTCGCGAGCCCGCGACGACCGGCCCGGGCGCACCTTGCGCAGTTGGTCGGCCATGTGCGTCGTGCCGGCCCAGGTGCGGAAGTCTTTCGCCGTGAACGCTTCGCCCATCACCTCGCGCAGGTACAGATTGACGTCGGTCGACGTGAGGTCGCGTGCGCGGCCGTCTGCCTCCACGTACTGGAACAAGCGCCCGCCAGGCAGGTCGCGGCACCGGCGGACGATGCGCGCGATCTTGGCGTCTTCGAAGGTCGCGTCGTGCACCTTGCCGCTCTTGCCCTTGAAGCGAAATCGCACGGTCTCGGTGGACACCTGCACGTGGCGGTCGCGCATGGTCGTCAGCCCGTAGGACCCGTTGGTGCGCGCGTACTCGTCGTTGCCGACGCGGATGAGGGTGTGCTCGAGCAGGTGCACGACGGCAGCGACGATCTTGAGCCGCGGCAGGCCCGGCAACGCCAGGTCGGCACGGACGCGGCGCCGCAACGCCGGCAGGGCCTTCGCGAACGCCTCGAGGCGGGCGTACTTGTTGGATCCGCGCGCGTGCGTCCACGCCGGGTGGTAGCGATACTGCTTGCGGCCGCGGGCGTCGCGCCCCGTGGCCTGGATGTGCCCGCGCGGTGACGGGCAGATCCACACCGACGTCCACGCGGGGGGAATCGCAAGGCTGCGGATGCGTGCGAGGGTGCTCGCGCGGCGCAGCAACGCGCCGCTCGGCGTGCGGTAGGCAAAGCCCCGGCCGCGGCGCTCGCGGCGGATGCCGGGACGCGAGTCGTCGGCGTGGGTCAACCCCAGCGACGACGGAAGCTCACCGCTCGTCATGCCCCTCTTCCTCGTCGGACTCGCCGGTCACGACCGGTGGCTGCCCATCGCCCACGGGATCCGGCGTCGGACGCTGCTCGTCCGGGACGCTCGAATCGCGCTGGTCTTCAGGCCTGTCACTGTCG
>JAEZDP010000236.1 GCA_023418055.1 Acidobacteriota bacterium
CGGCACCCGCATCGTCGCCGACGACACCGCGTGAGACACCTCTGTCCACCGACCTCGCCCGCATTCTCATCCGGTCGTCGCCCGCTGGGCAGGTCACCGTGAACGGCCGGGCGCGAGGCGAGACGCCCGTCGTCTTGCGCGACCTGCCGTTTGGCTCGTACGTCGTCACCATCTCGCGTCCCGGCTATGTGGACGCCGTCCGCGAGATCGACGTGCTGCCCTCGCAACCGGTCGCCTCCCTCGCCGTGGACCTCGAGCGTCGTCAGGACGGCGGCCCGGGTGCCTCGACGGCTCCGGCGACCCCGGCCGCCCCGTCGGCACGGCCGGTCGAACCGCCTGCGGCGACGCCGCCAGCCGCTGCGCCATCGGGCGCCACACAGCCTGCCGGTGTCGGCAGCCTCTATGTGGTGTCGCGTCCCACCGACGCACGCCTCTTCATCGACGGCCAGGCGTATGGCACGGCCCCGGCCGTCGTGCCGGGCCTGCGGGCCGGCCGTCATCTCGTGCGGGTCGAACTGTCCGGATATCGCGCCTGGGAGAGCACCGTGGAGGTGCCAGCCGGGCAACGCGTGCGTGTGGATGCCACGCTCGTGCAGGAACCACGATGAAAGCCATACTCGCGTTGGAGAACGGTGACGTCTTCGAGGGCGTCGCGGCAGGGGCGCAGGGCGAGACCACGGGGGAAGTGGTCTTCAACACCAGCCTCACCGGCTACCAGGAGGTGCTGACCGACCCGTCGTATGCGGGCCAGATCGTCACCATGACCTCACCCCTCATCGGTAACTACGGGGTGACCGATCAGGACGGCGAGTCGCGCGCCCCCCAGGTGGCGGGTTTCGTCATGCGCGAGTCGTCGCGCGTGGCGAGCAACTGGCGCGCCGACGGCACCTTGCGCGACTACCTCGTGCGTCACAACATCGTGGCCATCGCCGACGTCGACACGCGGGCCCTGACGCGTGTGCTGCGCAGCGCGGGCGTGATGCGGGGCGCCATCGGCACGGGCGCGCAGGTGCGGGCCGACGACCTCGTCGCCCGCGCGCGGGCAGCCACCTCCATGGTGGGCGCCGACCTGGTGCGTGACGTGACCTGCCGCGAGCCGTTCGACTGGGTGCCCGGCGACGAACCCGGCGCCGCCGTCGCGCGAGACCTCATCCTCGAGCCGCAGAAGCGGGCGAGCCGACGTCTCAAGGTAGCGGCCTACGACCTCGGCATGAAGTACAACATCCTCCGCCGGTTCGCCGAACACGGCATCGACGTCCGCGTCTATCCGGCGACAACTCCTGCGGCGGAGCTGATGAAGGACGCACCCGACGGCGTGTTCTTCAGCAATGGGCCGGGCGATCCGGCGGCCCTCGACTACGTCGTCGAGAACGCCCGCACCCTGGCGGCGGCCGACGTGCCGGTCTTCGGCATCTGCCTGGGCCACCAGGTGCTGGCCCAGGCGATGGGGGCCAGGACCTTCAAGCTCAAGTTCGGACACCGTGGCACGAACCACCCCGTC
Organism: Acidobacteriota bacterium; assembly: GCA_023418055.1. Taxonomy (GTDB): domain Bacteria; phylum Acidobacteriota; class Vicinamibacteria; order Vicinamibacterales; family Vicinamibacteraceae; genus JAEZDP01. Next base: position 1,502 of record JAEZDP010000236.1, read on the forward strand.
AAGAATCTCGTGACCGGCGAGGTGGAGATCACCTCGCAGAACCACGGCTTTGCGGTCGACCCTGCCTCGGTGCCCGACTCGCTCGAGGTGACCCACTTGAACCTCTACGACGGCACGGTGGAAGGACTGCGGTCGAAGTCGCAGCCGGTCTTCTGCGTGCAGTACCACCCCGAGGCGGCGCCTGGGCCGCACGATGCCGACTACCTCTTTCGCCAGTTCGTCGACGCCATGGAGGCGCGCAAGTAGATGCCGCGACGTACCGACATTTCCCGCGTACTCGTGATTGGCTCGGGCCCCATCGTCATCGGGCAGGCCTGTGAGTTCGACTATTCAGGGACGCAGGCCTGCAAGGCGCTGCGTGACGAGGGGCTCGAGGTGGTGCTGGTCAACAGCAATCCAGCCACCATCATGACCGACCCCGAGCTGGCCGACCGCACCTATGTGGAGCCGCTCACGGTGAGCGTGCTCGAGCAGATCATCGCGCGCGAGCGTCCCGATGCGCTCCTGCCGACCGTCGGCGGACAGACGGCGCTCAACCTCGCCATCGGCCTCGCCAAGGCGGGAGTGCTCGAGAAGTACGGCGTGCGGCTCATCGGCGCCTCCATCGAGGCGATCGACGTGGCCGAGGACCGCCTCAAGTTCCGCGAGGCGATGAAGGAGATCGGGGTCCCCGTGCCCGAGTCGGCCATCGTCGGTACGCTCGAGGAGGCCCTCGAGGCCATCGAGCGGGTCGGCTTCCCGGCCATCCTCCGGCCGTCGTTCACGATGGGCGGAGTGGGCGGCGGCATCGCCTACAACCTGGAAGAGTTCCGCGAACTCGTCGAGCGCGGCATCGAGCTGAGCCCGGTGCACGAGATTCTCGTCGAGCAGTCGGTAATCGGCTGGAAGGAATACGAACTCGAGGTGATGCGCGATGGCGCCGACAACTTCGTCGTCATCTGCTCGATCGAGAACGTCGACGCCATGGGTGTGCACACGGGCGACAGCATCACCGTGGCGCCGGCGCTCACGTTGACCGACCGTGAATACCACCGATTGCGGGACGCCGCCCGCCGCATCATCCGCCGCGTCAACGTCGAGACGGGCGGCAGCAACATCCAGTTCGCGGTCAACCCCGCCAATGGCGACTACATCGTCATCGAGATGAACCCGCGCGTGTCGCGCAGCTCGGCGCTCGCGTCCAAGGCCACGGGCTTTCCGATTGCCAAGATCGCGGCGAAGCTGGCCCTGGGCTATCGGCTCGACGAGATCCCCAACGACATCACCCGGGTGACGCCGGCCTCGTTCGAGCCGACCATCGACTACATCGTCGTGAAGATTCCGCGGTGGGCGTTCGAGAAGTTCCCGACCGCCGACGCGACGCTGACGACGCAGATGAAGTCGGTGGGCGAGGCGATGGCCATCGGCCGCACGTTCAAGGAGGCGTTCCTCAAGGGCATCCGGTCGCTGGAACTGCCGACAGGGCAGTCGTCGCTCTTCGGCCAGGCGTTCGACGAAGACGACGAGCGGGTGGAGGCATTGCGCCGTGCGCTGGTCGTGCCCAACGACCGGCGGATGTGGGCCATCTTTCGGGCGCTCGAGCGGGGCTGGACGGTGGGCCAGGTGCACGAGCTGACGCACATCGACCTGTGGTTCCTCGAGCAGTTCCAGGACCTCGTCGAGATGTCGCGAATGGCCGCCGACATCGGCCTGCGCGCGATGTCCGACGACCTGCTGCGCGAGCTGAAGCGCAACGGGTTCGGGGATCGCGACATCGCGATTCTCACCAAGACCGACGAAGCCTCGGTGCGCGAGAAGCGGCGGGAACTCGGGCTGCGCAACGTCTACAAGCGCATCGACACGTGTGCGGCGGAGTTCGAGTCGCACACGCCGTACATGTACGGCACGTTCGAGCGCGAGTGCGAGTCGCGTCCCACCGCCAGGCCGAAGCTGGTGATTCTCGGCAGCGGCCCCAACCGGATCGGCCAGGGCCTCGAGTTCGACTACTGCTGTTGTCATGCCGCGTTTGCGGGCCGCGAAGAGGGCTACGAGACGGTCATGATCAACTGCAACCCCGAAACCGTCTCCACCGACTACGACACGGTCGACCGGCTGTACTTCGAGCCGCTGACGATCGAAGACGTGCTCGCCGTGATCGAGAAGGAGCAGTCTGAAGGGGCCGACGTCTCGGTGGTGGTGCAGTTCGGCGGCCAGACGCCGCTCAAGCTCGCGCTGCCCCTGCAGGAGGCCGGCGTGCGCATCATCGGCACGTCGCCCGACTCGATCGACCTGGCCGAGGACCGCGAACGGTTCTCGGCGCTGCTCTGGGATCTCGGCATTCCGCAGCCCGAGAACGGCATGGCCGCCTCGCGTGACGAAGCGCGCGAGGTGGCGGCGCGCATCGGCTTCCCCGTGGTGGTCAGGCCGTCCTACGTGCTCGGCGGACGCGCCATGGCCATCGTGTACGACGCCGGCAGCCTCGACAGCTACATGACCAATGCCGTGGACGTGGCACCTGAGCGGCCGATTCTCATCGATCGCTTCCTCGAGGACGCGTTCGAACTCGACGTCGATTGCATCGCCGACGGACAGGGCGGCGTCATCATCGGCGGCGTGATGGAGCACATCGAGGAGGCCGGCATCCACTCGGGCGACAGCTCCTGCGTGGTGCCGCCGTACCTGGTCGCCGAACGCCATCTCGAGACCATCCGCGACTACACGCGCCGCATCGCACGCGCGCTGAACGTGGTGGGCCTGATGAACGCGCAGTTTGCCATCAAGGACGACACGGTCTACGTCATCGAGGTCAACCCGCGGGCCTCGCGTACCGTGCCGTACCTGTCGAAGGCCACGGGCGTGCCGCTGGCCAAGATCGCCGCGCGGGTGATGACCGGGCGGACGCTCACCGACCTCGGCCTGGTGCACGACCTCGACGCCACCGGCGTGTTCGTGAAGACGCCGGTGTTTCCCTTCGTCCGCTTCCCTGGTGTCGACACGATTCTCGGCCCAGAGATGAAGAGCACGGGCGAGGTGATGGGCGGTGCGCAGACGTTCGGGACGGCGTTTGCCAAGGCGCAGCTCGGTGCCGGGCAGCAGTTGCCGCTCGAAGGGTGCGCCTTCATCAGCGTCAACAACGACGACAAGCAGAACGTGCTGCCCATCGCGCGCGACCTCGCGGCTCTCGGGTTCAGTTTGCTGGCCACGCGCGGCACCGCGGCGTACCTGCGTGCGCACGGCCTCGAGGTGGACGTGGTCTTCAAGATCAACGAAGGCCGGCCGCACGTCGGCGACCAGATCCTCAACCAGCAGATTCAGCTCGTGCTCAACACCCCGCTCGGGCGCGAGTCGTTCTTCGATGACCGCACGGTGCGCCGCGTGGCGATGATGCAGGGCGTGCCGTGCATCACGACGCTGACGGGCGGCGCAGCCACCGTCAGTGCGATCCGCTCGCTGCGGGAGCAGGGCATCGATGTCCGCTCGCTGCAGGAGTACCACGGCACGGCGAAGCCGGTGGAAGTGTAAAGGAACGAAGGAACAAAGGAACGAAGGAACCAAGGAACGAAGGAGGGGAGGAGGGACGTCCTCTCGCCGTTCGCTTTCGGGACGCCTGGTCCCGGATGCGAACTGTTACTGCCGTTGCTGCTGTCCGCTTTGAAGCGCACACGCTGACGAGTCCGGGTGGTCCGAGGCTTGCAGCTGCTGGTGCCGTCCGATGCACAGCCTGCTCTGGGACCTTCGCCTCGCGTGTCGCCGCCTGACGTCTGAGCCTCTCGTCGCCATCGCCGCGGCGGTGACGTTGTCGATCGGCGTGAGTGCGGCTGTCGTCATGGCCGACCTCATCGACCGTTTGCTCCTGCGCCCTCCGCCGCACGTCGCCAATCCAGAGCGGGTTGTTCGCCTCTACCACGACAGAGGCGCGGGCGCCGTGATTCCGTTGAGGATTGGCTGGACGAGCCTGCAGGCGCTCCAGCGGGAGGGCAGCGACATCCTCGAAGTCGTCTCAGCGTACCTGCTCGAAGAGTTGAGTATGGGACGAGGCTCGCAGGCGCTCCCGGTGAATGTCGTCTCCCACACCGAGGGCTACTTCCGAGTCCTCGGGGCGCGGCCGCTGCTGGGGCGACTGCCGATGCCTGGCGAAGCGGATGCGGGACGGCACGCCGTCATCAGTTACGGCTTGTGGCAGCGCGCGTTCGGGGGCGCCGACGATGTGCTGGGGCGACGCCTGGAAATCGGAGTTCACACGTTCGATGTCGTCGCGGTCACGCAACAGGGCTTCAACGGCGTCGACAACACGCCAGTCGATGTGTGGCTGCCCCTGAGCACGAGAGGGGAGCGTGCCATCTATCCGGGCTGGCAGGATCGCGACGACCCGCTGCTCACGGACGTTGTTGCCCGGGTGGCGCCAGGCGTCAACACGCTCCAGGCAGCAGCCCGCATCGAAGCCGTGCTGGGGGCCCAAGGCGCCGGCGAACTGCCGCGGATCGTTCTTGGCGACGCTCTGCCCTCTCGAGCACCGGAGGCGTCGAGTGATCGCCGTGTCACCCTCTGGACGGGAGCGATGTCGATCCTCGTGTTGCTCGTCGCCTGTGGCAACGCCGGGAACCTGTTGCTCGTGCGCCGCATGCGGCGAGCCCACGACACTGCGGTGAAGATGGTGATGGGGGCGACTCGCTTCCGCCTTCTTCGGGAGGCCGTGCTCGATGCCTCCCTTCTCGCGTGCCTCGCCGGTATCGTGGCTGTGGCCGTGACCTCGACGGGATCGACGCTTCTCGACGAACACCTCCTCGGAGGATTGGCAGTGGACGTCGGCCGCATCGACCTCCGCCGGATCGTGCTCGCCACGGTGGTCAGTCTGGGCGCCGGGTTCCTGCTGACCTTCCTGCCGGCCTTGCACCAGATAGCCCATGCTGTGAGCCCCGGAGGCGCGCATCTGCGTGTGTCCCGGCGGTCCACCGCCGCCCACTGGTTCGTTGCCGTGCAACTGGCGTTGACCGTACCCCTTGTCCTCGCAGCGGCCGCCTTCGTGCTGAGCTTCCGGAACGCGAGCGGCGAGGACTTCGGTCTGGTCACGCGCGACGTATTCGTGGTGGAGACGAACACGGCGGAGGTTGGACGTCCGCGCGAGGCGCACCTCGTCCACCGTGCCATGCAGGAGCGGCTGCGCCTGCTGCCCGGCCTCGAGAGCGTCGCCTTGGCCCAGGCCGCACCGCCACAGGCGAGCGTCAGATTTCGGGTGCAGCGCCCAGGCGGTTCGGCGCTCGTGCGCCACATGGCCAGTTTCCTTGGCGTGGACCCCGAGTTCTTCGACGTGGCCCGCCTGCGGGTCGTCGACGGGCGTCCACTTGCGCCGGCGGACAACCGGCCTGGCGTTCTGCCGGTCGTCGTGATCAGTGAGTCGCTGGCGCGCACGCTGTGGCTAGGTGAGCGCGCCGTCGGCAGTTGCCTCGAGGTCGTGATGGCTACCGTTCTGTGTGCCCCCGTCGTGGGCGTTGTCGCAGACATGGCGCCTGAACCGAACCTGGCATGGCGTGCCGACCGTGAGGCATCACACGCCGTCCTGGGCCCCCTCGAGACATGGGGACATACGTTCAGCCGCCGGGTCGTCCTCGCGCGCGCCGAACCGTCTGGGCGCGACTTGGCGAGCGATATCCGCCGTGCCGCCATGGAGTCGGCGAGCGGGCTGCCGTACATCGACGTCAGGCCCCTCGACGCCACGTTCGAGCGGATGCTTCGGCCGTGGCGACTTGGCTCGACCATCTTCGTCGCGTTCGGGCTCGTCGCCCTCGTCATCTCAACGCTCGGCCTGATCTTTCTGACCGGGGTCGTCGTCGTGGGCCGTCAACGGGAGTTGGCCATCCGCACGGCCGTCGGGGCAACGCCGCGGCGCCTCATCACGCTCGTCCTGCAACAACACCTTGCGGCGGTGGTGGGCGGTCTGCTTGTCGGGCTCGGCCTCGCATGGATGGGCGGCCGCTGGCTCGAGTCGCTCCTGTATGGCGTCGCCGCGAACGACCCTCGCCTGTTCGCAGCAGTCGCCGCGCTGCTCCTCGTGGTGGCTCTGCTCGCGTCCTACCTCCCCGCGCGTCGCGCCGGACGCATCGATCCGGTCGCCGCGTTGCGAACGGAGTAGCTCGCAGTTCCTGCGTCCCGGCCAACCTGCCGCGGTGGAGATTCTGCGCTCGCGCGGACTCCCGCTACGCAGTTCCGCGCAAGCCTCCACGGCACGGTCGTTGCCTCTGGCGTGAGGCGTGACTCCGCTCCTCGGCCTCGTTGTCTCTCTCATCCTCGGCGGTGGGCTCTCGCTGTGGGCCGCCCCGCCTGTGCCGGGCCTGCCGGTGGCGCTCGTCCTTGCGCCGGGCCTCTTCATCGTGGCGGGTCGGCTCGCCTGGGCCGGACATCAGCGCCTGGCCATGCGCGTCGCGGTCTGCGGCGCCGCCCTGGCCGGCCTCACGCAGGTGCAGGCCGCGTCGATGCTCGCCTGGGCCCCGGCGGGGGTTGACGTCGAAGCCCTCGAGGCACGCAGTGCGGCCGATGACGTCGTCATCGTCGAAGGCACGTTGCGCCACGACGCGGCACCCACGGCGTTCGGCGCGTCGCTCGACGTCCGTGCGTCGCGCATCTCCGTCGGCGACCAGACGTTCGCGACGACGATGGGCCTGCGCTTGTCGGTGGCCGGCGAGCAGGCAGGCGACGCGCGGCACGAGTGGACACGCGGCCGCACGATTCGCGTTCCAGTGGCGAGCCTTCGCCGGCCGCTGCCGTACCGCAACTTCGACGTGGTCGATGCCGAGCGTGAGCTGGCACGACGCGGTGTTCGGATGTTCGGCACCGTGAAGAGCGCGGCGATGGTCGAATGGTCGGCTGGGTCGTGGTGGGAGGAGGCCGCCGCGCGGGTACGGCGTGCCGTTCGCACCGCCGTCCGTGCCCACGCCGACCAGACCACGGCCGCCGTCGTCATCGCGATCCTCATCGGCGACCGGACGGGGTTGTCGCCGGAAGCGGAGCGGCGGCTGCAGCAGGCGGGGACGTATCACGTCATCGCCATCTCGGGCGGCAACGTGGCGCTGTTCCTGGGCGCCCTCGCGTGGCTGCCACGCTGGCGGCGCGCCAGCGTGCGACTGGGCACGGCGCTGCTGGCACTGGCGCTGCTCGTGTTCGCGTTGTGCGTCGATGGCGGGGCGTCGGTCGGACGCGCGTCCCTCGTCGCCAGCCTGTGGCTCGCCTCGCGATGGTGGGATCTGCGCACGTCGGCGCTGCAGGCCACCGCCGGTGCGGCGGCGCTGATCCTGCTGGCCGACCCGCTGGCGCAGTGTGACCCGGGATTCGTGCTCTCGTTCGGCGCCACCGTCGCGCTCATCGTGCTCGGCCTGCGCCTGCAGGAGGCCCGGCGCTCAGGGGATGGGCGTCCTGGCGAGATCAGCGGGATGCGCGGCCTCGCAAGCGCGGCCGCACTCGTGGTGCTTGCCACCGCGTCGGTGGAATCACTGCTGCTGCCGATAGGGGCCCACTGCTTCTCGCTCGTCACGGGCGTGGGCCTCGTCGCCAACCTGTTTGCCCTGCCGGCCATGGCGCTGGTGCAGGCGTCGGGCATGGTGGTCGTGGGGTTGGCGGCCCTCGGCGCGTCTGGCGTGACGGACATCGTCGCCCGCGGCGCGGCGTTCGGCGTACGCGTGTTGGTGGGCACCGGCGACTTGCCCGACGTCCTGCCGGCGCTGGTGCGCTACGTGCCACCGCCGTCGCCCACACTCATGCTCGGCTACTACGGCGCGCTCGGCGTGACGGTGTGGGCGTCGTGGCCAGGCGGCGGCCCGAAGGCGCACAGGGCCGTTGCCTGGGGCAGCGGGACGCTGGCGCTCGTCCTGCTTGGGACGATGGTCGTCGGGGCCCCGGCGTCCGCCTCGACGCACCCCTCGACCTGGGGCGTCGAGCGTCGCGTGCAGACGGCCACGTGGCCGCACGATGGATGGCTCGTCATGACCACGCTCGACGTTGGCCAGGGCGATGCGACGACGCTGCGCTTTCCAAACGGCAGCACGTGGCTGGTCGATGCCGGCGGGGCGCCGGCCTCGACATTCGACGTCGGCGCTCGCGTCACGGCGCCGGCGCTGTGGGCGCTTGGCGTGCGGCGCCTGGATCGCCTGGTGGTCACCCACGGTGATGCCGACCACGGCGCCGGCGTGCCCGCCATCGTCGAGCGGTTCGACCCCCGAGAGATCGTCGTCGGCGTGCCGGTTGCCGACGATCCCGTGGACGCCAGCATCGCAGCGGCCGCGGCTCGCAGCGGTGTGCCGGTCAGGGTCGTGCGCACGGGCCATCGGTTCGTCGAGGGCGACGTCTCGGTCCGCGTGCTGCACCCACCGGCACCGGATTGGGCGCGTGTGAAGGTGCGCAACGACGACTCCGTGGTGCTGTGGGTACGCTACGGGGACGTCGGTCTGTTGCTGCCGGGAGATGCGGGCATCGACGTGGAAGGCGAGTGGCTGGCGCAGGTCGCACGGCCACGGTTGACGGTAGTGCGCGCCGGTCACCATGGCAGCCGGACCTCGACGGGCGCGCAGCTGCAGGCGCACCTGCGCCCAGCACTGCTTGTGACCTCGTCGGGGCGGGGCAATCGCTTCGGGCATCCGCACCGCGAGGTCGTCGAGCGCGCCACCCGTCTCGGCGCGCAGGTCTGGCGAACGGACCTCGACGGTGCCGTGCAGGTGGCCACCAATGGGCACGTCCTGGTGGTGCGCAGCGCCGCCGGACGCGTGGAGGTGTTGACCGGCCGCTAGGGGCGGCGCACGCGGTGTTCAGCGGCTGGTGTCGTGGTCGCCGCGCTCGGCCCGTTTGACCGCCTGCCAGGCGTTCTCCATCTCGTCGAGGGAGGCGGCGCCCAACGTCTGGCCCGTGGCTTCGACGGCGGCGTGCATCGCCGAGAACCGCCGTTCGAACTTCAGGTTGGCGGCACGCAGGGCGGCTTCAGGGTCGAGGTCCAGCCGCCGCGCCAGGTTGGCGATGACGAAGAGGAGGTCGCCGATCTCCTCAGCGGCTGCCTCGCGGTTGCCCGCAGCCACCGCGTCGCGCACCTCGTCCACCTCTTCGCCGACCTTCTCGAGCACGGCCTCCGGCGTCGGCCAGTCGAAGCCGACCGTCGCGGCCTTCCGGCACAGTGCGCTCGCCCGCATGAGGGCGGGCAGCGCGGTAGGGATGCCGTCGAGGACGCCGGGCGGCGCCTCTCCCCGTGCGGCCTTTTCCCCGCGCTTGATGTCGTCCCACTGCGCCTTGACCTCGCCGGACGACAGGTCGCGGCCGCGGTCGAAGACGTGCGGATGTCGCCTGACGAGCTTCTCGTTCACTGTCTCGAGCGCGTCGGCCACGTCGAACGACCCGTCGTCGTGAGCCACCTGCGCCAGGAACACCCCCTCGAAGAGCAGATCGCCGACCTCTTCGCGCAGGTTGTCGGGGTCACCCCGCTCGATGGCGTCGACGACCTCCGCCGCCTCTTCGAGGACATACGGGGCCAGGCTCTGCAGCGTCTGCTCGCGGTCCCAGGGGCAGCCGTCAGGGCCGCGCAGCCGGGCCATGATCTCGACCAGCCGTCCGAAGGCTTCGCGTGCACGCGGCAGGTCGGCCGCGCTCACCGGCATGACCGCGGCGTCCGCGGCAGGTTCGGACGGCGAGGCTCGTGCTGGAGGGTGGCAGCATGAAGCATGACCGCATGCTAGCATCGACGGATGTCCGATGCCGCCCCGTCACCAGTGTCGTTTCTGGCCTACATTTCCGGCCTGGTGATGGCTGCCGCCGTCTACCTCGGTGACCAGGCCGACCCGGTCACCGGCACCCGGAGCGTGAACCTCACCTCTGCCGGCCACGCCATCGACGTCCTGTCCATGTTGCAGGAGCGCACGAAGGGGAACCTGAGCACCGAAGAGCGCCAGTTCCTCGAGCAGGCGCTGTACGAGTTGCGCGTCAAGTACGTCGAGGCCAGTCAGCGCGGCGGCTCGCGCATCGTCACCCCCTGACCGGCCGTGACGATTACGTTTCTCGGGACCGGCACGTCGCATGGCGTGCCGATCATCGGGTGCCACTGCGCCGTCTGCACCTCGCACGACAGCCGCGATCGCCGATTCCGCCCGTCGATTCTCGTCACCCAGGACGATGGGACGCGGGTGCTGGTGGACACGGCAACCGACCTTCGCAGCCAGGCACTGGCCAACGGGGTCGAGCGGGTGGACGCGGTCGTCTTCACGCACAGCCACGCCGATCACATCTTCGGCCTCGACGAGTTGCGGCGCTTCAACAACCTGCGGAACGGGCCGCTGCCGGTGCACGCGGATCGCGCGACACTCGACGACCTGCGGCGCATCTTCGGGTATGCCTTCGACTCGCCGCCGGAACTCGGCGGGGGCGTGCCGCGTCTCGTGCCGCACCTCATCGACGCGCCCTTCGACATTGGCACCACGCGCTGGCTCCCGGTGCCCATCCTGCACGGCCGGCGGCCGATCCTCGGCTTCAGAATCGGCGCGTTCGCGTATCTGACCGATTGCAGCCATCTGCCCGACTCGTCCAAGCCGCTGCTCCAGGACCTCGACCTCCTGGTGATCGGCGCCTTGCGCGACCGTCCGCATCCCACCCATTTCTCGCTCGACCAGGCCGTGGCGGCGTGCCAGGAACTGCGGCCGGCGCGTGCGTTGTTCACCCACATCTCGCATGAGCTGGGCCACGAAGCCACGTGCACGCGCCTGCCCCCATCCATGGCGCTGGCTTATGATGGATTGTCGGTCGAGTTGCCGACGCCTGCCGCATGAGTGACCTGCGCCACAGCGCCCGTCTGCGCGTCGACGTGCTCCGGTACCCCGATGATGCGCGGCCCACGTCCTGGCCGTACCCGGTGGTGGCCCTGGGCAACTTCGACGGCCTGCACCGCGGCCACCAGAAGATCATCGAGCGGGTGAACCGGCAGGCCCGTGAGCGTCAAGGCACGCCGCTCGTGATGACGTTCGACCCGCACCCGCCGCGCGTGTTGCGGCCCGACAAGGCGCCGCCGCTGCTGATGACCGCAGCGCAGCGCGTGGAGGCCCTCGGACGGGCCGGCATCCACGGCATCGCGCTGGTCCGGTTCGATCGAGCCCTGTCGCAACTCGACCCCGACACCTTCGTGCGTCGTGTGCTGGTCGATTGGCTCGGCGCTGCCGAGGTGTGGGTGGGCGGCAACTTCCTGTTCGGTCGCGACCGCACGGGCAACTTCTCGCTGCTGCGGGAACTCGGCCTGATGCACGGCTTTCGCGCCGAGAAGATCGACCCGGTGCGCTACAAGGACTTCGTGGTGTCGAGCACGCGCATCCGCCGTCTCCTCCATGAAGGCCGCGTGGACGAAGCGGGTGCCCTCCTCGGACACCACTACTACATCGACGGCACCGTCGTGGACGGCACCGCACGAGGCCGAACGCTCGGACGTCCGACCGCCAACCTCGAGACCGACAACGAACTGCTGCCGCCGCACGGCGTCTACGCCACCACGCTCACGGTGGACGATCGCATCCACGCCTCGGTGACCAATATCGGCGTGCGCCCGACCTTCGGCCCTGGTGCGCCGCCGACCGTCGAGACGCACCTGCTCGACGTGCAGCCCGACCTGTACGGCACGCGCGTGCGGCTGGCCTTCGTCCAGCGGCTGCGTGACGAGCAGGCGTTCGAGTCGCCCGAGGCGCTGAAGTCGCAGATCGGGCGCGATGTCGAAGCCGCCCGGTCGGTGTTCGGCCGCATTTCGCTATAGAATCGCCGGCGTATGACACAGCGCCCGGCGGCCGTGCCTTCGTTGCCCTTGTCGGTGACCTGCAGCGTCGACGCGCGGTTTGGCCACACCATCGGGGCATTGGCGGCCAGGATGGCTACCGATACCGGCGGTGGCGCGGCTGCGGAGCGCTTCGCCGAAGCGGTCAACCACGGTGTGACGGCCTGCCTGGATCACCTCGACGAGCCGCAGGCGCTCACCATCGAACTGACCGCCAATGACACCGCGTGGGAAGGGGTGCTGCAATGGCCTGCCCGCCCCGCCGGCGACGACGCGTTCATGGACGCCCTGCGCGAACGTCTGGCGCCCGTCGCCGACGAGGTCGAGTGCGGCCACACAGGCACGGGCGCTTTCTGCTGCGTCCGGTGTTCCCGGGGCTGATGCGCCTGCCGGGGTAGGCCCGGCCGCGCTCACGGTGGCTCATCCAGCATGCGTCTCTACAACACCCTCACTCGTCGCGACGAAGACTTCCAACCGTCCCAGGGGAACGTAGTGCGGATGTATTCGTGCGGGCTGACGGTGTATGCCCGCGGGCACATCGGCAACTTCCGCACGTTCGTCGCAGTGGACCTGCTGCGGCGCACGCTGCGGCACGTCGCCGGCTTCGAGGTGCGCCAGGCCACCAACTTCACCGACGTCGACGACAAGACGATCGCCGAGTCGCACAAGGCCGGCGTGCCCCTGCGCGAGTACACGGACCGCTTCATCGCCGCCTTCCGCGAGGATGCCGCGACCCTTGGCCTGGAGGCGCCGGAAGAGACGCCGCGGGCCACCGACCCGGACAACCTCCGCGCCATGGCCGACATGATTGCGGCGCTCGAGCAGCGGGGCCACACCTATCGCAGCGACGACTCGGTGTACTTCAAGATCAGCACGCTGCCGCAGTACGGTCAGCTCGCGCGGCTCGATCACACGGGCATCAAGGCGGGCGCCCGCGTGGACACCGACAAGTACGAGAAGGAGGACGCGCGCGACTTCGTCCTCTGGAAGGCCTCGAAACCCGACGAGCCTTCCTGGGACCTGGGCGTCGGCCCGGGCCGTCCCGGCTGGCACATCGAGTGCTCGGCGATGGCCTTGCGCCTGCTCGGCGCACCGCCCATCGACATCCACTGCGGCGGCATCGACCTCATCTTCCCGCACCACGAGAACGAGATCGCGCAGGCTGAAGGCGCCACCGGGCAGCAGTTCTCGCGCTTCTGGTACCACGTCGAGCACCTGCTGATGGACGACGAGAAGATGTCGAAGTCCGTCGGCAACGTGTACACGGTGCGCGACATTCTCGACCAGGGCTATCGGCCGTCCGCGCTGCGCTACCTGCTCATCTCGGTGCACTACCGCAAGCAACTGCGCTTCTCGTGGGCCACGCTGCAGCAGGCCGAAGAGGCCGTGAAGCGCCTGTTCGACTGTGTCGGCCGACTCTCGCGCGTGACGGCCGATGCGGCAGACGACCCGGCGTGGACAGCGCGCCTCGACAGCCTCCGCGAGTCGTTCCGTCAGCATCTGCTGTCGGATGTGAACGTGCCGGGCGCGCTCGGCGTCCTCTTCGAACTCGTGCGCGAAGCCAACGCCGCGATCGACGCCAGGCGCCTGGGCACCGCTCAGGCCGCCGCGACACTTCAGTTGTTCGAGGAGGCCGACCGAGTGCTCGGTGTCCTCGCGCTGCGCCGCACCGAAGAAGACACGCCGCCGTTGCCGGTGGAAGAGATCGAGGCGCTGATTGGCGCGCGGACCGAGGCCAGGCGCATGCGGCAGTTCGCCGAGGCCGACCGCATCCGTGCCGAACTCGACGCACGCGGCATCCTGCTCGAAGACTCGCCCTCCGGCACTCTCTGGAAGCGGAAGTGATGCACGACGACACGGGACGCCCGGCCGACGAGGCCTTGCCTTCGGGCCCCGTGTTGAAGACTGCGCTGCCGGGTCCCCGGGCCCGCGCCATCATCGAACGCGACGGCGTCGTCGTGTCCCCGTCCTACACGCGCGGGTATCCGCTGGTCATCGCACGAGGGCAGGGCGCCATCGTGGAGGACGTGGACGGCAACTGCTTCCTCGACTGCGCCGCCGGCATCGCCGTGAACTCCACCGGCCATTCGCATCCGGAGGTGGTCGCGGTCATCGTCGACCAGTCGCAGCGTTACCTCCATATGTCGGGCACCGACTTCTACTACGAGCCGCAGGTCGCGCTGGCGGAGACGTTGTCGGAGGTCATGCCGATGCCAGGGCCGTGCCGCTCGTTCTTCGGCAACTCCGGAGCCGAGGCCAACGAGGCGGCGATCAAGCTGGCCCGCTATCACTCGCAGCGCCCGTTCCTCATTGCCTTCATGGGCGGCTTCCACGGCCGCACCATGGGCGCGCTGTCGCTTACCGCCAGCCGTGCCGTGCAGCGCAAGGGCTTTGGCCCGACCACGGCCCCCGGCGTGTTTCACGCGCCGTACGCCGAGTGCTACAGGTGTCCCGTCGGCCTGAGGCCAGAGACATGCCAGGCCGAGTGCCTCGGCTTCCTCGAAGACCGGACGCTCGTGCACCTGGTGTCGCCCGACGAAGTGGCGGCCATCGTTGTCGAGCCCATTCAGGGCGAGGGCGGGTATCTGGTACCGCCGCCGCAGTTCCACCAGCGTCTGCGGGCGCTGGCCGACCGACACGGGATGTTGCTCGTGCTCGACGAGGTGCAGGCCGGCATGGGGCGTACCGGACGCATGTTTGCCATCGAACACTTCGGCGTGCAGCCTGACATCATCACGATGGCGAAGGGCATCGCGTCGGGCATGCCCCTCGGGGTGGCCACCGCACGCGCGGGCCTGATGGACTGGACGCCAGGCGCGCACGCCAGCACGTTCGGCGGCAATCCCGTGTCGTGTGCGGCCGCGCTCGCCACCATCAGGCTGCTGCGCTCCGCCCTCATCGACAACGCCGCCACGGTTGGCGCCTACCTGCTCGAAGGCCTTCGAGACCTGCAGAAGAAACACGCCCTCATCGGCGATGTCCGCGGCAAGGGCCTGATGATCGGCATCGAACTGGTGAGGGACCGGACGACGAAAGAGCGTGCCTCGACCGAACGCGACCGGATCGTCGACGAGGTCTTCGCACGCGGGATGCTGGTGCTTGGGGCCGGGCGCAACGCCTTGCGGTTGTCGCCGCCGCTCGTGCTCACGCGCCAGCAGGCCGAAACGGCCGTGCGGATTCTCGACGAGGCCATCGGCGCCGTGACGCAGCAGGTCAACTAGTCTCGCGGCCCGTCCGGGCCCGCCCGCGACTGTGACGGTATCGTTCAGAGCTTGAGGAACAGCCCGCGGCGGTACATCAGGCCCGCCACGGCCATCCACAGCGCCGCGTACGTCAGCGACAACAGCAGCGAGGCGAGCGCCGCGTCCGGCACCGCCGCATGGAAGACGTTGTCGTAGAGCCACCCGGGCAGCGGCCGCGTCGTATCAGGCCCCGTGTGGATCCGGATCATCGCCGCCAGCTTCCAGACGATGGTCGAGACCATGTACACGAAGATGGCGTTGGTGCCGAGCCAGACGAAAGGCCGTGCCCACCCTGGGTGCTGGCCGGCGCCGGCCTGACGCGCACCCGGGATGTCCACGAGCCAGAGGCACGCCGCCAGAGCCAGCATGCCGAGCCCTGACGTCCAGAGCACGTAGGTGCTCGTCCACATCAACTTGTTGATCGGGAAGAAGACCGGCGCGGTGAGCGTGGGCTCTCCGACAATCGCCAGGCCGTGCAGCGGGGGCACGCCGCCCCACAGCCACCCGACCACCGCGACGGCCAGGCCGATGCCCGCCATCTTCGGCAGCGCCGTCCGCAGCGGACGCGCGGCCATCAGCAGCCACGCCGTGAAGATCCCGAACTGCGTGGAGACCAGCGAGGGCACCGTCGACAGCAGCCCATTGGCGTCCCACGTGCGGTTGCCGTAGCCCAGGTGCCGGCCCATCGTCAGCTGGTCGAGCCACGCGGCCCAGTTGACGCTGGCGTACTCGAGCGTCAACGGCACGACGCCGGCGCCCGGCACGGGGACGAACGTCAGCAGCACCCAGTAGCCCACGAGCAAGGCGCCAGCGACGATTACCTGGGTGCGGGCGTTTGTCTTCAGCAGCAGCCACGTGGCCGCGACGTAGCAGAGCGCGATCCGCTGGAGCACTCCCGGGATCCGGAACGTCTCGAGGTCCATGCCGCTGAACGGAAAGTTCTTCTCGAACATGCCCAGCACGAAGAGGATGGCGCCCCGCACGAGCGCATGCCGCAGGATCTCGCCATCGCTCGCGCCCTTGCGTTTCCGGTTGGCCACCGAGAAGGGCAGCGCGACACCGACGATGAACAGGAAGAACGGGAAGATCCAGTCGGTGGGCGTGGCGCCGTGCCAGGGCACGTGCTGCAGCGCCTCGTAGCCGTCGCGTGAGTTGCCCTGCTTGTTGACGAGCAGCATCGCCGCGATCGTGATGCCGCGAAAGACGTCGAGCGACACCAGGCGGGGGAAGGGGACGGCGTGTGGCCGCGGCTGACTGTCTGCGTGCGTCGTGGCTGGCATGCGAACGGTTCTCCGGAACGTGTCGGTCGTCTACTGCGGCATGTAGGTGGGCGCGCCGGGACCCAGCGGCAGGCCGGCCATCGTCCAGGCGACGAGAAGAATGGTCCAGACGACCAGGAAGGTTGCCGAGTAGGGCAGCATGGTCGCGACCACGGTGCCAAGGCCGGCGCGTGGCTCGTAGCGTTGCACGAAGGCGACGATCAGGGCGAAGTACGACATCATGGGCGAGATGATGTTGGTGACACTGTCGCCGACACGGTAGGCCGCCTGCGTGAACTCGGGTGAGTAGCCGAGCAGCATGAACATGGGCACGAAGACCGGCGCCATGATCGCCCACTTGGCCGACGCGCTGCCCATCACGAGGTTGATGGTGGCCGAGACGAGGATGAAGGCCACCGTCAGCGGTGCCTGCCCGAGTCCCGAGGCACGAAGGACCTCGGCGCCCTTCACCGCCACGATGAGCCCCAGGTTCGTCCAGTTGAAGAACGCCACGAATTGCGCGGCGAAGAACACGAGGACGAGGTAGCCTCCGAGCGTCTCCATCGCCTTGCTCATCGGCGTGATGACGTCGGTGTCCTTCTTCACGGTGCGTGCGCCGAACCCATACGCCAAGCCGAGCGTGGTGCCGACGAGGAAGATGATGGTCACGATGCCAGACATGAACGGCGAGTGGAGCAGGTCGCCGGTCTTGGGGTCGCGCAGGAATCCGTCAGCCGGCACCGTGCCCCACAAGAGGAGCGCGACGACGACGAGCAGGGCCACGAGCGCCCAGAAGAGACCGCGCGACTCTTCCGGCCGCAGGGTGTCGATGGCCGCCGCGTCGGACGGCCCGGGTGCCCCTGCCGCTGCGTCCGCCTGATCGCCGCGCCACGGGCCGAGACGCGGCTCCACCACCCGCTCGGTGACGAGGGTGCCAGCCCCTGTGATGACGAAGGTCGACGCCGCCATGAAGTAGTAGTTGCACGCCGGGTTGACCCGGTAGGCATCGTCGATGATGCGTGCGGCCTCCTGCGTCAGGCCTGCCAGCAGCGGGTCGACGGTGCCAAGCAGCAGGTTGGCGGAGTAGCCGCCCGACACTCCCGCGAAGGCCGCGGCGAGTCCCGCGATGGGGTGACGCCCGACGGCCCGGAAGATGAGCGCCGCCAACGGCAGCAGCAGGACGTACCCCACTTCGCCGCCGGTGTTCGACATCACGCCCGCGAACACGATGGCGCCGGTCAGCAGACGACGCGGGGCCGAGAGCACCAGCAGCTTGAGTGCGGCGCTGAGGAGCCCGCTGCCCTCGGCAACCGCGATGCCGAGCATGGCCACCAGGACCGTGCCGAGCGGCGCGAAGCCCGTGAAGTTCGACACCGTGCTGGTGAGGATGCGGTGCAGCCCCTCGACGGAGAGCAGGCTGACGGGACGAATCGTCTCGCCCGTGCCGGGATGGACCACCGACAGGTCGAACTGCGCGGCGACACCAGACACGACGATGACGCCGAGGGCAAACAACGCAAACAGCGCTGTCGGATGGGGGAGGGCGTTGCCGGCTCGTTCCACGCCGGCCAGCACGCGGTCGAGCCACGCGGCGTCGGGCTTCATGGGTGGGCTCACGGGTCCGGTAAGGCGAAGGCGACGTAGGCATCGCCCGATTTCGTGCCCATCTTGCCGCCGCCCGCGGCAATGACGACGAACTGGCGTCCGCCGACGGTGTAGACGGCCGGCGTCGCATAGCCCCCCGCCGGGAGCGAGGTTTCCCAGAGTACCCGGCCGGTGCGCGTGTCGAAGGCCCTGAACTTCTCGTCCTGCGACGCGCCGATGAAGACGACGCCGCCGGCAGTCGCGACAGGCCCGCCGTAGTTCTCGGTGCCCGTTGGCGGGATGCCGCGCGCGGTGAGGGCCGCGAACTCGCCCAGCGGGACCTGCCACACGAGTTCGCCCTTCGCGAGGTCGATGGCGTTCAGGGTGCCCCAAGGCGGCGTCACCCCGGGATAGCCCTCCTTGTCGAGCAGGCGGGTGTAGCCGCCAAACCCGTAAGGAATGTCTGACGATGGGCGCTCGGCAGCGGGCGTGCTGGAGGGCTCGGCCGTGTCGCCGAACAGGAAGCTCACGAGGTCGCGACGTTCCTGGGCGCTCAGCGCCGGCTGCGCCGGCATCGTCCCCTTGCCGTTGGCGATGATGCCGTCAACGGTCTCGCGCGAGTGGCGCGCCTCGACGCCGACGAGTGAGGGGAACACGCCCTGGGCATCGCCGCGGCGGTCGAGCCCGTGGCAGGCCGCGCAGTTGAGCCGGTAGGTGCGGCGCCCGCGCGCGACGCTGGTGCTCTCGGTGCTCCAGTCGATCTCCACCATGTGCGTGAGCCACGGCATCTCGTTGCCGTTGATGAACAGCCACCCCGAGGACGGGTCGAACGACGATCCGCCCCACTCGGCGCCGCCGTCGAAGCCGGGAAAAATCACGGTGCCCTCGACGCTCGGCGGCTGCCAGGTGTGGCCCATGTGGGCACCCTGAAGACGGGCACTGATCTCGGCGTGGGCCTCGGGCGAGATGGTGGTCACCATGTCGGGCGTGAACTGCTGGCGGACGAAGGGCGGCGGACGCGTCGGCATCGGCTGCGTGGGCCACGTCTGCTCGCCCTTCAGCGTCGAGGCTGGCACCTCGCGCTCCTCGATGGGGAAGATCGGCCGTCCGGTCTCGCGTTCGAACACGAAGACGGTGCCCATCTTCGTGGCCTGCGAGACGATGTCCACCTCGCGTCCATCGACGGTGATGCGGCCGAGGACCGGTGCGGCCGGGAGGTCGCGGTCGAAGACGTCGTGGTGGACGATCTGGAAGTGCCACACGTAGCGGCCGGTGTCGGCGCGCAGGGCGAGCAGGGAGTTCGCGTAGAGGTTGGCGCCGTGCCGGTTGCCGCCCCAGAAGTCGAACGCGGCCGACCCTGTGGGTACAAACACCAGCCCACGATCGACGTCGACGCTCACACCGGCCCAACTGTTGGCGCCACCCACACGCTGCCACGCATCGGCGGGCCAGGTCTCGTAGCCTGGCTCGCCTGGTTGCGGAATGGTGTGGAACATCCAGCGCTGCTCGCCGGTGCGGACGTCATAGGCCCGGATGTGCCCAGGCGCCACCGGCGCCGGACCTTCGCCGAGGCTCGTGGTGACGATGAGCAGGTCCTGGTAGATCGTGCCGGGGGTGGTGGACACGACGCGGCGGTCGGTGACGTCGCGTCCGAGCCCGAGTTTCAGGTCGACGCGGCCGTCCACGCCGAAGCTCGTCACCGGTGCGCCCGTCGCGGCGTCAATCGCAAACAGCCACTGGCCGGCACTCGAGAAGATGCGGGCCGACGTGCCGTCGGTCCAGTGGGTGACGCCGCGGTTGACGTGCACGTTCTCGCGCGGCGGCTCACCCGCATACGGATCGAACACCCAGCGCTCGGCGCCGGTCGCGGCATCGAGGGCGAAGACCTTGAGCTGGGCTGACGTGCCGTACAGCACGCCATCGACCACGATGGGATTGCACTGGATCTGGGAACGGTTGTCGGCGCGCGCGTCCCCTGTGCGGTACGTCCAGGCCACCTGCAGTTGCGAGACGTTGTCGGGGGTGATCTGTGACGCGCGCGAGAACTGGCCGTGGCCGACGTCACCGCCGTGGGCCGGCCAGGCGTGGTCCGTGGTCGGTGGGGACGCGGTGGAGCACCCGGCGAGAACGAGCGAGCCTGTCGCCACCCACAGGCTCCAGAGCAGTCGGGAGGGCATGATGTGCGCGGTAGTGTATCCGACCTGCACGCCGCACCGGGATGGGCTATCGTCTCGCCAGACCACCCATCCGTTCGTGAAAGGAGCCGTCTGTGAGTACCTCCCGTCGTGACTTCCTGGCCGCCGGCCTCGCCCTGCCGGCCGCGTCGGCGCTTGCCGGTGCTGTCCCCTCTGCCGCCGCTGCATCGCAACGCCCGTCCGGTGGTGGCCGCCACGTGCTCAAGCTTGGCGCCGTGACCTACAACATCGCCAAGGACTGGGACGTGCCGACCATCATCAAGAACCTCACCGACGTGGGCATGGACGCGGTGGAATTGCGCACGACCCACAAGCACGGCGTCGAGCTGTCCCTGACGCCGGCGCAGCGCAAGGACGTGCGCGCGCAGTTCGAGGCGTCGGCGGTGAAGATCGGCGGGCTCGGTACCACGTGCGAGTACCACGCGGCGGATCCGGCCGTCGTGCGCAACAACATCGAAGAGACCAAGCAGTGGTGCGCGCTGGCTCGCGACCTCGGGTGCCCGGGCGTCAAGGTGCGCCCCAACGGGTTGCGCAAGGACGTGCCCGAGGAGCAGACGCTCGAGCAGATCGGCAAGGCGCTCGAGGAATGCGGCCAGGCGGCGGTCGACAACGGCGTCCGCATACAGGTGGAGGTGCACGGCGCCGAGACGCAGCGGATTCCGCGCATGGTGAAGATGCTCGAGTACGCCAACCGGCATCCTGGCGTGTGGATCTGCTGGAACTCGAACCCGACCGACCTGATGGACGGCGGCTTCGACAAGAACTTCGCGCTGCTGCAGGACCGCATCGGCCAGGTCCACATGCGCGATCTCTACGTCGAGGACTACCCGTGGGCGCGTCTCATCGGCAAGCTGCAGGAGATGGCCTTCGAGGGTTACTGCTTCGCGGAACTCGGCATCGAGACGTGCGACGGCGTCCGGGTGCTGCGATACTTCCGCGGGATGTTCCGCCAGTTCGAAGGCATCGTGGAGCCGCCGGTGTCGGCGTAGGCGTTCGCACGAGTCTTCTCGGCTGCCCGCGGGAACTGATGCCTGCCGCCGCCATGGGTGCAGGAACTGCAACGGCGTGCGGTAGCCGGCCTCGCAGAGTCTGCACACCTCTGTGGCGGGGGCACCTTCACTCGACGATGATTGGCCGTGTGGCGGCGAGGGACCGTTGGCACGCGTGATGCTCTTGGTAGGGGGCATGTCAGGACCTGCGTCGCCCCCCTCGTCCTCCGATCCTCGTCAGCAACTTGGGCTCGACGGCGAGCAATGCGCCGTCGAGGCCCTCACCGCGCTCGGCTACGTCATCCTGGCGCGGCGGTATCGTACCCGGTTCGGCGAACTCGACATCATCGCGCGCGATGCCGACACGCTGGTGTTCGTGGAGGTGAAGGCGCGCCGCGGCGTCGCCTTCGGGCAGCCCGAAGATGCGGTGCACTGGCGGAAGCGGCGGCGGCTGGCCCGCCTGGCCGCCGCGTTCCTGGCGGAGGCCCGACTGCCTCACGTGCCCTGCCGATTCGACGTGGTCGCCATCGTCTGGCAGGATGGTCGGGCGCCTGCGGTGCAGGTGTTCAAGCACGCGTTCGACGTGGAGGGCTGATGGCGCAGGCATGGACCTGGCTCGTGGTGGCCGGGTTGCTCGAGGTGGGGTGGGCCATCGGCCTGAAGTACACCGATGGGTGGACGCGGCCGGGACCGTCGGCCGTCACGCTGGTGTTGTTGTCACTGAGCATGTGGTTCCTGGCGCTGGCGGCGCGAGACCTGCCGATTGGGACGGCGTACGCGGTGTGGACCGGCATCGGCGCGGCCGGCACGGCCGTGCTCGGCATGGTGCTGCTCGGCGAACCGCGCACCGCGTGGCGTCTCGCGTGCCTGGCGCTCATCGTCTGCGGGGTGGTGGGGCTGAAGTTTGCCCGATGACCGCTCCGGGCGCTTGCGTCGGCGCGCGCGGTGTGTGCTAGAATCCGAGGCTGCAAGACGCTCGGGAGAGCGGGAATAACTCAGTGGTAGAGTGCGACCTTGCCAAGGTCGAAGTCGCGGGTTCGAATCCCGTTTCCCGCTCCAATCTTCCGCCACCAGCCTGCCCGAGCGGTCCCCGCACACAGCCTGGCGCCGTAGCCAAGTGGTAAGGCAGAGGTCTGCAAAACCTCCATCCCCGGTGCGAATCCGGGCGGCGCCTCCAGCCTTTGCTCGCTGCGCGAGCTCCGGCTGCCATGGCACGCCGCGGGAGGACGCTGCAAAAGGCCTCCGCGACTCCGCGTGATGGACTCCGCGCCTCCGCGTGAGCCCCCTCCGTGCCCTCCGCGTCTCCGCGTGAGCCCCCCTCCGCGCCCTCCGCGCCTCCGCGTGACCGTCCAGGTGAAACGGGTGAACGTCTGATCCAGTATGATCACTCGATCACGAACTCCTTCCCGCAATGACGTGCGGAAGACTCTCCCCAGTTGGAAGGCCATGACGAACACACCACATGACGGGGCGCACGGGATCCAGCGCCGCGACTTCATCAAGAAGACCGGCGTCGCCGCCGGCGCCCTGGCGACCGGGTTCCCCGGCATCATCTCCGCCCAATCGGTGACCAATGACCTGAAGGTCGGGCTGGTGGGGGCAGGCGGCCGCGGCAGCGGTGCCGCCGCGCAGGCACTGACGGCCGACAAGAACGCCGTGCTCACGGCGATCTGCGACATCGACACCGCCATCGTGGAACGTGCGACCAAGCGGCTGCAGGGCAGCTCTCGGTTTGGCAGCCAGGTCAAGATCGACAAGGCCCCGGCCGGGCTCGACGCCTACGAGGAGGTCATCAACAGCGACGTGGACGTCGTGCTGTTGGCGGCGCCTCCTGGATTCCGCCCGCAGCACCTGAACGCCTCGGTGGCGGCAGGCAAGCACATCTTTGCCGAGAAGCCCGCGGCCACCGACTCGGTCGGGATCCGCGAGGTGATCGCGGCGCAGAAGGCCGCCAAGGAGAAGAACCTCGCGCTCGTGTCTGGCTTCTGCTGGCGCTATCACAACGGCGTGCAGGCCGCCATGGAGCAGGTGCACAACGGCGCCCTCGGCCGCCTGGTTGCCCACTACTCGACCTACTACACCAACCCCGTCAAGCCCATGCCGCCCGAGGACAAGCGTCCGGCGGGCATGAGCGACGTCGAATGGCAGGTGCGCAACTGGTACAACTTCGTCTGGCTCTCGGGTGACAGCCTGGTCGAGCAGGCGGTGCACAACGCCGACAAGATCATGTGGGTGGTGAAGGACACGCCGCCCATCAGCGCCGTGGCCACGGGCGGACGCGCCGTGCCGGCCAACGGGGGCAACATCTACGACCACTTCTCGGTCAACTACCTGTTCGACAACGGGTACCGGGTATTCCTGTCCAATCGCCAGGCCACGGGCTGCTACAACGGTACCCACGACTACGTGATGGGCACCAACGCCACCCTGCTGCTCGGCCAGGGCAAGCCGCGCATCGAGTCGCCCGATGGCAAGGTCGTCTGGCAGTTCGAGGGTGAGGAATACGACATGTACCAGCGCGAACACGACGTGCTGTTCAAGTCGATTCGCGACGGCAAGCCGAAGAACGACGACCTGAACCTCGCCACGAGCAGCCTTCTGGCGATCATGGGCCGCCAGGCTGCCTACACGGGCCAGCAGGTCACCTGGGAGCAGTCACTCAACTCGGACGTGAGCCTGTTGCCTTCGCCCCTGAAGTGGAACGCCTCGCACGAGCCGCACGGCCTCGCGGTGCCCGGCCGCGACAAGGTGGTCTAGCGCATGGCGTCCCGCCTCTTTGCAGTCGTCGCTGCGGCCGTCACGGCCGCGGCGGCGACCGCCACCGTCTTCACCCAGGCGCCTCCGGAGATCGATGCCGACGAACTGGCGACGGTCCAGGAAATCCGCGCACGCATCGAGGCGAAGCTGAAGGCCGCGGACCAGGCGGCGGCACGTGCCTATACCGTCACGCTGCCCAACACCACCTTCTCGTACGACATGGCGCCCATCCCCGCGGGCGAGTTCACGATGGGCTCGAGCGCACCAGGGGCTGGCGCCGACGAACAGCCCACGCGCACCGTGCGCCTCGATGCCTTCTGGATGCAGGTCCACGAGGTGACGTGGGACTCGTACCTGATGTTCATGTTTGCCGACCAGGCGGGCGAGGTGCAGGCGCCCGACGTGCTGGTCGACGCGCTGAGCCGGCCCACGGCCCCCCACCTCGAGATGAGTTTCGGGCGTGGCAACGAGGGCTTTCCGGCCATCAGCATGACGCAGTATGCGGCCAACAAGTACGCCCAGTGGCTGAGCGCCAAGACCGGCGAGTTCTACCGCCTGCCGACCGAGGCTGAGTGGGAATACGCGTGCCGTGCCGGCCAGCCGGCGCCGGCCTCGCTCGACGAGGTGGCGTGGTACAAGGACAACTCGGCCGTCGATCCCTTCACCGATGGCACCTACCACAAGGTCGGCACCAAGAAGCCCAACGCCTGGGGGCTCCACGACATGCTGGGGAACGTCATGGAATGGACGCTCGACCAGTACGCGCCCTACGACGAAGCGGCCATTGACAACCCGTGGGTGCGTGCCACCGAGCCGTATCCTCACGCCGTCAGGGGCGGATCGTGGAACGACGAGGCGTCCAAAGTGACGTGCACCGCGCGCGTGGCCTCTGACGCCGACTGGAAGATGCTCGACCCGCAGTTGCCGCGCAGCGTGTGGTACATGACCAATGCCCAGTGGCTCGGCTTTCGGTTGGTGCGTCCGGCCGCGCTGCCGAGCGCCGAGGACATGTACCGCATCTGGAACAACGGTGTGGAAATCGACCCCTACTGAACACGTCCGCCACGTGGCCGGCCTCGCGCTCGCGGGGCTGGTCGCCCTGGCCGTGCAGCCGACCGCCTCCGACCTGCAGCGGTTCGAGGCGGTCGAGCCGCACATGGGCACACTGGCCCGCATCACGGTCTATACGCCCGACATCGAGACGGCCAGAACCGCCATCCGCGCCGGGTTCGCCCGCCTCGCCGAGCTCGACGCGCGCCTCTCCGACTACAAGACCGACAGCGAACTCAGTCGGGTCACCACGACCGCCGTCGGCCGGTTCGTGCCCGTGAGTGACGACCTCTTCACCGTCCTCGCGGCCTCACAGCAGTTGGCGGAGGAGACCCGTGGGGCCTTCGACGTCACGCAGGGCCCCGTGGTCCAGTTGTGGCGCCAGGCCCGGCGTTCAGGGCAGCGGCCGGACGCTGAGGCACTTGCCTCGGCGGCTGCCCGCAGCGGGTTCCGCCACATGCAACTCGACGCCGCGACGCGTACCGTGCGGTTCGACAAGGCCGGTATGGCGCTCGACGTGGGCGCCATCGGGAAGGGCTTCGCCGCCAGCGCCGCCCTCGAAGCCATCGGGACCTCGGGCGTGCACCACGCGCTGGTTGCGGTGAGCGGCGACCTCGCCTTCAGCGGCGCGCCCCCCGGGCGATCGGGTTGGCGGATCGGCGTCCACGACCTCGGCCCCGACGTCACCGACCTGCCCGCCACGGTGGAACTGACCCATGCCGCCGTCTCGACCTCCGGCAACAGCGCGCAGTACGTGGACATCGACGGCGTGCGCTATTCACACGTCATCGACCCGTCATCGGCCAGCGGTCTGACCGATGACGTCACGGTGACCGTGGTGGCACCCCATGGGCTCGAGGCCGACGGGCTCGACACGGCGGTCAGCCTGGTGGGCGTGGAGCGCGGGATCGCCCTCGTGGAGCGACGCCCGCAGACCGCCGCCCTCGTCGTGCACCGCACCGGAGAGGGCACACGGGTGGTGGCCTCCTCGCGCTTCAAAGCGCTGGCAAACACCAGACGCTGAGACGCAGGGACCCTCCGCCTGGCGTTCCGAGCGATCGGCCCGCCGGCCGTGGTAGCGTGAGGCACCTCGGCCAGCCGACCTGGCCGATGCCTGTCAGGAGCCAGCATGGGCCGCTCATGGCGCGTAGCGTGGACCGTCATCTCGATCTTCATCGTCGAGAGCCTGGTGTTCGGCCTCGCCGTCCTGCCCGCGTTCCTGTTCTGGCGCCTGATCCAGTGGTGGCCGCTGCCGCGCCCGCGGGAGTCGGTCATCGAGCCGATGGTCATCGCGATGACCCTCCTGCCGGCCTATCTCGTGTTCGCGGTGGCGCTGGTCGTGCTCTCGGCCGTGTCGGTCCGCCTGTGCGGCTGGCGTACGCCGGCGGACAGCGCCTGGCGCATCGCCGATCTCGAGTGGCCGCTGCTCAACTGGGTGCGCTACATGATCTCGACGCATGTCGTGCGGATCCTCGTCGGCACCTTGTTCCGCAGTTCGCCGTTGTGGACGTTCTACCTGCGGCTCAACGGCGCGCGGATTGGGCGAGGCGTCTTCGTCAACAGCATGTCGATCTCGGACCACAGCCTGCTCGAGTTCGGCGACGATGTGGTCATCGGCGAGAGCGTGCACCTGTCGGGGCACACGGTGGAGGGGGGCGTCGTGAAGACGGGACGCGTACGCCTCGGGCGTGGGGTCACCGTCGGCCTGGGCAGCATCGTCGGCATCGGTGTGGTGGCGGGCGACCGCTGCCAGATCGGCGCGCTCAGCGTCGTGCCCAAACACACGGTGCTGGACGCGGGCGCCGTCTACGTCGGCGTGCCGGTGCGCCGTCTCGACGTCGCGAGTCCGACGGACGGGGGCGTGGAAGTGTGAGTGGGACGGCGGCACTGGCGCCATGGCGTCCTGGCGCTTTGGCCACGCCGGGCGCATGCGCGATCGACGTCCCACTCGCGAGACGCGTGGAAGGTATCATCACCGCATGACGAAGGGCGTACTGCTGGTCGTTGGTCTCGTCACGTGGCTCGTGCCCGTGGCCGCGTTCGGACAGGCGGCCGCAGGTGCCTCACAGCCACTCTTCAACGGGCGCGATCTCACGGGATGGGCACACGTCGGCAAGGGACGGGTGTTCGTCGAGGACGGCCTGCTCAAGACCGAAGGCGGGATGGGCCTCCTCTGGTACACGGGCGAGAAGTTCGGCGACTGCACCGTTCGCGTCGTCTACCGGACGACCACCACCGACGACAACTCGGGCATCTTCATCCGTATCCCGGACCCGCCGGCCGACCCCTGGCAGGCGGTGCACACCGGCTACGAAGTGCAGATTCTCGAGAACTTTCCCGCGCACTACAAGCGCTCGTCCCACCAGATCGAGCACGGCATGGCCTGGCACACCACGGGGGCGATCTACTCCATCAGCCCTGCGTCCGCCGCCCCTCAACATCCGGCCGGCGAATGGAACACCATGGAGATCAGCCTGCGTGGCCCGCGCACCGTCATCCACCTGAACGGGGTGCTGGTGAACGACTTCACGGAAGGCGATCCGGTGCCGCCGCGTGAGCACGACTACGAGCCGCGGCGGGGACCGCGTCCCGAGGCCGGCTACATCGGCATCCAGAACCACCACGAGCCGCAGACGGTGCACTTCAGGGAGATCAGCGTCAGCCGGCCGTAGGCCTTCGACGTGCGAGTGCGTGGCGCACGCTCAGCGCTCGCCCTGCCCGCGCTCGTAGACGACCTCGCCGCCGACGATGGTGATGTCGGCGAGGATGTCACGCAGGCGCTCGTCGGGCACGTCGAGCAGGTGGTCCGAGAGGATGACCAGGTCGCCGAGCTTGCCGACTTCGAGCGACCCACGCGAGCCTTCGTCGAAGCTGAACCACGCGGCTTCGCTCGTCATCAGTCGCAGCGCCTCCTCGCGGCTCACGGCCTGGTCGGCGCCAATGACCGCACCACCTTCGGATCGGCGCGTGACGGCGACGTACATCGTGAGGAACGAGTTGAAGGGGTTCATCGACGTGTTGCCGTCGAGGCCGAACATGTGGTCGGTGTTGATGGCGGTGCGGACGCCTGCACTTAGCCATGTGCGCAGGCCGATGAAGCGAGCCAGCCGCTCTTCGCCGAGGGCGGCTGCCAGCGCGTCCACGTCCTTGTAGTACCAGGCGGGCTGCGTGTCCACGAACACGCCAAGCCGACGCGCACGCTCGGCCGTTTCCGCATCGGGGAAGTACGCGTGGATGAGCGTGTGGCGGCGGCTCGTCGAGGGCATCGGCCCCTGCTGCTGTGCGGCCTCGATGGCATCGAGCACGGCATCCACGCCCGCATCACCGGTCACGTGCGCCGCCATCTGCCAGCCCCTGGCATGGCCTTCCGCAAAGACCCTGTCGATGAGTTCGGGCGGCACGGTGAGGAAGCCGCGGTACTGCGGGTCATCCACGCCGTAGAGGGCCGAGGCCGCCAGGCCGAAGGGCTCGCGCATGTACGAGGTGCCCGCCAGGATGCCGCCGTCCACCAGGATCTTCAGCGGGCCCACCTTGAGCCGCTGGTCGCCCTGGCCATGACGCACCGGCAGCGCGTCGATCACGCGGGCCACGTCCTCCGCATCGGTGGGCCGTGGCAACTGCAGGGTCACGGTCGCCCGGACGTGCAGGCGCTGCTGTTCCGCGAGGGCCTCGTAGCGTCGATATCCGTCGAGGTCGGCCCCGCGCTCGATGACGCTCGTGATGCCGGCCCGCAGGTACTCGCGGTGCACGGCCTCCAGCCCGTCGAGCGGCACCTCGCTCGCATCGGTGCGGAACCGCGCCAGCATCCCCCCGACGTTCCGCAACATGCCCGTCGGATTGCCTGCCTCGTCCTTGACGATCGCGCCGCCTGGCGGGTCGGGCGTCTCTGACGTGATGTCGGCCGCTCGCAGCGCGGCCGTGTTCAGCACCAGACCGTACGCGCCGTCCACGACGACCGGGTGGTCGGTGGCCGCGGCATCGAGTTCGTCACGCGTGGGAAAGCGATGTTCCTCGAGTCGCGTCGGGAACAGGCGGGGTGTGAAAATCCATGCACCCTTCGGCGTGCGCGCGGCCGCCTCCCGCACCCAGGCCTGGATCCCGGCCACCGAGGTGAAGTCGCGAAACGGCGTGGTGGCTTCGGCCCGCGCCGCCATCAGGGCGTGCACGTGCGTGTCGATGATTCCGGGGATGACCGTCCGACCGCCCGCGTCGATGACACGGGTGTCGGGGCCGATGAACGTCGACGCGTCGGCGCCGGGCGCCAGGACCGCCTCGATACGGCCGTCACGGACGGCCACACCCCCAGCCACGGAGAACGCGGCGTCCACCGTCAGCACGCGTGCGTTGGTGACGACGAGATCGGCGGGTGTGGTCTGCGTGCACCCGCACCCGACGAGGAGGATGGCAACAAGCAGCAGCCGCTGCGTCATCGCAGCCACTCGTCGAGGTGTTCCGCCACGAACCCATCGTCGGCCAGATGTGGGTAGGCGGCATACACGCGGTCGATCTGCGCGGCTTGGCCCGGGCTGAGCGTCTCGTGGGCATCGAGGCAGCGGATGGTCGTCAACAGGCCCTGGCGCCTCAGCACTTCGTGCAGGCCGGCGATGCATCCCCTGAAGCCGTGCGCGGCATCGAAGAATGCGGCGTTCGCGTCGGTGACTTCGACGCCCGCGCGCAGCAGCGAGGCCGGCACCGACAGCTGCTCTGACGCGTCCCTGCACGCATCGAGCAGTTGCACGGCCGTGCGCGTCCACACCGCCCAGTGACCCAGCAGGCCGCCGACAATGCGACGCTCGACCGGTCCCTCTGGACCCTGCAGGCGGAACGGCGTGACGAGATCACCCACGATGTTGTCGTCGTTGCCGGTGTAGAGCGCGATGTCGTCACGCCCGGCCTCGACGACGGCTCGGACGACGTCGAGGGTCTGGTAGCGGTTGAACGGCGCAATCTTGATCGCCACCACACCCGGAATCTCCGCGAAGCGACGCCAGAAGTCGTAGGCGAGCGGGCGGCCGCCCACGGAAGGCTGCAGGTAGAACCCGATGACGGGTAAGATTTCGGCTACGCGTTCGCAGTGCGCGACGAGTTCGTCGTCGGACGCCTGCGCCATGGCGGCCAGGCTGAGCAGCCCGGCGTGGTAGCCGAGGTCGCGCAGCAGGCCGGCTTCGTGCTCGGCCTGCGCCGTGTCGCCGCAGACGCCTCCGACGCGGACGAGGGGCTGCGGGCGACCGGCATCCGCACGATCGAGTTCCTCACGGGCCAGTGTGAGGACCGGCTCGAACAGCCCGACATCGGCGCGGCGGATCGCAAACTGCGTGGTGTGGACGCCGACGGCCACGCCGCCGGCACCGGCTGCGCTGTAGTAGCGCGTGAGCGCCCGCTGGCGCCGTTCGTCGAGGCGTCCCGCGTCGGTGAGCGCAAGCGGGTGCGCGGGAATCGCGAGGCCGCGGTGCAGGGCCGCACGAAGGGCCTCGGCCGACGAGAGGGCGTGGTCGGGGGCCGGCATCAGAACCCCCCGTCCCGCGACTCGAAGTGTGTCGGCTTGCCGAGCGTGTCTCCGCCCTGCTGCACCCAGGCGGCGGTCCACGCGATGAGGCGCGAGGCGTCGACGCGTGGCGGGCCGAGGCGCGTGCGTCCGAGGGTCCCGTTGCTCAGCAGCGCGTCGCGGGCCTCGGTCCCTGTGATCCGCAGGGGCACGTTCATCGCGCGGGCCAGCGCCTCGCAGGTCTCACGCACCGACAGTTCCTCCGGACCGGCCAGGTTGACCACGAAGGGAGGGCTTGCCGCATGCGCCAGCGCCGCCAGGGCCATCGCGTTGGCGTCGGCCTGCCAGATGACGTTCACGTGACCCATGGTGACGTCGACCGGCTCGCCACGGCGGATCTGCTGCGCAAGATCGACGAGGACTCCATAGCGCAGTTCGGTGGCGTAGTTGAGGCGGAGCAGGGCAGTGGGGGTGCCTTGCGTGCGGCTGAAATGCTCGAAGATCCGCTCGCGCCCGAGGCAGCTCATCGCGTATTCCCCGACGGGCTGCGGTAGGTCGCCTTCCACCGAGCCGCCGCGTCCTACCGGCGTCAAGCCGTAGACGTTGCCCGTGGAGAAGGCCACGATGCGGCTGGCGGCGTAGCGCTGCGCGACAAGGGCGGGCACGTGCACGTTCATCGCCCAGGTCAGCGACTCGTGGCCGGACGACCCGAACTTGCGTCCCGCCATGAAGACGACGTTCGGCGCGTCAGGCAGCGCCGCCACGGCTGCCGGGTCCAGCAGGTCGCAGCGCAGCGTCTCGATGCCGTGGGCCTCGAGGTGGGCGGCCTGGTCGGGCGACGAGAAGCGCGCCACACCGATCACGCGACGGCTGGTGCCGGCCGCGTCCGAGGCGCGCTTAGCCATGCGCGCCAGCGTCGGGCCCATCTTGCCAGCCACGCCGAGCACGAGGATGTCGCCCGGTACCTGGCGCAGGGCGTCGACGGCGGCATCTGTCGGGGTACTCAGCAGGTCTTCGAGGTGGTCGACCGAAGTGATGGACTGGGGCAGCGGCGCGGCGGCGATCACGATGCCGCGATGATATCGCCGAGCGGCGCAGCGCGATAGAGTGAGCCGCGATGGCTGTCCCCACCGACCTGCAGCTTCGCCGCATGACGCCCGACGACATCGACGCCGGTCTGGCCCTCTGCCGGGCGAGCCGGTGGAACCAGACCGCGCGCGATTGGCGCCAGTTCCTGGACCTCGACACGAAAGGCGCGCTGGTTGCCTGCCGCGACGGGCGCGTCGTGGGGTCGGTGGCCACGGTGCGGTATGCGCCAGGGACGGCGTGGGTCGCGATGGTGCTCGTGGCGCCCGAGGAGCGCGGGCGGGGTATCGGCACGTCGCTGCTGCACGAGGGCCTGGCGCTGGTCGGGGACGTCCCGGTCGTCGGTCTGGACGCCACACCGCTCGGTCGTCCGCTCTATCTCGGCCTCGGCTTCCGCGATGCGTGGCCGTTGCAGCGTATGCAGCGGGGCGTGGGGGTGGCGGCCGGTGCAGGTGCGGCAGACAGCGCGGCGGCTGGCGACGGGGTGCGCCCGCTGCGCGAGGACGACTGGCCTGCCGTGCTGGCGATCGACTCGGCGGTCACCGGGCTCGAGCGCGGCGCGATGCTGCGGTGGCTGGCGGAGGGGGCGCCCGCGTATGCGTGGGTGCAGGAGGGCGCGACGACCGGCGAGGTGACGGGCTTCGCGCTCGGGCGGTCCGGCCACACGTTCGAACATGTGGGGCCGGTCGTGGCTGACGATCGCGCCGCAGCAGGCCGGCTGGTGGATGCCGTGCTGCGTCGCGTGCCGCGCGATCGTCCCGCCGTGATCGATGCCGCCGTCCCGCCGGAGGGATGGGGTGCCTGGCTGGAGAGCCGGGGATTCGAGCACCAGCGGCCGTTCACCCGGATGTACCTCGGCGAGGTCCCGGCGGCCGGCTGGCCACCGGGACTGTTTGCCATCATCGGGCCCGAGTTCGGCTAGGTCGCCCGCAGCCTGCTTGGCGGCCGGGTGCAGGCGGCCTGCAGCCTCGTGCTGCAGGTCTGACCCTCGAACGTCACGCCGCAGGTCTGACCCCACGTCCGTCGTCTGGCAGGTCTGACCCTAAGTCAGTGCGCCAGGGGGTCCGGGCGCATCTGGAACTTGATGACCTTGCTCGGCGTACCTTTGCCGCCCTCCATGTGGAACGGCGTGCGCGTGCTCACCGTCGTCCAGATGCCCCGGCCCTTCCAGCCGGCCTTCGGATCGTCGATGCGCCCGTCCATCCACTTGGTGTAGTACCCGAGCGGGTAGGGCACCCGAAGCACCACCCACTTGCCGTCCTTCAGCACGAGCAGGCCCTCGGAGGCGTTGCCCGTGTTTATTGGCACGTTGGCACCGAGTCCCAGCGTGTCGAACTGGTCGACCCACGTGTAGTAGCTGCCCTCGGCACTGCCGGGGGTGGTCACGCCCTGCATCTGCGGCAGTGGCTCTTCGTACAGAGTCCAGCCCTCCGGGCAGTGCTGCCCGGTGGCCGTCGGCCCGTTCAGGGGACCCGTACACTTGCGCCGGTCGAAGCTCGCCATGTGCCCGCTCGCCAGCGCGGCCCAGACGACGCCGTTGCGGTCGATGTCCATGCCCCGCGGCGAGAACCCCTGCACCTTGGCCTTCGGGTTGTCGAAAGGCGGCTCGTACACCTCGACGAGCGTAGTGTGCGGCGGGTTGTCGCCAGGCACGAGCCGGACGGCGGCGCCTGGGAAGCCAAGTACCGATCCCCACACAGACCCGTCGGCGGCGGGCGCGACCGAGTAGAAGGCTGAACGGAAACGGGTGTCCTTGGTGGGATCCGCAGGCTCGCCGGGCTCCACGTACGCGTCCCGCTTCCCGTTGCCGTTGGTATCGAGGACCAGCGCGGTCCAGCCCTGCGAGGCCGCCTCGTCGCCGGTCTCTTCGAACTTCTTCACGTCGAGCCACCCGACCACCTGACCGCCACCGCTCGTCCACAACGTGTGGTTGGCGTCTTCGGCAAACATCAGGTGGTGCGTGCTGAAACAGGTGCTGATGTGGGTGAGCTTCTTCGTCGAGGGGTCCCACATCGCCAGATGTCGGCCGGCGCGCTCCAGGGGGAAAAGCTGGGCCGACGGATGTGTCGAGCCCGCCTTACAGAACGCCGGGTTGTCGGCCGGCCGGACCGTGGCGGTCAGCCACACCCGTCCCTTGTGGTCGAGCATCGGGTTGTGCACGTTGGTCTTGCTCGTCCAGAGCACCTCGTCGCCCCAGTAGGGTGAGGGCTGCGGCATGTCGGGTGAGGTGGGCGACGTGGCGGGGTCGCGTGGTTCGAGCGGCACCCGGCTTGCTTCGTGCGTGCGGGGATCCACCACAGGAATGTAGTCGCCGCTCAGTTCGAGCGCACCATACACCGGACCGTAGGCGTTGACGGTCGGGTCGCGCCGGTCGGTGGACACGACGTCGTGCAGGTAGTGTTTGGGGTCGGCCCAATCCCACAACGTGATGACCACGTTGCGCTCGAGTCCTGCGGGCCGCGGCGGCGCCTCCTTGGGGTAGGCACCCTCTGCGATGCGGCTGGTCCAGTCGGCAAACATGCGGAGACCACGTGGGCCGAGTTGGTTCATGCCGCCAATCATCTGCGCCCCGGCCTGGCCGGAGGCGATGCGGCGTTGCCACGCGGCCTCGTGCGTCGGGAACGTGCCGAGCGCCTTTGGAATCTCCCGCGTGCCCTTGGTGCCGATCTGATGACACGCCGTGCAGCCGCCGCTCTTGACCTGCCGCAGGTACTCGGCCTGGGTCTCGATCGACTCGGGAATGCCGTTACCTTCGGGGCCCGTCCCGGGGAACTCGGAGGCGGCCGGGACTTCGAGGAGCGCGTACCAGTAGCCCGCGGGATAGTACTCGGCAGCGGCCTTCGGCGATGGGGCGGGCACGGCCGTCAGGGCGAGTTGCGTTCCCGGCTCGGCTTGCACCTTCGGAGAGTCCACGAGGCCATAGCCGCGCACCCACACGTCGTACCTCGCCTTGGGCAGGTCGGGCACCACGTACCGTCCCGCCTCATCGGTCACCACGATGCGCGCAAAGGGCGTCGGGAGGTCGCGCGTTTCGGCGATCACCCACACGCCCGCCTCGGGACCTCCCGGCCCGGTGACCACGCCGCCGAGGTCGTCGGCGTCGATGTTCGTTGCGGGTGCCGCCTGGCGTGCGACGGGGACGGCTGCCGCAAGCGCCAGCGCGGTGCCCAGGCAGAGCAGAGTGGTGGTGGTCCGGACGTGGGGCACGTCTCGCATCCTTTCTGAGCGTGAAGGTTTCCCCCGATTCTGCCACAGATGGATTGCGGTGATTGCGCGGTGGCGTGAGCAGCCTGCTGCCCATCCTGTAGAAACGACATCGCCGTGTCGGGCGTGCTGTGCGTCTTGTGCGCGACAGAGTGCCGGAACTGAGCCGTCCCGTGGTGGCGCGGTGCTTGCAGTTGTCCGCGTCGACAACTCCGATTCTTCGCTCGAGCGAGGTGCACATACATGACTGCCACACGTAGAAGTTCGCTCATCACTCACGTCCTCACCGTCTCGTGTCTGCTCGCCAGTGCCGCCGCCGTTGGCGCACAGGCCCCGACGACCCAGACGCCACGGCCGTCCCAGCAGCAGCCACAGCCCCGCGGCGGGGACGACACCGCGGCCGTGGAGACGAGCATCGAGGGATGTGTGACACGCGCGACGTCGCAGGACACGAGCAGCGGCGCGCCGGCCTTCACGTTGACCGACGCGAAGATGCCCGAACGTGAAACCACCGTCCCGCGCACGCCGGCAGACCAGCGCATCGCGGCCGCCGAGCGCAAGACGCCCGACACCACGCCGACGTCGCTCGTCGTCCGGCTCGACGCCGGCCCTGAGCTGAAGCTCGAGTCACACGTCAACCACCGCATCGTGGCGCGTGGGACGTTGTCGGACGCGCCCGCGGCGGGGCAGGATGGCAAGTCCGCACCGCGCACGCTGAAGGTCACCGGCATCGAGATGGTGTCGGCCACCTGCGCGAAGCAGTAGCCAGGGCGGGTGGGCGGACGCACGTCCGGCCCCACCATAGCGCAGCGGGCGCGTTCGCTACTCGGCGGCGTCCGAACCGGCGTGGCCGAGTCCGATGGGAAGGCCGGCCGCTTTCCACTGGGGGAAGCCGGTGGCGAAACGCCGGACGTCGAAGCCTTCGGCGCGAAGCCGGCTGACGGCCTCAAACGACATCACGCAATACGGGCCCCGACAATAGGCCACGACGGGACGGTCGCGCGGCAGGGCCGAGGCGTGCCTGTCGAGCGAGCCGGGCGGCACGTTGATCGCGCCGTCAACGTGGCCGCTCAGGTACTCGTCCTCAGGGCGTACGTCGATGACCGTCACCGCTCGCTGTTCCAGCCACCCCATCAGCGTATCGGCATCCACGGGTTCGAACGCGTCGAGCGGGTCGAGTTGCGTGGCGATGAGCCGCTGCACCTCGGCCAGTTGACGCTCGGCGACCTGGCGCAGGCTCTCGATGAGCTCCACGACACCCGTGTCGTCGGCCAGGCGATAGTACACGTGGCGCCCGTCGCGCCTCGTGTCCGCAAGCCCGGCCCGTCGCAGCAACTGGAGATGCTGTGACGTGTTGGCTACGCTGAGCCCCGCGAGGCGCGCCAGCGCCTCCACGCTGCGTTCGCCCTGCGCCATGTGTTCGAGCAGTTCGAGTCGGTGTTCGTGGGCGCAGGCCTGTGCGAGCCCGGCCAGGGCCTTGAAGAGCGCACGCTTCGGAGATGTGTTCGTCATCTGACCGTGACCAAATCGCGTACCCGTACCACAGGTGGCCGACGGGTCGCCATAGTTCTGGATCGCGTCGCCGTGGTCTTACTCGTGTCCCACGCGCGACGTGGATGTTGCCAACCAGCTGGGGCACGTCGCGTGGAGGGTGAGGGCGCGCCGTGTCTGACCGGATAGTCCGGGCAACCCCGGAGTGCTGGACGACTGTACCACCACCAAAGGTTCCCACGACCGGCTCACGGGCCTCAGGGCTCGACCGTGATCGTGCCGTGCAGATCGATGTGCACGAGAGCCGCGTCCGGGAGTCGTGCAAGGTCCGCGCGCTCGACGGACAGCACCACGAACGACCGCCCGTACATGAGTCTCGCCACGATGGCCGCGAGCGCGAAGAAGGTGTCGCGTCCATCGGTCACCAGTGCGGCCGGCGCCTGACCGGTGCGTACGGCCTCGAGCAGGATGGCGGTGCCCGTGGACGAGCCCCGGGACCCCGGCAGCACGAGCACATGGCCCGCCGCCCGTTGCCCCGACAGCGGGTGGCGTCGGTCGATGATCTCGCCCGTGGCGGCATCATAGCCGCCCCAGAACGAGAGCGGCTCGTGCGCACGCAACATGCGAGCCCGCACCTCGCCCCCAACGACGACGTCGGCCTGTAGCGTCAGGCCCATCGCGTCATGTCCACCTCCACCCGACCCGAGACGGCTGAGGCAACGCAGTCGCTCAGACTGCCGAAGGTGATGGTCGTACCGAGCAACCCCGGCGCGTAGTAGGCGTACTTGCCGGAGTTGGTCATCAGGCACTTCACCGAGG
Source organism: Acidobacteriota bacterium (assembly GCA_023418055.1). Lineage (GTDB taxonomy): Bacteria > Acidobacteriota > Vicinamibacteria > Vicinamibacterales > Vicinamibacteraceae > JAEZDP01. The sequence goes on from JAEZDP010000236.1 coordinate 38,418, forward strand.
CCGGCAGCATCGGCGTGGCGAGGATGCACGTGTCCACCGTCACCTCGCCCCCGAAGGCCTCGAGCGCCGCCAGCAGCCCCGCCTCGCGCGCCAGCTCACGCATGAAGCGGCTCGACGTGACGAGGACGCGCACGTGGGGCGCCTTGCGTCGGCCCTCGAGCAACGGGGCCAGGCGACGGAACTCGTCCAGTGAGAAGTGCGGGCTCCCAAGGATGACCAGGTCGAGCGCCGTTCCCTGTGCCGTGGTCAGCGCCGCGCGCTCGCGGCGCAGATCGTCTGCGGTCAGCACCACCGTGCGCTCGGGTGTCCGCCCCTGGCAGGCGTCGCTGAGGGTGGCGGCTTCGGGTGTCACTCCCACGATGTGGAACAGCGCCACGCGGCCGGTCGAGGCGGCAGCCGCACACACCGCCTTGAGTGCATCCTCGTCGGGCTTCACCCCGAGGCCGTCGATCACCGGCACGGCATCGCCTGCCAGACGGCCGATCGCGGCGCCGAGCACCGGGTAGAACGCATCGTCTTCCTGGATCTCTCGAGGCACGTCCCGCAGTTGCACGAGCAGCGTCGCGGCGCGCGCGGGCGTGAGGTGCAGCCCACACGCGGGCGCCCGGCCGGTGATGGCACAGCAGATGTCGAGCAGGTCGGGGTAGCGCTCGGTGCGGGCTCCGAGCACGGAGTTGGCAAAGGCGATGGCGTTGGACTCGCCCCAGGCCACCTGTTGTCCGAGCGCCGGCCGCGCGTACGGCGTCTGGTACGGGGCACAGGTCCAGGTCGGGATGGCGCCCATCGATTGATACGCCACCATCTGCCGATGCGCGCTGGCCGCCCACGCCGGCGGGACGCTCCAGCGTTCCCAGCCGTGCTCGTCGAGCCCGCTGACGTTCAAGGTGGTGGGCACGCGAACGGTGGCGCCCATGGCCGCCAGCCGCTCCGCATACTCCAGCGTGGCCTCGCCCACATAGATGGTGCTGTCGATGTGGGCATGGGTGATGTCGAGCAGCGCCGAGGCTCGCTGCACGTCGGCCATCGCCACCAGCACGGACATCGCAAACGCCGCGGCCTCGCCGTGCTCGCCGCGCAACATCGCCTCGTCGCCGGCTGAAAGCGCCACGCTCATCGTGGATGTCCCGCCAGGGCGTAGACGCGCCGCGCCGTGTCTCCACGAATCGCCGCTCGTTCATCGTCGGCCAGGGCCCCCACGAGCGCATGCAGCATCGTCATCCAGTCGACGTACTCGGCACGCAGCCGGCACACCGGCCAGTCCGAGCCCATCATCAGCCGGGAGGGGCCGAAGCAGTCCAGAGCGACGTCCACGTACGGCTGGAGCAGCGAGGGGGAACAGTCGGTGTCCTGCACTTCGGTGACCAGGCCCGAGAGTTTGCACGACACGTGAGGCCGCTCGGCCAGCGCACGCAGGTCAGTCGCCCACGCGCAGTCGAAGGCGGTTGGCCGTATGACGGGCTTGGCCAGGTGGTCGAGCACGAACGTCTGGTGCGGGTGTCGGTCCACCAGTCGGATGGCCTCCGGCAGTTGTCGTGCCGTAATGAGGAAATCGTAGACGAGGCCGTGTGCGGTCACGTGCGCGATGCCCTCGTTGAATCGCGGGTCGTCCATGAACCCGGCCGGTTCCGCCTGGACGATGTGGCGAACGCCCCGGAAGGCCGCGTGGGCGGCGTAGCGATCCAGCACGTCACCGACGTCCCGTGCGCGCAGATCCACCCAGCCCACGACGGCCGCGACGACCGTCGAGCGTGCGGCCGCGTCGAGCAGCGCATCGTTCTCGGCCAGCACCTGCCGCGCCTGGACGACGATGGACGCGTCGATCCGGCTGGCCTGTGCCTCGCGCTCGAAGTCGGCGACGTCGTAGTCGCGACGCAGCACGTGCATGTCGTCGGCGATCCAGGCGTAGCCGGTCGGCTCGTACTGCCAGAGATGATGGTGGCTGTCGACGCGCGTCATGTCTTTGCGCCCGGTCCGGGTCTCGCGCTAGTGTACCCACGCCCATGCGTGTGGTGTCGGCAGCGGAACTCGACGGCCTGCTCTCGATGCGCGACGTGATCGCGCTCATGCGCGACGCGTTCGTGGCCCACGGGTCCGGACGCACGGTGTTGCCCGATCGCACGCTGCTGTCGGCGCCGGGTGGGCGCGGCTCGGTGCTCGTCATGCCGGCCAGCCTGACCGACCGCGGCGAGATAGGCGTCAAGGTGGTGAGCGTCTTCCCGGACAACCCGACGCGTTCGGGTGCCCCTGCCATCAGCGCCCAGATCCTGGCGCTCGACCCCGAGACCGGTGCCGTCGCGTGTGTCATCGACGGCACATGGGTGACCGCCGTCCGCACGGCGGCGGTCACGGCGCTGGCTACCGACCTGCTTGCACGTCCGGACGCGGAGCGGCTCGTCGTCTACGGGGCAGGGGTACAGGCGCGGACGCACGTGGACGCGATGTGTGCGGTGCGGCCGGTGCGGATGGTGGAGGTGTGTGGCCGGTCGCGTACCCGCACCGATCGGCTGGTCGAGACCCTGCGGGCGTCGCACCCCGATCTCGACGTGCGCGTCGCCTCGTCGCCGGATGCCGCAGCAGCCTGGGCCGACCTCGTGGTGACGGCCACCACGTCGACCGTCCCCGTGTTCGACGGCGCGTGCCTCCGGGAGGGCGTGCACGTGAACGCCGTCGGGTCGTTCCTCCCGCACGTTCGCGAACTCGATACCCCCACGGTGACGCGGGCCCGCGTGTACGTGGACGACCGCGATCATGCGTGGCGAGAGGCCGGCGATCTCCGGATACCGCACGAGGAAGGCGTCTTCACCGAGCAGGACATCGTCGGCGACCTGGGCGCGCTGGTGTGCGGCCGGTGTGCCGGGCGTGGCGACGCGCGGCAGATCACGCTGTTCAAGTCGGTAGGGCTCGCCATCGAGGACGTCATCGTCGCCGCACGCGTGCGCGAGTTGCTGACTGCCGCAGACTGACGGCTGAGTGGCGCGGCATCAGCGCGCGAACATCGTCCGCACGACGAACCACACATTGGCCGGCCGCTCGGCGAGCCGCCGCATGTACCAGGGAAACCAGAAGCTGCCGTAGCTGATGAGGACGCGGATGCGATGGCCCTGCCGCGCCAGTTGCTGCTGCGCCGACCGCTGGATGCCGTAGAGCAGGGCGAACTCGTAGCCGTCGCGCGAGACGCCGGTGGCGGCCGCGTGCTGCCGGATCGCCTGGATGATCTGCTGGTCGTGCGTGCCGAACACGGCATCGAACCCTGCGGCCAGGGCGTCGGGCGCGATCATGCGTTTGGCGAGCGCCAGGTACGCGGCATCGACATCGGCCTTCTTCGGGATGGCCACTGACGCCGGCTCGCGGTAGGCGCCTTTCACGAGGCGCACGCCGCCGCCGACCGCGATGACCGCCTCGAGGTCTTTAGGCGTGCGATAGAGGTAAGCCTGGAGGCAGACGCCGACCTGCGGATATTCCGCCCGCACGGCGTGGTACAGCTCGAGGGTGGCATCGACGTAGGGATGCTGCTCCATGTCGATCCAGATGGCGATGTTCAGGGCGTGCGCACGGGCCACCAGGCGCTGCACGTTGGCCAGGCAGCGTGCCTTGTCGATGTCGAGGCCCATCTGGGTCAGCTTGATGGACACCTGGCTCTCGAGCCCGCGAGCGGCGATTTGTTCGAGCAGATCGAGGTAGTGCGCCGTCACGGCCTCAGCTTCCGCCAGGTCGGCCACGTTCTCTCCGAGGTGCGTGAAGATCGTGCCGATGCCGTCGGGCCGCAACGTCTCGGCCGCATCGAGCGCCGAGCGGGCGTCCTCCCCGGGCATGAAGCGTGTCACCGCCCGGCGAATGAACCCGATCCGCGGCGCATTCTGCCGCATCCAGCGGCTGTCCGACGCGGCCAACAACACACTGCGCATCACGTTCACGCGGGATACCTCAAGCGGTCCACGGTCAATCGGTCAATCGGTCAATCGGTCCACGGTCTACGGTCCACGGTCCACAGCCACGGGCCCATAGCCCGTCCTTGGTTCCTCAACTCCTTAACTCCGCAGCTCCTTCGTTCCTTAGCTCCTTGGCTCCTTCGTTCCTTCCTTCCTCACCACACTCCCTTGATGAGTCCGCCATCCACCTGCAGCGACGCGCCTGTCGTGTAGGCCGACGCGTCCGAGAGCAGGAACGCGGCCGCCTTGCCGTACTCCTCAGGCGCACCGTAGCGACCGAGCGGGATGGTTTTCTCGGTCAGCGCCCGTTGCTCGTCGAGGGTCACGCCCGCGGCCCTGGCTCGGCCGGTGTCGAGTTCGCGCACGCGGTCGGTGTCGATGCGGCCCGGCACCAGGTTGTTCACGCGGATGCCCTTCGGGGCCAGCTCGTTCGACAGCGTCTTGACCAGCGCCGCAGCGGCCGCTCGCACCACGTTGGACAGCGCCAGGTTGGCGATGGGTTCCTTCACGGCCGACGAGGTGGTGAAAAGAATGCTGCCACCGCCGCGGGCCTCCATCGACGGCACCGCGAGGCGCACCATGCGGACGGCGCTCAACAGCAGCAGGTCCACCGCCTTCTGCCAACCCGCATCGTCGAACGACAGGGCGGGGCCCGGTGGCGGACCGCCCGTGTTCACGAAGAGCAGGTCCACGCCCCCGAACCGCGACGTGGTGGCCGAGAACCACGCCTCGATGTCGTCGGCCGTGGTGACGTCCGTGGCCGTGGCCAGCACGTCGGCGCCGGCCGCCTCAAGACGCGTCGCCGCCTCGGCGATGCGTGTGGCATCGCGCGACGCGATCGAGAGGCGTGCCCCTTCGCGGGCCAGCGCGTCGGCCACGGCGAAGCCGAGCCCGCGGCTCGCCCCCGCCACCATGGCCACCTTTCCGGTCAGGCCGAGATCCATGAGCACCCCTCCTGCGCAGCCGTCCACGTGATGAGGCGATCGAGCGCGGCCTGCGTGCCGGCGTCGATATGGGCGCCGGGCGCCCGGGTCCGGCTGTCGCGAATGAGCCCGCGCCGCTTCAGCACGTGCTTCCGGATCGCCATGCCGATCCCCTCCTGGAACTCGAAGCGCATCAGCGGCACCGTGCGATAGAAGATGTCCGCCGCGCGGTCCACGTCACCTGCCTCGAAGGCCGAGACAATGGCGACGAGCGCCTCGGGGTAGGCAAACCCGGTCATGGCTCCGGCGCCGCCGGCCAGCAGTTCCTCGAGCAGGTACACACCACCGAGGCCCCCGAAGATGGCCACCGGCACGTCGCCGGCCGCCTCGAGGATGAGCGCGGTCTTGCGCGGTGTGGGGGGATCTTCGAGCTTGATGGTGCGGGCAGACGGGATGTCGCGGGCGATGCCGGCCAGCAGCGACGGCTCCATGGCGAAGCCCGAAACCGGCGGGTAGTCCTGAATGATGATGGGCACGTCCACCTGCTCGGCGACCGAGGCGTAGTGCGCCCGGACGCTCGCCGAGTTCAACTTCAGCGCACGCGGAGGGCTCACCATCACGGCGGCTGCGCCGGCGGCCTTGGCCTGGCGGCTGAAGGCCAGGCAGGTGTGCAGCCCTTCGGCCGTCGTGCCTACGACCACCGGCACCCGGCCGGCGACCTGCTCCATCACCGTGTCGAGGACCAGTGATCGTTCGCGTTCGGTGAGTCGGGTGACTTCACTGGTGACGCCGAGGGCGGTGAACCCGGTCACCCCTGCGCCGATGAAGGCGTCCACCACCTGTCGCAGGCTCTCGAGATCGACCTCGCCGTGAGCGTCAAACGGCGTGGCCAGGACGGAATACACTCCATGCATCAACGCGTGGCTCCGGTTGGCGGAGCCACGATCGGCCCCGAGTCCGCACCACGGTATGGAAGGCGGAACGACCGGTCAACCGGAATCTGCACGCAGCGGGCGCTGGCTCGCGCCCCGTTCAGCCTCGCTTGGCCCAGGCAGCAAGCACGGCCGCTTCGCGCTCCGACGTGATGCCGGCCTTGAGCGGAGCGTCGCGCCGTTCGACGGGCCACGTGCGGTACCACGCCAGCGTGTCGGCCACTGTGTCGCGCAGCGGGCGGTAGGTCAGTCCGGCCTGCTGTGCACGCGCCGTGCTGATCTGGCCCGACCCCGCGTGCTCTCCGGTGGCGGGAATCCACACGGGCATGTCGGCCCAGGGGCGCACTTCGTGCTTCTCGAGCACCGCCGTCGGTACCCACACCGGACGCGCATCACTGCCCGAGACGTCGCGGGCCGTCTCGATCAACCGACCCATCGTCAGACTGCCGGCCGGGGCGTCGGCGTTGTAGATGCCCATCGTCTGCTGCTCGAGCGTGTGGACCATGAACGCCGCCAGATCGCGGACGTCGATGCACTGCACCTTCTCGTCCGGACTGTTGGGCGCGAGGACGTCGCCGCCCTTGCTGACGCGCACGGGCCAGTACGTGAACCTGTCGGTCGGGTCGCCCGGCCCGACGATGAGGCCGGGGCGGATGACGAGCGTACGTCCCGGCATCGCCCGCTCGGCCGCCTGCTCGCAGAGCGCCTTGAGACCGCCGTAGGTCTCGCCGGTCACCTGCGTGACGGTCGGGTCGGACAACGTGGCGAGCGGATGCGTCTCGTCCATCCCCGGCTTCGACATGTCGGCGTAGACCGAGATGGTGGAGATGATCTGGTAGTGCCGCACGCGAGGAGCCAGCAAGGTCGCCGAGCGCGTGACGTCGGCCGGGATGTAGGCCGACGTGTCGATGACGGCATCCCACGAGCGGCCCTCGAGTGCCGAGAGGTCGGTCTTGCGGTCACCCCGCAGCTGCTCGAGCGACGAGAAGAGCCCGGGGTTGGTCCGCCCACGATTGAACAGCGTCACGGTGTGGCCACGCGAGGTCAGGCGTTCGACGACGTGTGGGCCGAGAAAGCCTGTGCCGCCGATGATGAGCACCCGCAGCGGAGAGGGCTGGCGGGCCTCGAGGGACAGGCGGCCGGCCGCGGCCGCGGCCAGGGCCGTGGAGAGAAAGTGGCGACGCGTCAGAGGCATGCGGGCATCCAGGGACATGAGCGAGTCAGGAGAGGGCGGCGGGTCGGGCCACGGCCGACGACGTATCGACCGGTGCGGGCTGCGTCGCGTAGGTGCGTCCCACGCGAAAGCCAAGGAGCGCCCACAGCGAGGCGACGACGAGTCCGAGCAGGCCGATCTGCCCGAGGTGCAGGCCGATGGCCGCCACGCCGGCCATCCCCCACCCCACCACGACGTCGCCGCCGCGGTAGATGGCCGTGTCGATGAAGGCCTTGGCCTTGTAGCGGCTCTCGCGATCCACCTGCGTGTAGAGGCTCTCGCGGGCCGGGGCGATCAGCGCGAAGTTGCCGGCCCGGTGCACCACCTGAATCACCGCCAGGAGGATGGGCATCGGCGAGGCGGCCAGACACGCAAAGCCGATGGCGACGAGGACGGGCGAGATGACCAGGAGCGGCGTCACCCCGAAGCGGGTCATCAGCACGCGGGTGACAAACAACTGCGTCAGCACCGTGAGCGCGTTCACGGCAAAGTCGATGCGCGCGAAGAAGGCCGTCCGCGCAGCCGGTTCGGCGTAGGCCTCGGCCACGACGGCGGCCTGCTGGTAATAGAGGATGGTGTTGACCGTGACGTACAACAGCAGCAGGCCTGCGATGGCCCGCAGAAAGGGCGATCCTGCGATGAGGCGGGCGCCGGCCAGCACCGTCCCGCCGATGACCTGTTCGGGGCCCCGTTGACGGGTGGCCCAGGGCAGCAGGCGCAGCACCGCCAGCAGGGCGCCGCCGAGCAGCAGGGCCGAGACGAGCATCAACTGCGACACGCCGACGTGCTGCACCAGCAGCCAGGCCAGCGCCGGCCCCGCCAGGGCGCCGCACGTCCCCCCGGCGGCAATGACCCCGAACAGCCGACGGCTCTGCTCGGCCGAGTAGATGTCGGCCATGAAGCTCCAGAAGACCGACACCACGAAGAGGTTGAAGACGCTGACCCAGACGAAGAACGCCGGCACGGCCACGTGCACCGCGAGCCCGGTGCGGAACATCAGGTAGAACGCCAGCAGGCAGGCGATGAAGAACACGTACACCGCCGGTACGAACACCTTGCGTGGATAGCGTGAGACCAGCGCGCCGTAGACCGGCTGCGCCGCCAGCATACACACGAACGTGCCGGTGAAGAGCCACTGCAGGCGGTCGACGCCGTGTCGCACGCCCATCTCCTCGCGCAGCGGCCGGAGGAGGCCATAGGCGCACAGCAGCACGAAGAAGTAGAAGAAGCTCCAGGCGAGGGCCGTGAGTTCGTGCGGCTCGGCGCCAAGCACCTGGCGCAGCCGTTGACCGGGGGAGGGTCGAGACGAGGTCATCGCTGACACGGTAGCCTGTCTGCCCGGGAGAGCGCACGCCGTGGTCTGCGCTTGCGGGCCGGATGCTCGTCACGGGCGACAGCGTAGCCTGTTGGACGACCGTCGTCCCGGCGATGGGTCGAACGGCGGCTGACGCGTGTCGGAATGGCCGGTCGGCGGGACGGTCGCGCGGATCGCGGGCGGGTCAGCGCTTTCGGCGCCACAGCAGCACGGCCTCGCGGTTGCGCAGCGAGCCGAAGCAGTAGCGCTTCTTGTTGCTGTAGGTGTCGAGCCAGTCGCGCTCGACCCACAGGTTCGCTCCGACCTCGTCGTCGTGCACGCGTTCGACGAACCCGGACAGGCCCTTGACCGTGCGCTGGAAGTAGGGGTCGAAGAACGAGAGGCCGACGGGGTCGGAACCGACCGCCAGCACGTAGTGCCAGAGTCCGCCGCCGATGTGCAGGTTGCAGAGCGCCACCCCGCCGGTGTTGAGACAGGCGACGATCGGGTTGCCGCGGCGGACGTGCACTTCGGCGCCGCGCAGGTACGACGTGCGCAACGCAAACGGGCCCTCGCGATAGGCGCCGAGCCACTCGGTGGTGACGCGGATGCCCCATTCGTCGGTGCCGTCGCCGAGGGTGTTGCTGCGGCTCACGCCGTTCAGGGTGTAGGTGTAGATCTTCTGGATGGCGAGCGGAGGTATCTCGTCACGCCCGAAGAGGTGCGCGATGCCGTTCAGAAAGGTCGTCGGCACGCAGTCCGCCTCGCTGAACTGATAGCGAAGGGGCACGCGCGACGCGGGCGGGCGACTCGCCCGTCCGGAACGAGGCCGGGACGGTGAACTCGAAGCAGGCACCGAGACAGGTTCAGGCGGAAAGCGTGACCCCGGCAGTCTGCCATCGGCCCACGCGGATCGCAAGCCGGGCCCAAGTGGGGGATACTGCCGGCCATGTCGGACCTGTCGCCAGACGCGCTGCCTGCGGGCCCGCCACGGTACACGAGGCGCACGCTGGGGCGTCGGGTGGCCGTGGTCGCGGGACTGCTCGGCCTGACACCCGCCAGCGGCGCGACGGAGATCCCGAGGGTGCCTGGCTCCGGCGCCCCGGCTCGGAGCACGCCGGCGCAGGGCGCCCAGGCGACAGCCGCGGCCGTCCCGTTCGACGCCACGCCCGACCGCGTGGTGGACATCCACGCCACCCTGGACCATCCACAGGGCATCGAGGCGAGCGCCGACGGCGCCACCTGGTGGATTTCGGCCGTCCATCGCCCGCGCCGTGTGGGGCTGCTGGCGGCCTGCGACGCGGCCACCGGGCAGGTGCGTCGCCTCGTCGAGGTGCAGCGAGGCGACCGCTACCATCCAGGCGGTCTCTCGCGTGCCGGTGCGCACCTCTGGATGCCCGTGGCCGAATACCGGCGCCAATCCTCGTCGACGATCCAGTGCCGCGACGGGGTGACGCTGGACCTCGTCCAGTCGTTCGACGTCGGCGACCACATCGGCTGCCTGGCCACGGACGGGCCGAGGCTGGTCGGTGCCAACTGGGACGCGCGCACCTTCTACGCCTGGACGCCGGAGGGCCGGGAGGTGGACCGCCGGCCCAACCCGACCGAGGCGCGCTACCAGGACTTGAAGTGGAGTGGCTCTCGGCTGCTGGCGGGCGGGTTGCTCGGCGACGAGGGCGTCATCGACCTGCTGTCGTGGCCCTCGCTCGTGCTCGAGCGGCGGTGGCGCACGGGGCGCACCGACCGGGGCGTGGTGTTGACGCACGAAGGCCTGGCCGCCACGTCCACCGCGCTGCTGCTGATGCCCGAGGACGACCCGGTGCGGGTGTTCGTCTACCCGCGACCCGCGGGACTCTGAGCGAGGCGTCCGGATGATGTTCGATGGGTGGCCGTCACGCGTTATTACCGGATGGCGCCCTCCCACCGCCCCGGCGGCCACTGCGGCCCGCCATTCTGCCCCTGACACGAACCGCTGCTGATGACACTGCATTCCAGGCTCCGAGTCTCGCCGAGGCGCTCACGATGAGCGCCAACCCGCTGCAGCTCGTCGATCTGGCGGCCTCGGTGGCTGACGGCAGCGTCGACATCGACTGGGATGCGGTCGAATCGAGCCTGCAGACCGACGAGGACCGGCAGCTGCTGCGCGACCTGAAGGTGCTGGCCGGCATCTCGGACCTCCATCGGCAGACCGACAGTGCGCCCCGCCCCGGCCGTGCCGGCGCCGGGCGCCCGAAGGTCGTGGGGCGCATCGGACCCGCACCCGAGCCCGAGCTGCCGACGATCGAGGAGCGCGTCCTGCGTCAGCCCTCGCGCGCGCCCAGCGAGTTCTGGGGCCATCTGGCGCTGCTCGAGCAGATCGGGCAGGGATCGTTCGGCCACGTCTATCGCGCGCAGGACACGCGGCTCGACCGCGACGTCGCGCTCAAGCTGCTGCGCCCCGGCCGCGCCACGTCCGAACTGGCCGGCAAGATTCTCCACGAGGGCCGCATCCTCGCCCGCGTGCGCCACCGCAACGTTGTCACGGTCTTCGGGGCCGAGGAGCGGGACGGGCGTGTGGGGCTCTGGATGGAGTACGTTCGCGGGCGGACGCTCGAGCAGTTGCTCCGCTCGCAGGGGTCGTTCGGGGCCCGTGAGGCGGCGCTCATCGGGCAGGAGTTGTGTCGCGCGCTGGCTGCCGTTCACAAGGCGGGGCTGGTGCACCGCGACATCAAGGCGCAGAACGTGATGCGTGAGGAGGGCGGCCGCCTGGTGCTGATGGACTTCGGCGCCGGGCAGGTCGTGCAGGCCGACGGCCCGCCGAGCGGCGGACGCCTCACCGGCACGCCGCTGTACCTGGCCCCCGAACTCCTGCGCGGGGAGGACGCGACGGTCCAGTCGGACATCTACAGCGTCGGTGTGGTGCTGTTCCACCTGGTCACCTCGCAGTATCCCGTCAATGCCGGCTCCCTCGACGAACTGCGCGCGGCGCATGCGACCGGCCGGCGGTTGCGGTTGCAGGATGCGCGTCCCGACCTGGCCGACGACTTCTGCCGCGTGGTCGAACGTGCGCTGTCGGCCGATCCCCGGCGACGCTACACGAGCGCGGGCGCCATGCAGGAAGCGCTCGCCCGATCGCTCGGTCTCGACTCGACCATCAACGTCGATCCTGCGATGGTGCCGGCGGCACCGGTCACGACGCCCGGACCGGCGCAGCGGCGTAGCGCGCGGCGCTGGTGGGCGGTGGCGGGGTTCGGCTTTGCCGGAGGGGCCGCGCTGGTGGGTGCGCTCGCCACGCTGTGGCCGGGCGCCGCCGCGCCGCCGGTCACGCGCCGTGCCGACCTCGCGCCGGTCGTCACGGTGCGGCCCATGGGCTCCGACCCCATCGATCCGCTGACGATGGCGCTGGCCGGCGACCTGGCGCAGACGTTGCGCACGTCGCCCGACCTTCGCGTGACCAGCGAAGAAGCCGTGGGCGCGCTCAACCGCCCCGCAGAGCCGAGCGTGGCGATGATGGGCACCCTCCAGGCCGACGCGCTGGTCGAGGTCCTGCCCGTCACGCGTCGACGCGAGGGTCTCTACGCCAACGTCCGGCTCATCGTCGCCGGCGCCATGCCCGTCACGCTGCCGCCGGCAGGACCTGCCGCCGACCTCCAGAGCCTCACCTCCGAGGTGGTGGACACCCTGGCGCCGCGCCTGCGGCTGGACGCCGAGACGTTCAGGCCGCTGGGCGCCTCGGCGCGCCTGGCCTCGGCCTCGCCCGATGCGCTCGACCACTACATGCGCGGATCGTGGCTGCTGGCCAAGGGCACCAACGACGTGTTGCCCCAGGCGGCCGACGCGTTCCGGGCCGCGATGACGCTCGATCCGGACTTCGCCCCGGCGCACGCGCGCTGGGGGCAGACACTGCTGCGCCGCTACCGTGCCGGGCAGCTCTCAGGCGACGATGCGTTCGATTCGGCACGGGCCGCGGTCGCCCACGCGCTCAATCACGACCCCGACAACTCGGATGCGTTTGCCGTGTCGGCAGATCTCTGGGCCGAGGCCCACCGCAACTGGAGTCGGGCCGAAGACGACTTCCAGCAGGCGCTGTCACGCAATCCGAGCAACGAATACGCCCGCACGCGCTACGCGATGCTCCTCTCGGGGCGGGGCCGCACGACGGAGGCCATCGACCAGCTCAGCGAAGCTCGCCGGCTCGCGCCGTTGTCCTCCACGCTGCAGGGCTACTACGGCATGACGCTGCACTACGCCGGTCGCGACGACGAGGCCTTGCGCCTGTTCGAGCAACTGCACCGGGTGGACCGCGAGTACAGCGCGGCCCTGGTGGGGCTGTGCCGGGTGTATACGTCCGTGGGCCAGTTTGCCAAGGCTCTCGATGCGTGCGCCGAGGTGCAGCGCCGCCGTGCCGAGCAGCAGCCCTTCGTCGACGCGCAGATGGCCACGATCTTTGCTGCCCAGCATCGCCGCGATCGCGCCGTGGCCATCGCCACCCGCCTCGAGCAGCAGTTTGCCAGCGCTCCGCCTCTGCAGCAGCCCGACCTGGCGTTCTTCGTCGCCGTGGCCTACGTGGGGTTGCGAGAGCACGATCAGGCGCTGGCGTGGCTGCAGCAGGCGCACGCGGCGCGCTCGTCGCGCCTGCTCTACCTGCGCATCGACCCGCGATTCACCGCCCTGCGCGGCGACCCGCGTTTTGCCGACCTCGTCATGCGCGTGGACCAGGACGGTTGACCACCCCCGGACACTGACGTCCGCCCTAGAGAGCTTGGAGGCTCCGTGACCCAAGACGCATCGAACAAGAAGCGCGTATCCCTGAAGAAGGCCGTGGCGGCGCTCGAGACGCTGCTCGCCGAACTCGAACAGCTGCCCGAGGCCACCGACGAGAAGCTGGCCGAGTCGCGGACCGTCGACGGCATGCGGAAGCAACTGCAGGGCATGGTGCTCACGATGAAGGGGGCCTGCCAGGGCCGCAACGGGCAGGACGACTTCTCGTTCCCCAGTGCCTGAGCGCGCACGCCGCGGGGGCGGCTTCATGCCGTCCCCGAGTCTGTACGCCGCGCGGCGCAACGGCGTCTGGGTGGTGCAGGAGGCGCGGTCGGGTGCCAGCCTGCCCATGTCGCCGCTGCTCGACGCCTGTCTCGAGGCGTTCGAAGACGGCGCCTCACGCGCGTCGGGGCTTGCCGCCCTCCGCGAGTGGCCCCGCGCCTCGGTGGCCGCACTCGTCGATCTCCTGATCGACATGGGCGTGCTCGTGCCGGCCCGTGATGCAGGCGACGGCTGGCGCGCGTGGGATGGCGTCGCGCAGTGGTATCACTACGCCACGCGCGATGTGCCGGTCACACCGCGCCGTACCCCCAGGCCCGCCCCTCCGCCCCCAATCACCACGCGGCGCAGCGTTGGGCGCATCCGCCTGCCGCGGCCGGCCCTGCACGGCGGCCTTCGTGAGGCCCTCATCGCGCGGCGGACATGGCGGCAGCTCCGTGACGCGCCCCTCTCGCTGCAGGACCTCGGCACTCTGCTCGGCGTGACCTTCGGCATCCAGGCCTGGGCCGACGCCCCGGGGGCTGGATGGAGCGCCCTCAAGACGTCGCCGTCGGGCGGCGCACGGCACAGCCTCGAGGCGTATCTCTGCGTACGGCGTGTCGACGGGCTCGATGCCGGTCTCTACCATTACCGCGGCGACCGTCACCGGCTGGATCTGCTGGCCCCGGGCTGCACGGCGCGCGACATCGGCCGCTTCCTGCCGGGGCAGGACGGTTACCGGCGTGCCGCCGTCGTCTGCGTGCTGGCGGCGACCCTGTCCCGGGTGACCTGGCGCTATTCTCATGCGCGCGCCTACCGCGTGATCCTCATCGAAGCCGGACACCTGGCGCAGACCTTTGCGCTGGTGGCCAGTGCCCTGGGCCTCGCCTCGTTCAGCACCGGCGCACTGGCCGACAGCCCGCTCGAAGCCGCATTCGGGTTGTCACCGTCCACATCGCCGGTCGTCTACGCCGTGGGCGCGGGGCAACGACCCGCTGGCGTCGACTGGGCGCCGTATGCGAATGCCCCGGCTCCACGGCGCCGCGACACCGTCCTCGGTCGTCACTTGCGGCGAGGTCCCGAGAGCCCGGGCGACAGCTGACCGCGGCCGAGCCGACACGCAGGAGCGGCCAGGTCTCAGGACTCGGCAGCGCCGCGCGGCGACGCGGCGAGCGCCTGTAACATCCGCGAGGGGAGCGGATGGTCGATGTGCGGCGCGAGCATCCTCGACGCGGCCGCGACGCGGTCGAGCGACACGCCCGTCCAGAGACCGAGGCCATCCAGCATGTACAGCAGGTCTTCGGTGGCGAGGTTGCCGGCGGCCCCTGGCGCGAACGGGCAGCCACCGAGACCGCCCGCCGACGCGTCGAAGCTCCGGATGCCGGCGTCGAGCGCGGCCAGGACGTTGGCCAGCGCCGTCCCCCGGGTGTCGTGGAAGTGGAGCGCCACGGCGTCCCACGGCAGGTGCTCGCGCAGCGACGCCAACAGCGTGCGCACCTGGCCGGGATGTCCGATGCCGATGGTGTCGCTCAGGACGACCTCGAAGACGCCCATCGCGAGCAGCGCCTCGCAGACCCGGTGCACGGCCGCCACCGGCACCGTGCCCTCGTAAGGGCATCCGAACGCCGTGGACACGTAGCCGCGCACGCGCATGCCCGACTCGAGGGCGGTGGCGCACACCTCGCCGTATCCTGCGAGCGACGCCTCGATGGACATGTTCACGTTGCGGCGACTGAACGACTCGGACGCCGCGGCGAAGACGGCGATCTCGGTCAGGCCGGAGGCCATGGCGCGCTCGAGCCCTCGAACGTTCGGCACGAGCGCCGTCACCCGCGTGCCCGCGGCCGTGACGGCGGGATGTGCTGCCGCCTGCGCGCAGACCGTGTCGCTGTCGCGCATCTGCGGCACTCTGTCGGGATGGACGAAGGCACCACACTCGACCACGGGCAGTCCCGCGCCGGCCAGCGCCGCGATGAACGCCACTTTGGCGTCCGTGGGGATGCGCGCGTGTTCGTTCTGCAGGCCGTCGCGCGGTCCCACCTCCACCACGGTGACCACGCGGTCGGTCATTCCCCGGCCCTCCCGACCTGCACGAGCGGGGCACCCGGTTGGACCATCTCGCCGGCGGCACACCGCACGGCTGTGACCAGGCCGGCGTGGGGCGCACGGAGGGGCACCTCCATCTTCATCGCTTCGAGCAGCACCAGCGTCTGACCGGCCTCCACCTCGTCACCAACGGCCACCTGCACGCTGACGACCCTCGCCGGCATGGGCGCCGACAGTCCGTGATCCTCCCCGGCGCTGACGCGTCCCGCCGTCGTTACGGGCGGGTCGACCACCACGACGACGCCGTCGATGGCCACCCACACGCGGCCATCGGCTGCGGCCACGGCGTGGACACGGTGTCGCCGGCTGGTCGCATCGTCCGCTGGCGGCGCCTGCGCGCCTGCGTCGGCGTCCGCTCGCACGACCTCCCACACCGAGGGGTCGGCAGTCCACCGGCGCACGTCGAACGGCGTGTCATCCACGCCAACCTCCCACTGTCTCCCAGGGGTCTGCCACCTTGCGACCCTCGCTTGTGCCACGAGGTCCCTGCCGCCGTACCTCTCTCGCCACGGCGTGGGCAATCGCCTCTTGTCGTGGGCTCGCCTGGACCGACAACACCGCCGCGTGCCGCTCGAGCCACTGGATGTCGAACGTACCGCCTTCCACGTCGGGGTGGTCCAGCAGGCGCTGCAGGAACGCAAGGTTGGTTGGCAGGCCCAGGGTCACGAACTCGCGCAGTGCAGCGCGGGCACGTGCCAGCGCACCGTGACGGGTCTCGGCCCAGACGACGAGTTTGGCGAGCAGCGGGTCGTAGAAGGGCGTCACGACGTCGCCTTCCCGCACACCGGCGTCCACACGGATGCCAGGCCCCTGCGGCTCGCGGTAGAGCAGCACGGGCCCGGCCTGTGGAAGAAATCCGTCATCGGGTGCTTCCGCATAGATGCGGCACTCGATGGCATGCCCGCGCGGCGCGACGTCGGTCTGCGTCCACGGAAGGTGCCGACCCTCTGCGATGTCGAACTGCCACTGCACCAGGTCCAGGCCGAACGCCGCCTCGGTCACGGGATGTTCCACCTGGAGCCGCGTGTTCATCTCGAGGAAATGGAACTGCTGGGCGCCGGGGTCGCCCGTCACGAGGAACTCGATGGTGCCGACGTTGGTGTAGCCGACGGCGCGCGCGGCCGCGACGGCCGCGGCGCCCATCCGCTCACGCAGTGACGGATCGACGACCGGTGAGGGGGCTTCTTCCACCACCTTCTGGTGTCGCCGCTGCAGCGAGCACTCGCGTTCCCCGAGGTGCAGACACGCGCCATGGGTGTCGGCCGCCACCTGGACCTCGATGTGCCGGGCGCGATCGAGGTACTGCTCGAGCAGCAGCGTGCCGTCGCCGAAGGCCGCCAGTGCCTCACGCCGCGCGGCGTCGATGGCGGCCGGCAGGGCCGCCGGGTCGTCCACGCGCCGCATCCCCTTGCCGCCGCCGCCAGCCGACGCCTTGACGAGCACCGGGTAGCCAAGTGCGGTTGCCGCCGCGTCGAAGGCGGAGATGTCCTGCGCGCCCACCCTCGTCCCTCGCACACAAGGCACGCCGGCTTCCTCCATCAGCCGCCGCGAGTCGACCTTCGACCCCATCAGGCGGATGGCTGCGGGAGGCGGCCCGATGAAGGTCAGACCGGCTGCCGCACACGCCTCGGCGAGTTCCGCCCGTTCGCTCAGGAAGCCGTAGCCCGGATGAACCGCCTCCGCGCCGCTCCGCAGCGCCGCGTCGACGATGCGCGCCACCGCCAGGTAGCTCGAGGCGGCTGGCGCGTCACCGATGTGGACGGCGCTGTCTGCGAGGTGCACGTGCAACGCGTCGGCATCCACGTCGGAGTACACCGCGACCGATCGCAGCCCGCGTTCCCTGCACGCACGGATGATGCGCACGGCAATCTCGCCGCGGTTGGCGACGAGGACCGTCGTCATGACGCGTCCGGCGTCGATGTGCGCCACGACGGCTCGCGTCGCTCGAGAAAGGCCGACAGCCCTTCCTGGCCCTCCTCGGCCACGCGTTGTGTCGCAATCGCCAGCACCGTGCGGGCCGCCACCTCGGGAGACGTCGCGTCCAGACTGGCCAGCAGGCGCTTGGTGGCCCGGTGCGCCGACGGCGCGCCGCGCAGCACCTCGTCGACGACGCGCGCGACGGCCATGTCGAGGTCGTCGTTGGCCACCACGTCGTGCACGAGGCCCAGCCGCTGTGCCTGCGCGGCCGTGATCCGGCGTCCCGTGAGGAACAGCGATCGTGCCGCCGACGACCCGATGCGGCGCATCACGTACGGCGCGATCACAGCGGGCAGCAGGCCGATGTGGACCTCGGTGAACGCCACCACGGCGTCCTCTGCCGCGACGACGTGGTCGCACACCGCGAGCAGGCCGCCGCCTCCGCCGATGGCCGCCCCCTGGAGGCGCGCGACGAGGGGGCAGGGCACGTCGGCCAGGGCGTCGAACATGGCGGCCAGGGCGCCGGCATCTTCCAGATTGGCGGCCTCGTCGTAGTCGCGCATCTCGCGCATCCACCGCAGGTCGGCGCCCGCGCAGAACGCCGGTCCGGCGCCCGACAGTACGGCAGCGCGGAGGCTTGTGTCCTCCGCAGCCTCGCGCGCCCACCTAGTCAGCGCGTCGATCATGGGCGGGGCGAACGCATTGCGCACCTCCGGCCGGTTCAGTTGCACCTCGACGATGGCACCCCGGCGCGCGATGGTGAGCATGTGCTTACATTCTGAAAATGCCGGTCCGCGGCTCCGCGAGCGGTGCGTTCCACGACATCGCGATGCCGAGCGCGAGGACGGTACGCGTGTCCAGCGGGTCGATGACCCCATCGTCCCACAGGCGGGCCGAAGCGTAGAACGGCGAGCCTTCGCGCTCGTACTTGTCGAGCAGCGGGGCGCGGATGGCCTCGGCCTCTGCGTCCGAGAGTTCCTGGCCCTGCCGGGTCATCTGGTCGCGCTTGACGGTGGTGAGCACGCTCGCGGCCTGTTCGCCGCCCATCACCGAGATGCGCGCGTTGGGCCACGTGAAGAGCAGGCGGGGGTCGTAGGCCCGGCCGCTCATGCCGTAGTTGCCCGCGCCGAACGACCCCCCGATGATCACGGTGAACTTCGGCACCCGCGCCGTGGCCACCGCGTGGACCATCTTGGCGCCGTCCTTGGCGATGCCTTGCCGCTCGTACGCCTTGCCCACCATGAACCCGGTGATGTTCTGGAGGAACACGAGCGGAATGCCCCGGCGGTCGCAGAGCTGGATGAAGTGCGTGGCCTTGAGGGCCGACTCCGAGAACAACACGCCGTTGTTGGCGACGAGGCCCACCATGGCGCCGTGCACCCGCGCGAAGCCCGTCACGAGCGTCGTCGCGTAGGTGGCCTTGAACTCGTCGAAGCGGGAGCCGTCCACCAGGCGCGCGATCACTTCGCGGACGTCGTAGCCGCGCCGGAGGTCGGTCGGCACGATGCCGAAGAGTTCGTCCGGGTCGTAGGCCGGCGGCTCGACGTCGGCCAGGTCTGCGGGCAGCGTCTTCCGCGTGTGCAGGGTGGAGACGATGGTGCGCGTGAGGTGCAGCGCATGAGCGTCGTCGTCGGCCAGATAGTCGGCGACACCCGAGATGCGCGCATGCACGTCGGCGCCGCCGAGTTCCTCGGCCGACACGTCTTCGCCGGTGGCCGCCCGCACGAGGGGCGGTCCACCGAGAAAGATCGTGCCCGTCCCGCGGACGATGACCGTCTCGTCCGACATCGCCGGCACGTACGCGCCGCCGGCCGTGCACGAGCCCATCACGACCGCGATCTGCGCAAGCCCGAGCGCCGACATCGTCGCCTGGTTGTAGAAGATGCGACCGAAGTGGTCGCGGTCGGGGAACACCTCGGCCTGCAGCGGCAGATAGGCCCCGCCGGAATCGACGAGGTAGACGGACGGGAGCCGGTTCTCGAGGGCGACCTGCTGCGCGCGCAGGTGTTTGCGGACGGTGAGCGGGTAGTAGGTGCCGCCCTTCACGGTGGCGTCGTTGGCCACGATGACCACGTCTCGACCCGACACACGGCCGACGCCGGTGACGAGGCCCGCACCGGGCGCCTCATCGTTGTACATGCCGTCGGCTGCCAGCGGCGACAACTCGAGGAAGGGCGTATCGGGATCGAGCAACGCGTCGATCCGGTCGCGCACCGGCAGCTTGCCCTGTGCGCGATGTCGCTCGAGGGCGGCCGCGCCGCCGCCGGCCTTCGCGCGTTCGCGCCGCGCACGCAGGTCGGCCAGCAAGGGCTGCCAGCGCGCCACCGATGCGGCATGCTCGGCGGTGTTGGTGCGGACCTGCGATTCGAGGCGATCCATGGCCGGTCGGCCCTACTGGGCCCGCCTCCGGCGCCGACGTGGACGCAGCAGGCCTGGGCCGTCCTGCCGGGGGAGTGAACGCATGGCCGGAATTATAGGAGAGAGCGACCGTGTCTCGGGTTGATACACTGACTCGCTGAGCTTGTGGCGGATGCAGACGGCAGGTGAAACGACCGTGAGGATGATGTGACTGACGAGCGGCGGCGCCGCGTGTTGCTGGTGGACGTGCCCGACGAGGTTGCCGATGCGCTGGTGGCGGACGTCTCGCTGACGGCCGACTGGCGGCGCGCCCCGAGCGGAGACGCGGATCTCGAACTCGACCGGTGGGGCCCCGACGTGGTCCTGGTGTACATCGGGGCTGACGAGCCAGCTTGGCACCAGCGGGTGCTGGGATGGCGTGACGCCGCGCCTGATTGCGAGGTCGTCGTCCTTCGCGCCATCGCGCAGGGCTCGACGGCCGCATGGCTACGGGCCGGCGTGTTTGCCGTGCTCGCGGCCCCTGCAGACCGGGAGGCCCTTGCAGCCGAGGTCGAACGGGCCGCGGAACGGCGCGTCCTTCGCTCCGAGAATCGGCAGTTGCGCAGGCAACTCGACGGGCCGCAGCGGTTCCCCGACGTGATCGGCACGAGCAAGAAGATGCGCGAACTGCTCGACATGGTGGAGGCCGTGGCCGCAAGCGACGCCAACATCCTGATTCTCGGCGAGAACGGGACGGGCAAGGAGGTCATCGCCAACGCGATTCACGCCCGCAGCCACCGCGCGACGGGGCCGTTCGTGAAGATCAACTGCGCTGCCATTCCCAAGGAACTGATCGAGTCGGAGCTGTTCGGGCACCGGAAGGGCGCCTTCACGGGCGCGGTGGCCGACCGCCAGGGCCTGCTCGGCATGGCCGACGGCGGGTCGCTGCTGCTCGACGAGATTGGCGAGATGCCGGCCTATCTGCAGGCCAAGCTGCTGCGGGTGCTGCAGGAGCGTGAGTACCGACCCGTCGGCAGCGAGCGCACCGAGCGTGTGGACTTCAGGCTCGTCTGTTCGACCAACGTCGACATCGAGGCGGCGCTGAAGGAGGGCCGGCTCCGCGAAGACCTCTACTTCCGCATCAACACGATCACGATGCGGGTGCCGCCCCTGCGCGAGCGCCTCGAGGATCTCGCGCCGCTGTGCCATCACTTCATCGGGAAGTTCAACGCACGTCACGGACGGGACGTGCGGACCGCGAGTCCCTCCGCCTACCAGCGGCTGATGCGTCATCACTGGCCGGGCAACGTGCGTGAACTCGAGAACGTGGTGGAGCGCGGCGTGCTCGTGGCGCGTGGAGATGCGATCGACGCCGACGACCTGCCCGATACGCTCACCGAACTCGCGCCGCCGGTCGAGACCACGCGTGAAGGCATTCCGAGCCACCTGACGCTGGCCGAGATCGAGCGGCTGGCGATTCTGCAGACTCTGCAGCGCACGAACTGGAACAAGCAGGAAGCGGCGCAACTGCTGGGCTTGTACCGGCCCACGCTGTACTCGAAGATGAAGCGGTACGGCATCGAGACGCCGCCGCGCGGACGAGCGCGCGGGGCGAGGCCGGGGCAGGACAGCGAGCCCGTCGCCGTCGGCCCAGACGAGACGTGGCGCGATGTGAACGGTTGACCTCAGCACGGAGGAGTGCACGATGAACGACAGGATGACGGTGGTGGTCGGCGGCCTGGTGGGTGCGGTGGCGGGAGCGCTGGCGGGATACCTGCTGTTGACCAGGCACGGCGAGCAGGTCCGTCGCGACCTCGTGCCGCAGCTCGAGGAGTTCCTGCATCGCGTCAAGGAACTCCAGGCCTCCGTGGTGCAGGCGAAACACGTGGCCGCGGAGAGCTGGCAGACGCTGCAGGAGCTGACCCAGGCGCCCTCGTCGGGAGGGGGCACCCCGCGCACGCACTGACGCGCGCAGCGTCGGCAGATGCAATCCGTCATACTGAGGGCCGAAAGGAGCACGACGATGAGCTACGACGAACTCGACGATCAGCACGGAGGTGCCTCGTTTCTGCTCGGCTTCCTGGCCGGTTCGGTGCTGGGCGCGGGCCTCGCGCTGGTGCTGGCGCCCCAGGCGGGCAAGGACATGCGGCGTGACGTGGCCGAACGCGCGCAGCGGCTGAGCAAGCGCGCGGCCCACGAGTACGAACACGCGCACGAACGCGTGTCGCATCTCGCCGAGCGCGGGCGCGACGCGTATCGCACCGCGGCCGACCGGGCGCGCGAATTTGCCGAGCGCGGTCGCGCCGAGGCGCACGACGCCGTGGATCGCGTCGTCGCCCTGTCTCGT
>JAEZDP010000254.1 GCA_023418055.1 Acidobacteriota bacterium
CCCGTTGGCGCACGGCTCTCGTCCGTGGCCTCGATGGGGCCGACCGCCGCCTCGCCACGGCGGGACCGACCTCGCGCGTCGCGCAGTGGCAGCGGTCGCTCGACGGGCGCCGCCATCAGCTCGCCGCTCTGGCCGCCACGCACCTGCATCGGCGCGAGGCCGCCGCGCAAGCACTCGCCGGACGGCTCGATGCCCTCAGCCCGCTGCAGACGCTCGCGCGCGGGTATGCCGTGTGCTGGGATGCCGCGCATGCGCATCCGCTGCGGTCGTCAGAGGAAGTGGCAGTCGGCGAGGCTGTTCACGTCCAGTTGGCGCGCGGCGAACTGCGCTGCCGTGTCGACGCCGTGCGCCCCCCTTCTCCGGATTCCGCATGACCACGAGCCCCACTCCCGACCCCACTGACTTCGAGGCAGCCATGGCCGAACTCGACCAGATCGTGCGCACGCTCGAGCAGGGCGACCTGCCGCTCGAGCAGTCGCTGGCTCTCTTCGAGCGCGGCGTCCGCCTGTCCCGCTTCTGCCACGAGCGCCTGGAAGACGCCGAGAAGCGTATTCAGGTGCTTACTGAACGAGGCGGGCTGCGTGACGCCACCGAGCAGTTCGACCAGGAACTCGGCGGGCGCGGGCCGGAGCGCTGATGCCCGCCTCGGCCCCGGCCTCTTTCGACGTCTTTGCCGACGCCTGTCGGCGCGAGGTGGACGCCGCGCTCGCCGCGTGGTTGCCCGCACCGCCTGCATGCCCGGCACCCCTGCACGAGGCCATGGCCTATAGCCTGCTCGGTGGGGGCAAGCGCCTGCGGCCGGTGCTGACGCTGGCTGCCGCCGACGCCATCTCGGGGGGCGACCCCGATGTGCGGCGCAGGGCCCTGCCTGCCGCCTGTGCGCTCGAGATGATTCACACGTACTCGCTCGTGCACGACGACCTGCCGGCGATGGACGACGACACGTTGCGTCGGGGGCGCCCGACCTCACACGTCGTCTTCGGTGAGGCGCTGGCCATCCTGGCGGGGGATGCGCTGCTGACCGAGGCCTTCGCGCTGCTGGCCCGAGAGCCAGCCGACGTGGGACCCGAGGCCGTGGACCGCCGGCTGCGGGTGCTGGCGCTGCTGGCGCATGCGGCCGGTGCTGCCGGGATGGTGGGCGGCCAGGTGCTCGACCTGCAAGCCGAAGCCGCCACCGCACCCGACGGCACGGCCGAGGCGCCGCCCATCGCGCTCGAAGACGTGCATGCCCGCAAGACGGGCGCCCTCATCCGCGCCGCGACTGGTGCGGGCGCCATCATGGCCGGTGCCGACGAGGCGATGTGCCGGGCCGTCGACGACTACGCGCGGGAACTGGGCCTCTGCTTCCAGATCGTCGACGACATCCTCGACGTCGAGGCCACGGATGCCGAACTGGGCAAGAGCGCCGGCAAGGACGCGGCCTCCGGCAAGCTCACCTACCCTGCCCGCTACGGCCTCGCCGAGTCGCACCGGCTGGCCGAGGCGTGCGGCGGGCGGGCACTCGACGCCCTGCGCGCGGCTGGGCTGTCCGGCCACCTGCCCGCGATCGTGGACTGGACGCTGACGCGGCGCCGATGAGCGCGACGCGGCCCGCACGGCTCCGGCTCGACCAGTTGCTCGTGCAGCGCGGCCTCGTCGCTTCGCGCGAGCGGGCGCGCGCCGTCATCCTGGCCAACCAGGTGCGCGTGGCCAAGGTGCCGGGGCCCCTGAAGGCGGGGCAACTCGTGGCGCCGGACGCCGAGGTCACCGTCCTGCAGCCCGATCATCCATACGTCAGCCGCGGCGGTGTCAAGCTGGCGAGCGCCCTCGACGCGTTCGCCATCGACGTGACCGACCGCGTGGCCCTCGACATCGGCGCGTCCACGGGCGGCTTCACCGACGTGTTGCTGCAGCGCGGCGCCCGCCATGTGGTGGCGCTCGATGTGGGCCACGGGCAACTCGACTGGAAGATCCGCAGTGACCCACGCGTCAGCGTTCGCGAACACGTCAATGCGCGCTACCTGACCGACGACGACCTGCCCGACGCGTGGCGTGTCTTCGACATCGTCGTGGTGGACGTGTCGTTCATCTCGCTGCGGCTGGTCCTCCCGGTGATACCGTCTCGACTGTCGGCCGGCGGCGACGTCGTGGCACTCGTGAAGCCGCAGTTCGAGGCCGGCAGGGCGGACGTCGGCAAACGCGGCATCGTGCGTGACGAGGCCGTGCGGGCGCGCGTGCTCGACGAGGTGCGTGCGGCCGCCGAGGTGCTGGGGCTGAGGCAGGTGGCAGCAATGCGATCCCCGATCGAGGGGATGGAGGGCAATGTGGAATGGCTGGCGCACTTCCGACCGACGCCGCAGTGAGCCCCGCCGTGCGGCACGTGGGCATCGTCACCAAGCCCGGCCTGCGCGAGGCCGGTGGCCTGCTGCTCGAACTCGGGGAGTGGCTGCTGGCACGCGGCATCACCCCGCACTACGAGGCGGCGGCCGCGGTGCTGGCCCACGGCCCCGTGCCGGGCCCCACGCATGAGGCCGACGCGCTGCCCGCCCACATCGACCTGCTCGTGGTGCTCGGGGGCGACGGCACGCTGCTCGGCGCCGCCGGGCGCCTGGCACGCGCGGCGCGCGACGTCCCGGTGCTGGCCGTCAACTTCGGCAGCCTCGGCTTCCTCACCGAGGTGACGCTGCCCGAGCTCTACGCGGCGCTGGCCCTCGCCGTGACGGGCGGCGCGGCCGATGAGGCCCGCCTGATGCTGCAGGCCACCGTGCTGCGGCAGGATGGACAGGACGAGCCATACCTGGCGCTGAACGAGGTCGTGATCACCAAGGGCCCGTTGTCGCGGATGATCGACCTCTCGGTGACCGTGGATGCCCACTTCGTGGCGCGCTTCAGGGCCGATGGGCTCATCCTCGCCACGCCGACCGGCTCGACGGCCTACAACCTGTCGGCCGGGGGGCCCATCGTCCATCCAGCCGTCGACGCGCTCGTGCTGACACCCATTGCCCCGCACACGCTCACCAACCGGCCCATCGTGCTGCCGGCATCGGTCACCACCGACGTCACGTCCAGCGACGACGACGGCGCCCCGCGCGAGGACATCTACGTGACGCTCGACGGGCAGACGGGCGTGTCGCTGCGCGCAGGCGATCGCTTACGCGTGACGCGCGCGCCGCACGTGCTTCGGCTGCTGAAGCCGGAGGGCCGCAGCTACTTCGCGGTGCTACGCCAGAAGCTGAAGTGGGCCGAGCGCTGAGCAGACTCGGCCGGCACGCTCAGCGGCCACCCTGCTGACGCTGCCGGCGGAAGTACTCGATCTGCCACTCGCGGACCGCGCGATTGTGCTCCTCGAGCGTGTCCGAGAACACGTGCGAGCCGTCGTTGCGGCTGACGAAGTAGAGCGCGCTCGTCTCGTCGGGGCGGGCGGCGGCGGCAAGCGACGCGCGGCCGGGCTGCGCGATGGGGCCCGGCGGCAGCCCCGGGTAACGGTAGGTGTTGTAGGGCGAGTCGAACTGGAGATCGGCACGTGTGATGTTGCCGTCCCACCGGCCCGCACGTTTGAGCGCGTAGATGACCGTCGGGTCGCACTGCATCGGCATGCCCACGCGCAGCCGGTTGTGGTACACGCCGGCCACCTGTCCCCGTTCCTCCGCGCGGGCGGTCTCCTTTTCGACGAGCGAGGCGAGGGTCACCAATTGACGCACCGACAGGCCACGCGCGTTCGCGGCGTCGGCCCACGCGTCGTCGAACACCTGGGTGAAGCGCGCGACCATGCTGGCCACCAGCGAGTCGGCAGTGGTCGACCGCGGCACGCGATAGGTGTCAGGAAACAGGTAGCCCTCGAGCGTGTCGGCCTCTGGGTCGAGCGCACGAATGGCGTCAGGCGATGCGGCGGCCTGCACGAACTGTTCAGCCGTACCGAAGCCGGCGCGGGCAAACACCTCGCCCATCTCCTCGGCCGTCAGCCCCTCGGGAAAGGTGATGGCCAGGAGGTAGACGTCGCCGCGCGCCACCCGGTCGAGCACCTCGGCGGGAGTCGAGGCGCCCGTGAAGCGATACTCCCCTGCTTTCAACGTGCGGCCCGAGCCGTACCACCGCCACGCCAGCCGGAAAGTCAACTCGTCGCGCAGAACCCCAGCCTCCACGAGGCGCCGGCCGATGCCCGCCGTGCTTTCACCCGCAGGGATCTCGACGAACACCTCGTCACCGGCAAACGAGGCATGTGGACGCGTCAGCGTCGTCCGCAGCCACATCCCGCCGGCCACGCCGGCCACGAGGAGTGCCAGCACGAGCAGCAGGCCGACCTTCATCCAGAGCTTCACGCGTTCATTCTCCCCCGTCCGGGCACGAGCCGCCCGGTCGGCGCCTTGCGCGGTGCGATATCGCGGCGGGATCACCGGCCATCGAGATACTCCTGCAGCAGGATGGCCGCGGCCGCGGCGTCCAGCTTGTCCTTCCGGCGTCGCCAGTCGCGCTCGGTGGCCGAGAGCCGCGCCTCGGCCTCGACACTCGTCAGCCGTTCGTCCAGCCCGATGACCGGCAGCGCATAACGCCGCTGCAGTCGCTCGATGAGATCCCTGGCGTGCACGGTCATGTCGGTCGGTGACCCATCGAGGCGGACGGGCACGCCGACGACAATGGCGGCGACGCCGTCGTCGTGGGCGACGAGGGCGTCGAGCAGCGACACGAGGGCGGGCCATTGGGCCCTGGGGGATGTACCCCGCACGGCCGTGTAGGGCGAGGCCAGCGTGCCCGTGGCATCACTGAGGGCCAGGCCCGTTCGACGCAGCCCCGGATCGACGCCGACCACACGCATGGCGCGAAGAGAGTAACAGCACTGGCGGCTCGCGCCGATAATGCCGACATGCGTCGGCTCGTCCTCCTCGGCGTCGTTGTCGTGCTGTGCGCTGCGGCGCCGCGGCCAGAGGCCTCCCTGCGTCAGGTGCCCGAAGTGCCCCCGGCCTCGCTCCAGCCCGACCGGCCACTTGCGCCCCCGGCCGCGCCTGGCTCGCCCCAAGCCGAGGAGGCGGTGCGGCGACACCGCGAGCTCGGCATCCGAATCGCGGGGTTGCTCGCCGAGTCGGAGCGGCTCGGCCGCCAGTCGTCCACCCTGCTCGGCGAGTTGCGGCGTCTCGACGTCGAGCGCCAGTTGCAGCAATCACGCGCCGACCAGGCGGCGGCCTCGCTGAGCGTCATCGAGGGCGACCTTGCCGCCCTCGAGGCGCGTGTGGCGTCACTCGAGGCGACCCGTGCCCGGGAGACGCCCGCCGTCACGGCCAGGCTGCGGCGACTGCAGCGGCTGGGGCGCGTCGGCTACGCCCGCATCGTGTGGGGTACGTCGAGCGTGCAGACGCTCGGCCGCGCGGCCCGCATGATGACCTACATCTCGCGTGAGGATGCCGCCCGACTGCAGGGGTATCGAGTGCTGACCGCGGAGTTGACCCGTACCAGCGAGCTGCTGGAGGGGCGCAGGCAGGAAGCCGACGAGATGCGTGCCACGGCCGTGCGTCTGTTGCAGGCGGCCAATGCCGCGGCCGCGCAACGCCGCCAGCTGCTCGACAGGATTGCGGCCGAGCGCGACGAGCAGCTGCGTGTGGTCGAGGAACTCGAGCGTGCGCGCACGGCCCTCGACGGCGCGGTGGCGTCCTACCGCGCCACGTCGCGGCCGGCAGCGGACGGCGAGACCTCGCCCGCCGCGCCCACGCCGTCCGTCCCGCTCACGAGCCAGCGCCGGCGCCTGCCGTGGCCCACCCCCGGCACCGTGCAGCAGCGCTTCGGGCGCACGCGCCACCCGCGCTTCGGCACGATGGTCGTGCGTAATGGCATCGACATCGCGGTCCAGCCAGGGTCAGCGGTGCGGGCCATTCACGGGGGAACAGTGGTCTATGCCGACCCATTCGACGGCTTCGGGCGTCTGGTGATCGTGGACCACGGCGACCAGTCCTTCTCGCTCTACGGCTA
>JAEZDP010000257.1 GCA_023418055.1 Acidobacteriota bacterium
TGGCGTGAGGCGTGTGGCGTGAGGCGTGAGGCGTGAGGCGTACGGCATGAAGCATGACTCCCCGTCATCCAATCAGCACCTTGCCCTCTGGATGCCGTACGCGCGACCGCACATGACGCTGCGCCAGCGCGAAGGCCAACGTCAGCGGTCCGATGCGCCCGGCGAACATCAGCACGACGAGCAGCAACTGCCCGGCGCGGGTCATGTGTCCGGCGAGGCTGAGCGGGCTCGCGCCCTCGCCCATCGACAGGCCGACAGTGGCAAACGCCGAGACCGACTCGAACAGCGTCGGCAGCAGGTCACGCCGCTCGGTGACGAGCAGCAATCCGGCGACCACGTTCATCGCCAGGAACGCGATGAGGCAGATGAAGAAGGCCCTGGCGACAGTATCGGGCGGCACCCGTCGCCTGAAGAGCACCGCCTCGGCATCGCCGCGGACGGTCGCCCACAGCGCGGCGACCGTCACCGCGAACGTGCTGACCTTGACACCGCCGCCGGTGCCGCCGGGCGCGGCGCCGATGAACATGAGCACCATCATCACAAACAGCGTCGGCACCGTGCAGGCCCCGATGGCGATCGAGTTGAACCCAGCCGTCCGGGGCACAGCGGACTGGAACCAGGCCGCCAGCCACGCCGTGCCCGCCGACATGCCGCCGAGCGTCGACGGGTTGCGCCGTTCGAGCAGGAAGATGGCGACCGTGCCGCCGACCAGCAACACTGCCGTGCTCGCCAGCACGAGGCGCGTGTGCATCGACAGCGGCACGCGGCTGCGCCTCCTGCCGGCTAGCTCGGTAATCGTGAAGAACCCGAGCCCGCCGACGACGACGAGGCCCGATACCGTCAGCAGGACGACCGCATCGCCGGCCTGGCCCATCAGGTTGTCGGTGAACAGCGAGAAGCCGGCGTTGTTGAAGGCCGACACCGCATGGAACACGGCGAGCCATGTGCCGTGCATCAGGCCGTGCTCAGGCCACCAGCGCAGCGACAGGATCACGGCGCCGATGAGCTCGAACAGCAACGTGAAGGCGAAGACGCTGCGCGCGAAGCGCACGATCTCGCCCGGTGCATAGGCGTTGAGCCCTTCCTTGAGGGTCATGCGCTCCTGCAGCGTGACGCGGCGGCCGAGGGCCGCGGCCAGCAGCGTCGAGAGGGTCATGTACCCGAGTCCGCCGGCCTGAATCAGCAGCAGGATGACGACGTGGCCGAACGGCGAGAACGCGGCCGGCGTGTCGAGCACGATGAGCCCGGTGACGCAGACGGCCGACGTCGCCGTGAACAGCGCGTCCACCAGCGGCAGGCGCACGCCCTCGGCGCTCGCCCACGGCAACTCCAGCAACATCGTCCCGCCGGCAATGAGTCCGAGAAAGCTGAGGACGAGCAACTGCGACGGCGTCAGCTGCTTCGGGCGTCGCAACGCTCCCCCGGCGGGAATCACGGGGGAGATTGTACGTCCACCGTCTACCGTCTACGTCGACCGTCGGTGGAAGCCGCGGCTCGGCGAGACGCGGCCTACCTGACCGCGCGAGACGCGGCCTACCTGATCGTCTCGTCGTTCTTCCGTTCTTCCGTTCTTTCTCTCCGTGCTACCCTGTCGCCACCGCAACACGTCACGCACTTTCCCAGGACGAGGTTCGTCGTGTCCGATTCTCCACGCCCGCATCCGCCAGCCCCGCTCCCGGAGGCGCCAGGCGAGACGGCGTCTGCGACGCCCGGCTTCTCGCGGCGCACGTTCCTGAAATCCGTCGGCACCGCGCCCATCGCCGCGGCTGCGCTTGCGCCGGCCGGGGCCGAGGCGCAACAGCAGGCTCAGGTCGTCGGCCCCGGTGCCGTGCCGGTGTCCTTCACGGTCAACGGCCAACGCCGCAGCGTCACGGTCGAACCGCGCGTCACGCTGCTCGACGCCTTGCGCAACCAGCTCGACATGACGGGCAGCAAGCGCGTGTGCGATCGCGGGTCGTGCGGTGCGTGCACTGTCGTGGTCAACGGCCGGACGGCGTACTCCTGCTCGGTGCTCGCCGTCGATGCCGCCGACGCCGAGATCCGCACCATCGAGGGTCTGACGCAAGGCACCGTGCTGCACCCGGTGCAGCAGGCCTTCTGCGAGAAGGACGGCCTGATGTGCGGGTTCTGCACGCCGGGCTTCGTGATGTCGACCGTCGCGCTGCTCGAGAAGGTGCCCAACCCGACCCCGGAACAGGCTCGGCACGCCCTCGACGGCAACATCTGCCGCTGTGGCACGTACGTGCGACTCCTCGAGGCCGCGCTGAGCGTGCAGGGAGGCGCCCGTGGCTGACGACGTGATCGGCCGGAACCCCGGCGCGGGCGACAGCCCTCTCGCAGGAGGACAGGTGCCGGAGGTAGCGGCGCCCGCGACCGCCAATCCCGACTCTCCGTATGCCTGGCCGCAGCAGCGCCGCCTGCTGAGCACGCGTGTCAACCGCATCGACGGTCCGCTCAAGGCCAGCGGCCGCGCGAAGTACTCCTACGACATCAAGCGGCCGGGCATGTTGTGGGCCCGGATCCTCCGTTCTCCCCACCCCCACGCCCGCATCGTCTCGATCGACCTCGAGCCGGCGCGACGCATGCCCGGGGTGCGTGCCGCCCTCACCATCGCCGATCCTGGCAAGAAGGTGATGTACGTCGGCGACGAGGTCGCCGCCGTGGCCGCCGTCAGCGAAGACGTGGCGCGTGATGCCGCCCGGGCCATCCGGGTCGAGTACGAGCCGCTGCCGTTCCTGTCCACCGTCGAACAGGCCATGCGCCCCGAATCGCCGGTGGTCTTCGAGGGCGGCAACGTCAAGGAGACCGAGGCCGAAGAGGAAGGCAGCCTCGAGACAGGCTTCGCCAGGGCCGCACACATCGTCGAGCAGACCTACAGCACACAGGTGCAGACCCACGTCTCGCTCGAGACCCACGGCTGCGTGTGCGAGTGGGAAGGCGAGAGACTCACGGCCTGGGTCAGCACGCAGGCTGTGCATGGCACGGCCGAAGGGTTCGCCTCGAGCCTGGGCATTCCCCAGGCCAACGTCCACGTGATCACCGAACACATGGGCGGCGGCTTCGGCAGCAAGTTCGGGCCCGACGTCCAGGGCATCGCCTGCGCACGCCTGGCGCGCGAGGCGAAGGCGCCGGTCCACCTGATGCTCGACCGCCGCGAGGAGCATCTCGCGGCGGGCAATCGCCCGTCCGCCTACGCGAAGGTCAGGGCAGGGGTCGCCGAGGACGGCACGCTGACGGCGTTCGACGCCGAGACGTGGGGCACGGGCGGGGCCGGCGCCGCGGCGGGATTCCCGCTGCCTTACATCTACACGTTCCCCAACCGGCGGCGGGTCCACCGCGACGTCTTCATCAACGCCGGCCAGCAGCGCGCCATGCGGGC
Organism: Acidobacteriota bacterium; assembly: GCA_023418055.1. GTDB lineage: Bacteria > Acidobacteriota > Vicinamibacteria > Vicinamibacterales > Vicinamibacteraceae > JAEZDP01. The sequence continues at coordinate 3,380 of JAEZDP010000257.1, forward strand.
GCCCGGCCATCCGCAGGGGTGCTTCGTCACCGAGATGCTGATGGACGAACTCGCGGACCGGGTGCGCATGGATCCTGTCGAGTTCCGCATGCGCAACCTGCCGCCACAAGCGCCCAATGCGATGTGGCGCGAGTACTTCCGGGTGGGAGCGCAGCGATTCGGCTGGGACCGCCGTCATGCGACGGGTGACCCGGCCCCCGGTCACATCAAGCGAGGCATGGGCTGCGCGGCCAACAGGTGGGGCGGCGGCGGACGCGGGTCACGCGCACAGTGCGACATCCTGCCCGATGGCGGGGTGGTCATCCGCTGCGGCACGCAGGACCTCGGCGTCGGCACCCGCACGCTCATGGCCATCATCACCGCTGAGACGCTCGGCTTGGACGTGGACGACATCACCGTCCAGCTCGGCGACAGCACCTATCCGTTCAGCGGCGGCAGCGGCGGCAGCACCACGGCCCCGGCCGTGTCGCCGGCCATCCGTGTGACTGCCATGAAGGCGCTGCAGGAGATGGCGACGCGCCTGTCGCCGGCGCTCGGCGTACCGGCCGCCGACATCACGGCCAGCAACGGCCGGGTGCATGCCAAGGGCGACCCGTCGAAGGGCCTCGCGTGGCGCGACGCCTGTCGTCAGCTCGGCACCACGCCCGTCTCGGTCAACGGCGAGTGGGAGGCCGG
>JAEZDP010000261.1 GCA_023418055.1 Acidobacteriota bacterium
ATCTTCTCGAGCAACCGCGTCCGCGGGTCGTCCGGATCGGCCTGGTCGAGCAGCATCTGCGTGAAGCTCGAGATGCCGGTGAGCGGCGTGTTGACCTCGTGGGCCACCCCCGCCGCCAACAGGCCGATGGAGGCCATCTTGTCGGCCAACTGCAGCTGCTCCTCGAGCTGTACCCTGGAGGTGATGTCCTCGAGAATCAGCACGCTGCCCGCATGGCCGGCCGATGACGTACGCAGCGGCATGAGGGCGGCATTGACGAGCAGCCGGCGCGGGCCCTCGGGGTGCCGCGACGCCAGTCCCACACGATAGACGAGCGCCGCCTCGCCGTCCTGCCGGGGCGCGGTTCGCACCGCCAGCAGGAACTCGGCATCGAACAACTCGTCGAGCCGACGGCCGACCGCCTCTTCGGGGGCCGGGCCGTAGATGCGCTGCAGCGCCGGGTTCCAGCGCAGTACGCGGCCCTCGAGGTCGGCCACGAGCATGCCATCCTGCAGCGACTGCACGACGTTCTCGCTGAACTCGCGCATCCGGTCGAGTTCGGCGGCCTTCTCGCGCAACTGCTGGTACAGGCGGCCGTTCTCGATGGCCGTGGCCACCTGCGCCGCCACGGCATTGAGCAGCGTCAGGTCTTCGCTGCTCAACGGCTCGCCACTCGGCCGCGGGCCGAGCGCAATGACCGCAATCGGCCCGTCCTTGGCCACACATGGCACGAAGTACTGCACGCCGCGGTCGCGCCAGTACCGCACCTCGGCGTGCGCGAACCGCCGCGCGGTGAACGGGTCGTCGAGACTCACCACCTGCCCGCTCTCCACACGCGTGCCGACTCCCGAGAAGCGGTTCAGCGGGGGCATCGGCTGTTCGGCGAACCCGAGGGTCCGAGCCGGCACGAATGCCGCCGCCTCCGACGACGAGGCCAGCAGCAGCGCCAGGCGGTCCACCTCGAACGTCTCGGACAGCCGGTGCACCAGGCGGCCACTCAGGCTCTCGAGGTCGAGTTCGCTGTTCAACTCACGCGCAAACGCGAGCAGCGCGCGACGGTAGTCGTAGCGGTCGCGGTAATGGGCGTAGTCGAGGGCGTTCTGGATGCCGCTCTTCACGAGCGGGGCCAGCAGCACCACCACCACGGTCACCAGGACGGCAATCACCGAGTTGTGCTGCTCGGACCCCCCGAGGAAGAACCCACTCGCCAGGCGATGGATGGTGCTGTAGATGGCCGCGATCGCCACGAGCGCGGTGGCATACAGCACCGTGCGCTTCATGATGACCTCGACGTCCATCAGGCGATAGCGGACCACCGCCGAGGCAAAGGCCAGCGGCACGAGCGCCAGCAGCACCACGAGCAGCCCAGCCACCGGCCAGGGCTCGTACCCGAGCGCGAACGGCAGCCCATAGGCCAGCGCAAACGGCAACGCGCCGGCCATGGTGCCCCACACAATCCAGCGCAACTGGCGCCGGGCCGTCACCGAATGCAGCTGCCCGAGCACCCGGCTCATGATGGCCTGCCCCACCACCACACCAAGCACCAGTTGCAGCATCTCGAGGCGGTCGAGTGCGAAGATCCACTGGTCGAGCCCGCCGTCCGACGTCTCGGCCCCGGTCAACACCCACACCCGCAGGAGGCCCAGCACCACCGCGGGCACGTACAACAGCGGCACCACCACCCGCCCGGTGGACGAACGCACCCAGGCGTCCTGCCGCTCGGGGAAGACGAGCGCGAAGTGGACAAACAGCGGAGGCAGCGCCAGCAGGGCCACCACGTCCGCCCAGTAGAACACCCAGTCGAGCGCGTCGAGCCTGCCGCTGTACGAGAACCCGCACACGCCGAAGAAGGCGACCGTCAGCCAGAAGAAGTGGAGCGTCGCAGGGTCGGCCGGCCGCTGGATGCGCACCGAACATCCCACGAGCAGCGCAAACACCGCCACGGCCGCCAGCGCGAAATACAGCGTGCGATGTCCGTCCGGCACCGGCTCGAGCACCACGCGGACCGGGCTGCCCACTCCCTGGCGCGAGACGATGTAGGTGAGCGCCTGCCCGCGCTGACTGCCATGCTGCGCGTCGAGGACCTGCTCGACGCGATCGATGCCGCGCCCGTTGATCGCCACCAGCACGTCGCCAGCGGAGAGGCCTGCACGCGCGCCCGCACCATCCCCCGAGACGGTGGCCGCCACGACTCCCTCGGCTCGCACTTCCCACAGGACGCCGTCCTCCACCTCCCGCCACGTCGTCCGCGAGACGACGTTGGCCGCCACGAGCGCCAACAGGACCGCCGTGACCGCAACGGCCATCGCCGTCCGCACCCATTGGGCCCCGCGCCCGTCGCCGGCAGGCTGCCAGAACACGTCCGTCATTGGCGGGTCGTCACGATGATCGTCATTGGGCCGTCAGGAGCATCCGGGACTGAGACACCGGAGTGATTCCTTCGGGCAGCAAACCGCATACCACTGGAAGTCAGCTGTGACGGAGTTGAATAGTCCAGTGATTGCAGTAGTTTACCAGTGGTCAAGGCAGACAACCGACCATCCCATCCAAGCGATAGGAAACGACAATCAATATTCTGGAGCGGCTGAGAGGAAGGGCGAATCGTATGCCGCCACGGCAGCGGCCGCCGGTCAACCAGACGAGGGGTGGGGGGCTGGCGGCCGGAGCGGGACGAGGGCTCAGAACTTGACGAGCACGCCGCCGATGACACGCTTCGGGGGACGGACCACGAGGAGTTCGTCGTAGATGGAGCCGAT
>JAEZDP010000310.1 GCA_023418055.1 Acidobacteriota bacterium
GCGCAGGAGATGCGCGACATGATCACCCAGTGGGGCGATGGCCCGGTGGTGATGCTTGGAGACTTCAATGACGTGCCCGGCAGCGCCGCGCACGAGACGCTCACCGCCGTGGCGCGGGACGCCTGGGACACAGTCGGGAAAGGGGAGGGCTACACGATTCCAGTCGACACGCCAACACGGCGCAACGCCTGGATTCTGCTGCGGGGCCTCACGCCGCGGGAGGCTCAGGTGATCCGGACCGACGCCTCGGACCACCTTCCCGTGCTGGTCACGGCGACGCTGGACGAGCCGTAGCCGCCACCGGTGGGGGCCCTGCCTACATCCCGGCCGCTTCGACCGCGGTGGCTTCGATCGTGGGCTTGCCTTCCTTCGTGGCGACGTTGCCCGTGACTTTCACCTTCTTGCCCGCAAAGGGCACCAGCTTCTCGTTGTCGTTCGCGGTCCAGGTGCCGACGATCTCGTAGATCTCGCTGTCGGTGACGACCATCACGGGCGCGCCGCCCTTGATGCACTTCTCGGCGCAGGCGGCGTGACCCGCCTCGGCAGCCTTTGCGCCGCCCATCTTGGTATCGCAGTGGCCGTCCACCACCGTGCCGGTCACCGTCTTGGTTTCGGCCGACAGGCCGGCACCAAAGGCCACGAGGCCGCAGAACGCGAACCCAAGCATCATCTTGCGCATCTCGGTCTTCTCCCTGCTGCCGGACACCCGGCGGCATGACAACTGCCCGATGGCAGTCGGCGTTGGTCAACCAACGATGTCTGTGCGGCCCCTAGGATGGACCCGGGAGAGCACCGGGTCAACAGGAAACGACGCGCGCACGCTCCGCAGTTTGACAGTCCACCGAGCGCTGGGCTAGCCTTGCTGGGTCATGACGCGCGTCGGCACGCACCATCACCATCATCCTCATGCCCACGGCCTCCGTGGGACCGGTGATGGTCTGTGCGCCTGCTGACACGCAGTTTCTCGACAGGGTGTACCGCGCAGCCTCGCTGGTCGTACCGGCGGGGCTTTTGTGTTTTGCGGGCACTCTCCCGGCGGGTGCCCCGGACGGACGGACGGACTCATCACATGGATTTCGACAAGTTTCACGGGCTGGTGCCCGCGGTCGTGCAGGACGATGCCTCGAACGAGGTGCTGATGGTGGGGTTCATGAACGAGGAGGCGCTCGCAAAGACACGCGCCACCGGCTTTGTGACCTTCTTCAGCCGCACCCGCAACGCGCTCTGGACCAAGGGCGAGACGTCGGGCAACCGGCTCGAGGTCGTTGCGCTCTTCACCGACTGCGACGACGACACGGTGCTGGCACGCGTGCGAAGACTGGGCGACGGCCAGGTCTGCCACACGGGCGCCCGCAGCTGCTTCTTCACCCCTCTGGAGTCGTGACGTGGCACTTCGACTGGGCATTCCCAAGGGCTCGCTGCAGGACGCCACCGTGCACCTGTTCGAGCGGGCCGGCTTCAACATCTACGTCAGCTCGCGCTCGTATTTCCCCGCGACCGACGACCCCGATCTCGAGTGCATGCTCATCCGCGCGCAGGAGATGGCGCGCTATGTGGCCGACGGCGTGATCGACGCCGGGCTCACCGGGCAGGACTGGATCGCCGAGCAGCTCATCACGACGAAGACCGACGTGGTGCGCGTGCAGGACCTCGTCTATTCGAAGCAGAGCTTCGGCCGCGTCAAGTGGGTGCTCGCGGCGCCCGAGGGCTCGCGCTTCGAGAAGGCTGAAGACTTCGAAGGCTGCACCATCGCCACCGAGCTGGTGAAGGTGACGCAGGACTACTTCGAACGCAAGGGCGTGAACGTGGCCGTCGAGTTCTCGTGGGGCGCCACCGAGGTGAAGCCGCCCATGCTTGCCGACGGCATCGTCGAGGCGACCGAAACCGGGTCGACCCTGCGGGCCAACCGGCTGCGGATCCTCGACACGGTGATGGAGTCGAACACGCAGCTCATCGCCAACCCCGACGCCTGGGCGGATCCGTGGAAGCGCACGAAGATCGAGAACGTGGCGCTGCTGCTCAAGGCGGCCATCGAAGCGCAGGGGCGCGTGGGCATCATGCTGAACATCCAGCGCGATCGCCTGGACGAGATCCTCACGCTGCTGCCGGCGCTGCGGCGCCCGACCGTGTCGCCGCTGACCGACGAGGGCTGGGTGGCGCTCAACACCATCATCGAGGAGCGGACCGTCCGCGACCTCATTCCCCAGCTCAAGAACCTCGGCGCGGAAGGCATCGTCGAGTACCCGCTCAACAAGATCGTGATGTGAGGCCCGCCGCCATGATTCGCATCGTGCCCTCCTCCGACTCGGCGGCCGTCGAGGCGCTGGTCACCCATCGCCGGGCCGACCTCTCGACGGTCGAACGGACCGTGCGCCGCATCGTGTCGGCCGTGCGCCGTGACGGCGACCGCGCGCTGCTGTCGTTTGCCGAGCGCTTCGACGCGCTGCGCGGCCCGATGGAGTTGCCGCGCGCCGAGGTCGAGCGCCTGGCGGGCGAGACGCCGCGCGAGGTGCGCCGTGCGCTGCGTGTGGC
>JAEZDP010000072.1 GCA_023418055.1 Acidobacteriota bacterium
ATGCGGGCCCGCAGCGGTGTATCTGGCGTGGGCATCGGGCCGACGGCCGTGGCGATGGCCGCCGCCACCTCCTGTTGATACGCCCGAACGGCGTCCGGCGACGTGAGTGCATCCACACGGGCACGTCGCTCCGCGAGCGCCTGCGCCACCCGCGCATCGAGCATCGCGTCGAAGGCCTCGCGTTCGGGCGTCGCGGGCGGCTCTGTGGTTGGCGCCTGGGCCAGGCTGCTCGCACTGACCAGCGCCAGACACCCCAGGAGGACGAGGGCAAGGAGACGGAAGGCGTAAGGTGAAGGTGACGAACTCGACATACGGATCATCTCGTGGCGCCGCTGGCCAGGTGTCGGCTCAGGGCTCGTGAATTGGGGACAACGAGTGGGCGAGGTCGCGCCGTACCCACCAGGTGTAAGGCACGGCCCTCCGCACGCCAAGCGGTCGACGCGTGCTCCAGAACCGCAAGAGCGCCACCGGCTCCGGACGTGACCACCACGCCACCCACGTGCCCCAACTACTGAAGCGCACCGGGTGCGGGACGTGGCTCTCGCGCAGATCCACCGGCGGCTCGGTCTCGCCCGGCAGCGGACGCGCCGGGGCGAACACGAACGGCGTTCCGGCTCCGGCACGCGACAGCCCGCTCACCGCCTGCGTGCCCGGCAGCCTGCGAAGGTACCACTCGGCGGGCCAAAGCGCGTCTGGCGTCGTGACCACACACGGCTCCGGGTCACGCGCGAGATCGGCGCAGGCGCGAGCTGCCTGCGCAAGAACGGCGTGGGTGCCGGCGTCGTATTCGAGCTGCACGAGCGGTTCCCCCACGTCGCTGCGATGGGTGAGGCCCACGGCCAGCGCACCCTGTGCGGTGAGGGCGGCAAGCGCCACCAGCCCCACGCGTGTCCACACCCGCCCGGCCTCCCACGCCCGGGCAAGCGCCGGCGCCGCAATCATCGCCCACGGCAGCGCCACGTGGACGACCAGCCACGGCACCTTTTCTCCGGCATAGCCGTAGAGGAGCGTCTGGGTGGCCGCCATCCATGTCCACCACACGCCAGCAGCGTCTCCCCTTCGCCCATGCTCGCGCGCCATCGTCCACATGGCGGCTGCGGCAAAGGGCAGCAGCACGAGGTGCACCGGATGGACGTGCAGCAGCGACTCCAGCCATCCGGCCAGAGGCCACGCCAGCACCGCCGCGAGGGCGCCAACGCCGATCCAGACCACCGCCTGGCGCGTCGAGCGACCTGCCAGCCGCCATGCCGTCGTGAGGGCGGCGACCGCGCCGACGACCAGCAGCGGCTCGTAGAGCAGGAGCAGCAGCCCGTAGTAGTGGAAGGGCCCGCCGAGTCTTTCCTGCTGGTGCAGGCGCAGCCAGTACGTGACCGGATCGACGAACGCGGCACGCCAGGTCCTGGCCAGGGCGTCGAGCGCGCCGACGTCCCGCGTATGGGTGAGGTACGTGCTGGCAAAGAGCACGGCGACGAGAAGCGCCGCGGTGGCCAGTGCTGCCGCAACGGCAGACCGTCTGGGCCATGGCAAGGGCGGAGCATTGCTGTCTCTCGGCCGGGCGATGCGCCATACCAGGGGCCACATGCCGATGGCGCCGACGAGGAACAGCGCGTTCAGCTTGGTGCTCCACGCCAGCGCCAGCGCGACGGCGACGAGCCAGATTGCTTGTGTCGTCGCGCCGCGCGACCAGTGCCAGCGGCCCCACGCGACGGCCGCCGTGCACCCCAGGATCAACGTGTCGTGCGCGTTGAACCGTGAGTAATAGAGCCAGGACGGCGACAGCGTGAGCACGATGGCGAGTGCGGCGGCGGTGCGCCCTCCTGCTTCGAGCCAGGCGAGCCGGACGAGGGCCGCGACGGCGCCGATGCCCGCCAGGGCGGCCACCAGACGTGACTGCCACACACCGCCGCCGAAGAGGAGCAGCGCCCCCGCCTCGAGGTGGTAGAGCAGCGGGCCATGATACGCGGGTGACGCGGTGTACGTCCCGCTGAAGGCCAGGCGCTCCGCCCACCAGACGTGCACCATCTCGTCGTGGTGCGGCAGGCGGAGGTCGAGCCCTGCCAGCCTCGTCACGCCCAGCAGCACCACCAACGCAGCCCACGCAGACACCCACATCCACGTCGCCCCTGGCGTGGGCCCGCGCTGCTGCTCAGTCCACACGGAGCAACACCGTGCCTTCCTCGTCCACCACCACCTGCGCGACCTCCGCGAACCGTGCGGCCGTCACGCCTGGATACCGACGCCGCTCGACGGCCCCGACGACCGCCCACCGCACCCCGGCGTGCCGCAGCCGGTCCCCAAGCCCGTCAGCCGGGCCGCCGTACAGCGCATCGACCAGTGCGGCTCTCGAGCGGATGTCCGCGTCCCACACATCGCCGCGACGCCACAGCCGCTCGTGCGCCTCCCAGCCCAGCACCGTCGGCTGGCCGGTCATCGTCGAGATACGCGACGCGTATGTGTAGGCGGTCCCGGCGGCCTCGAGCACCACCTCGTCGCCTGCCGCATGTGTCCACAGGTACACCACCGCTGCGGCATCACCGGGGTGGTGCCTGGCCATGCCCGCGAGGCCGTCGAGCGTGACGACCGGCTCGCGATGCCTGAAGCGCGCCGCCACCAGCGTCATGGAGGGGACGAGCGCGACTAGCGCCACGACGACGAGCGCGAGGGCGCCGCGCCTCCTCAGGTCGATGGCCAGACCGGCCACCACCCCGGGCAGCGCGCACGCCAGCACCGTGATGGCGTGCAGGTGCCACTTGAAGACGACGTTCATCCGGCGGCCGTCCCACCCGTACACGTCGTCCACCCAGATCGACTCGGCGGCCAGGAGCAGGCAGAGCGCGGCCAGCACGAGCCCGGTGGTGGCCCGACCGAGCGTGAGCCGCTGCGACCAGACGCCGGCGACCAGTGCCAACAGCAGCACGCGGACCGCCCAACCCGGCGCGAGCACCGCCGTGGCCATCACCACGGCGGCCGCCAACGCCAGGCGCGCACCTCGCCGCTGTCGGAGGCACACGAGCGCCACTGGCAGCAGCCAGATGCCCTGCACCTGCAGGAACGCACCCAGCGGGCTGCCGGTCCATTCCCACCCGACAGGCACGTCCGGGTGCTTGAAATGACGCAGCACAGGGACGACCATCGCGGCGGCTGCGGCGAGGCTCAGGCCGAGCGCGGTCCACCGCACGCGTCGCGGCAGCGTCCGCAACATCCACGCGACGCCAAGTGCTGCCAGCCCTACGGGCGCGACGTCCCAGTTCGACGTGAGCACCGACGCGGCGCCTACCACTGCGACCAGGAGCGTGACGGGCAGCACCACGCGTGCGTCCGGCCGTGCGTCGGGGCGCGTGAGTTCGTCGAGGCGGACGAGCAGACCGACCAGCGCGACGAGCAGCGGCAGGGCGATCACATGCGGGTGCAGATCCCCCCAGACGAACGAG
>JAEZDP010000471.1 GCA_023418055.1 Acidobacteriota bacterium
GCAAACCCTTCCGTCGTCATGCGCTGTGACGCGAGAGGGTCGTCGCGATGCGCGTCGAACCCCGCGGAGACGACCACGAGATCGGGCTTGAACGACGTGAGACGCGGCACGATCAGCTCGCGCCAGACGAGGCAGTGGTCGGCATCGGTCGCCCCGGCCTCGAGCGGCACGTTCAGCGTGTAGCCCTCCCCTGCTCCGTGGCCCCGCTCGTCGGCGGCACCCGTCCCCGGATAGAACGGAAACTGGTGCGTGGACACGAAGAGCACCGACGGGTCGTCGTAGAACATCCACTGCGTGCCGTTGCCGTGATGCACGTCGATGTCGACGATGGCGACACGCTCGACGCCGTGGGCTCGCGCATGTGCGGCCGCGACGGCGACGTTGCCGAACAAGCAGAAGCCCATCGCGCGGTCCGGCTCGGCATGATGCCCGGGGGGACGCACGAGCGCCAGGGCCGGCGCGTTGGCCGTGCGCGCGTGTTCGACCGCCTCGATCGCGGCACCCGCGGCCAGGCACGCGATGTCGTACGAATCGGGCGACGTGAAGGTGTCGGCGTCGAGTGCCACCGCACGTCCGGCGGTGGCCGCTATCCGATCGACGTGCTCGGCCGTGTGGACGCGCAGCAACTCCTCGCGCGCCGCAGCGCGCGGCTCGCGGTACGCGACGCCGAGATCTCGGCCGCGTAATGCCGCGGCGCGGAGCACGTCGCCACGTTCAGGGGCTTCGGGATGGCCGGCCGGCGTGAGGTGGTCGAGGAAGCGGTCGGAGAAGAAGATCATAGCGGTCTACGGTCCACGGTCCACGGGCTACGGGCTTCAGGCTTCAGGCTTCAGGCTTCAGGCTTCAGGCTTCAGCCTACAGGGGCGTCCTGGTGCTCTGCGCAGCCAGGCGAATGGCCTGCGCCTCGACGTGTGCGAGTGCGGCCTCGAGGTCGAGGCGACGCTGTTCCAGGCCGTTCTCGTCTGTGTCCCGCGCCACGAGGAACGGATCTCCCACCATCATCACCACGCGGCTGCGTGGCTTCGGCACGAGGCCGCGGTCCCAGCTGCCGAGGTGCCATGCCGACGAGGCCGCGATGTGAAACGGAAGAATCGGGTGACCTGTCTGCCGCGCCAGCCACAACGCGCCGGACTGGGCACGACGCGCGGGGCCGCGAGGACCGTCCACGGTAATCGCGACACCGTGGCCCGCACGCATCTGCCGGGCGAGCACGATCAGCGCCCGTGCGCCGCCCCGCGACGAGGAGCCTCGTGCCGCGGTGAAGCCGAACCGGCTGAGCGTGCGCGTGATCCACTCGCCGTCGAAGTTCCGACTGGCCAGGATGACGATGCCACGGTCTCGCCAGAACACGGTGCCGGGCAGGATGACCTGATGCCAGCAGGCGATGATCGGCGGCCGGCCCGCAGCCGCCGCCTCGTCGAACCGCTCGGCGCCGACACTCTCGAGGTGCCAGGTGCGGGCCAGCGTCTTCATCAGCGGTCCGACCACCCATGGGATGGCCGCTGCCTGCGCACGGCGCCACCGAGACGCCCGCCACTCGACCGCCGGCACGTTCACTCGACGGGCGCCTCGTCGCTCGGCGCACGCAGACGACCCGCCTTGCGCAGCCGCCCTTCGGTCCACGTCATGAGGTCCACCATCTCGACCTCCGCCTCCGGCCGGCTGGCCTTCGCGCCCTTGAGCATGACCGCACAGAAAGGACAGCCCATCACGATGGTGTTCGCGCCCGTCGCCTCGAGCTGCTCGAAGCGCTCCTCGCTGATGCGCTTGCCCGACTCATGCTCCTCGAACAGGAGTCCCCCTCCCGCGCCGCAGCAGAACGGGTTGTCACGCGTGCGCACGGGCTCGGAGACCGCCGCGCCGAGACGCGTCAACAGCGCGCGCGGCTCGTCGTGATGCCCCGCGTACCGACCGAGATAGCACGGGTCGTGAAAGGTCACCGCGGCCTCGTCGGCGTCGACGGCGGTGGGTGGCACATCGCGCGTGAGTTCCTCGACGAGCACCGACGAGTGCACCACCTTGCCGGTGAACCCGAAGTCGGCGTAGTCGTGCCCGAGCGTCTTCAGGCAGTGCGGACACGACGTCACGACCTTCTGCGCACCCGCACCGCCGAGGTCGGCGACGTTCTGGGTGGCCAGCTCCTGGAACAGGTACTCGTTGCCGGTCCGCTTGGCGACGTCGCCCGTGCAACGCTCCTTGCTGAGCACGCCAAAGGTCTTGCCGCTGCTCCGCAGAATCGCAAACAGCGAGCGCAACGACTTCTGGTAATCGGCCTCGAACGAACCGGCACACCCCAGCCAGATGAGGTACTCGTGCCTGGCGGGGTCGAACCTCTCGAGGCCGGCGCCCTCCACGAATTTCTGCCGCTGATCCGACATCAAGCCCCAGATGTTCCCGCGGCGCTCGAGGTCGTTGTAGACGGGCGCCAGGTAGTCCGGCGCGTTCCCGTTGCTCACTTCACCGCGCCGGGCGCCGATGATGACCGGCGTGTGCTCGATGCCCACCGGGCACACGTCTTCGCACGCCCCGCAGGTGGTGCACTGCCACAGCACGCCCTCGTCATACACGTCCACCAGCCGAGTGTCGCGCGCCCCGGCGAGGAGGGCCGCCTCGTTCTGCAGGATCAGAGCCTTGGGGTTGAGGGTCTTGCCCGTGGCAAAGGCCGGACAGTTCTCCTGGCAGCGGCCGCACTCCACGCACGTGAACGCGTCGAGGACGGCCTTCTTCGGCAGGTCGGCGACGGTCTCGAGGCCCACCTGCTCCTGCTCGAAGGCGAGCGGCGGCACCGTGCCGAGCACGGGCGCCTTGAGGAAGACGGTGGCCGGCGACAGGACGAGGTGCAGATGCTTCGAGTTGGGGATGAGCGCGAGGAATGTGAAGATCACGACCATGTGGGCCCACCAGCTCACGTCCCTGGCCAGCCCGTCGGCGAGCCAGAGGTCGAGCAGGAAGGTCACCATCAGGACCACGATGAACCCGCCGATGAGCATCGACTCGGCCGACACGCGCGTGCCGAGGGCCCTCGGCCTGACGATGCCCCTGCGCACCAGCAGCAGGACGATGCCGCCGAGCACGGCCACACAGAATGGCACCAGCAGCCACGTGTAGACGGTGAAGGCACGTGACCCGGTCACATCGGCGATGCCCAGCCCACGCAGCGTCTCGGCGAGGGTGTACCCGCCGAACGCGACAAACCCCCAGAACACGAACAGGTGCGCGATGCCCACCCAGGGCTTGCCGCGGATCACCCGCCCCTGGAACACCACGTCCACCAGGAAGCGACGCGAGCGAGCCGGGATATCGTCGACGGACCATGCTCCGGGCGCTGCGCCCACGGCCCGCAGACGCGTGGCCATCTGGACGGCAAACGCGCCCACGCCGGCCAGCACCAGCGCCCAGAACAACAGCCTGCCCGTCATCCGGCAAGCTTACCAAGGGACTGCTTCAGGTGTCACAATGACCGGAAGGAGCGTGCAGCGTGAGTGACCCGGCCGAGATCAGCAAGACGACCCGAGACCAATGGCGTACGCGCCTCTCTCCCGAGGCGTACGCGGTGCTGTTCGAGGAAGGCACCGAACGCGCGGGCACGAGCCCGCTCAACAGCGAGAAGCGCGCGGGCACGTTCGTCTGTGCCGCGTGTCACCTGCCGCTCTTCGAGTCGTCGGCCAAGTACGAGAGCGGCACGGGCTGGCCGTCGTTCTTCCAGCCGATCGAGGGCCATGTGGAGACCAAGCGCGACTTCAAGCTCTTCATGCCGCGCACCGAATACCACTGCGCCCGCTGCGGTGGCCATCAGGGCCATGTCTTCGGCGACGGCCCCGCCCCGACCGGCCAACGCTACTGCAACAACGGCCTCGCGCTGCACTTCGTGCCCGAGGGCGAGCCCCTGCCCGACGTGTTGGGGTAGCGCCCGCCTCGCCGAGTCGGGCGATGAGGTGCGCTCCTACTTCAGCGCCTCGATCATCGCCGGCACGATCTCGAACAGGTCGCCCGCGATGCCGTAGTCGGCGACCTCGAAGATCGGCGCCTCCGGGTCCTTGTTGATGGCGACGATCGTCTTCGCGCCCTTCATCCCCACCACGTGCTGGATCGCGCCGGAGATCCCGAGCGCGAGGTACAGCTTCGGTGCGACGGTCTGTCCGGAACTGCCGATCTGGCGGTCCATCGGCAACCAGCCGTTGTCGCAGATGGGCCGGGACGCCGCGAGTTCCGCCCCCAGCGCCTCGGCAAGCTCCCGGGCGAGGTCGATGTGTTCGGGGCCTTTGATGCCGCGCCCCACTGAGACGATGCGCGACGCGGCGGTGAGGTCCACCGCCTGCTTCGCCTCGGTGAAAGGCTCCTCGACCCGCTGGCGGATACGGGTTGCGTCGACCGGCACGTCCAGCACCCGCGTGCTCGCCGTTCCCTTCTGCATGGCATCGGCCCGGACGGCGCCGATTTGCGTGGACGCGAGGTGCGGGGTGGGCCCCTCGGCCACGACCTCGGCCACCAGCCGCGCCTGGAACATAGGCCTCGTGAAGACGACCTCGTCGCCCTCCATGCGCAGTCCAACGCAGTCGGGCACCATCGGCCGGTCGAGCCGCGCCGCGAGGCGGGCCATGAAGTCTCGCGCCTGGTACGTGTGGGCCGCGAGGACGAGCGAGGGCTGCACCTGCGACACGACCTCGGCCAGCACCTGCACATAGCCATCCGCCGTGTAGGACGCCAATGCCTGGTCCGAAACGGTGAGCACCTCCGTCACGTCGGCGTCCGCCAGCGCGCCCGCCACGCCCGCCGTGTCGTCGCCGAGGACCACCACCGAGATCGGCTGCGACAGCGTCTGCGCGGCGGCGATGGCCTCGAAGGTCGCGCGGTGCAGGCCGCCACGCCCATGCTCGGCAATGACGAGGATCATCGTGAGCCTCCCTCGATGATGCGCGCGTCCTCGCGGAGCGCTCGAACCAGCTCGCGTGCGGCTTCAGCGGGCGTCCCCTCGATCATCGTGGTCTGCCGTTCCTTTCCGGGAGCCGCCAGCGTGCGGATGCGCTGCCGTGGGCGCGGGGGCGGCGCCTCCACGGTCGTCAACGGCTTCTTCTTCGCCGCCATGATGCCCTTGAGCGTCGCGTAGCGCAGCTGGTTGATGCCGCTCTGAATGGTGAGCAGCGCGGGGCGCGGCAGGGCCATCCACTGGAACCAGCCGCCCTCCAGCTCGCGCTTCACGCGCAGCCCGTCGCCATCTACCTGCACGTCCATGATGATGGTCGCGTGCGCGAGGTCGAGCCGCTCGGCCAACACCACGCCCACCTGGCCGAAGCCCTGGTCGTCCGACTGCAGGCCGGTGAGCACCAGGTCGGGCGCTTCGGGGCGGACGGCCTCGGCCAATGCGTCAGCGACCACGAACGCATCGGCTTCGGCAAGCGCGTCCGACGCCACGTGCACGGCACGATCGGCCCCGCGGGCGAGCGCTTCGCGCAGCACCTGCGCCACGCGGGCCGGCCCCGCCGACACGGCCACCACCTCGCCGCCGTGCGCTTCCTTCAGACGCAGCGCGGCCTCGAGCGCGTAGGCGTCGGGCTCGTTCATCTCGAATGACGCATCCGCGTCTCGAATCCAGGGGCGCGCACCGTCGGGCCGGGCGGCGCAGTCACGCGTCACCACCTGCTTCAGGCAGACGACAATTTTCATGGGGACATTATGGCCCGCCTGCGCCCGCCTCGGCGAGGCGGGCCCTCCCCTACTCTTCGTAGTGTTTGAAGAGCAGCGAGGCGTTGGTGCCGCCGAACCCGAACGAGTTCGACAGCGCGTACCTGACACGTGCGGGCCGCGCGACGTGCGGCACGTAGTCGAGGTCGCAGCCCTCGGCCGGGTTGTCGAGGTTGACCGTCGGCGGCAACACCTGGTCGCGAAGCACCAGCGCGGTGATGCCGGCTTCGAGGCCGCCCGCCGCGCCCAGCAGGTGGCCCGTCATCGACTTGGTCGACGACACCGCCAACGCACGGGCGTGATCGCCGAAGCAGTGCTTGATGGCGAGCGTCTCGGTGGGGTCGTTGATCGGCGTGGACGTGCCGTGGGCGTTGATGTAGTCCACGACCGACGGCTCGACGCCGCCCTTGCGAAGGGCCATGCGCATGGCGCGCACCGCGCCTTCCCCGTCCTCGGGCTGCCCGGTCATGTGATACGCGTCCGACGACATCCCGTAGCCGGCCACCTCGCAGTAGATGGTGGCGCCGCGCCGGCGCGCGAACTCGAGTTCCTCGAGCACGACGATGCCCGAGCCCTCGCCGATGATGAAGCCGTCACGGTCGCGGTCGAACGGCCGGCACGCGTGTTCCGGATCGTCGTTGCGCGTCGAGAGTGCGCGCATCGCGCCGAACCCGCCGACGCTCATCGGCGTGACGGCGGCCTCGGCCCCGCCGGCGATCATCGCGTCGGCGTCGCCGCGCATGATGATCTCGTAGGAGTCGCCGATGGCATGCGCCGATGCCGAACAGGCGGTGCAGGCCGCCATGTTCGGGCCCTTGGCGCCAAACCGGATCGACACCTGGCCGGAGGCCAGGTTGATGATGGCCGAAGGGATGAAGAAGGGCGAGATCTTGCGGGGACCACCGGCCAGGTAGGCTTCGTGCTCCCGCTCGATGGTGCCGAACCCGCCGATGCCCGAGGCGATGAACACCCCGACTCCGGTGGCGTTGTCAGGCGTGATCTGCAACGCGGCGTCGTCCATGGCGCACTGGCTGGCGGCAATCGCGTACTGGATGAAGGTGTCGATCTTCTTCACCTCCTTCTTCTCGACGAACTGCAGGGGGTCGAACTGCTTGACCTCACCTGCAATCTGCGTCGAGAAGGCCGACGCATCGAACCGGCTGATGCGCGCGATGCCCGTCCGACCCGCACGAAGGGCCTCCCAGTTGGCCTGGGTCCCGATGCCCAGCGACGACACGAGGCCGACGCCCGTCACCACCACTCGCCTGGACACTCCGCCTCCGATCCGGTGCTACTTCTTCGCCTTGGCGTGCGTCTCGATGTAGGCGATGGCCTCACGGACACGAGTGATCTTCTCGGCGTCGTCGTCGGGGATCTCGACGCCGAACTCCTCTTCGAACGCCATCACCAGTTCCACGACGTCCAGCGAATCGGCGCCGAGGTCGTCGACAAACGACGCATCCGGCGTCACTTCCTCCTCGTCGACCCCGAGTTGCTCCACGATGATGCTCTTGACCTTGTCTGCTACTGCCGACATTTCGTCTCCTCCTGCCCTAGGCGTACATCCCGCCGTTCACGGCGAGTACCTGTCCGGTGATGTAACTGGCCGCGTCGGACGCCAGAAAGCACACCGCTGCGGCGACATCGTCCGGCGTGCCCAGTCTTCCCAGCGGGATGTTCGCCGTCCAGTTGGCCTGGGCGTCCGAACTGATGTCCCGCGTCATGTCCGTGTCGATGAGGCCAGGGGCCACGACGTTCACGGTGATGTTGCGTGAGGCCACTTCGCGCGCGAGGGCTTTCGAGAAGCCGATGATGCCCGCCTTGGTGGCCGCGTAATTGGTCTGCCCGGGGTTGCCGCTCTGTCCGACGACCGAACTGATGCTGATGATGCGCCCGACGCGCTGCCGGACCATCGTCTTGAGCACCGCCTGGGTGCAGATGAACGTACCGGTGAGGTTGGTGGCCAGCACAGCATCCCAGTCGTCGCGCTTCATGCGCAGCAGCAACTGGTCGCGCGTGATGCCCGCGTTGTTCACCAGGATGTCGAGGCGCCCATAGGTGTCGACGATGCGGTCGATGGCCGCGGTCATGGCCGCCGCATCCACCACGTCGGCGGCCAGCGCCAGCGCCTGTCCGCCCGCTGCCGTGATCTCGTCAGCCACGGCTGACGCGCCATCGCCGCGGGAGGTCACCACCACGCGCGCCCCCGCACGGGCCAGCAGCAGGGCTACGGCGCGACCGATGCCGCGGGATGCCCCCGTGACGAGCGCTACCTTGTCTGTGAGATCGAGCGTCACGATGCCGCGAACAGCGCCTCCACCGCCTCGAGTTGGTCAGGTGCGCCGAAGCTGACCACCTGAGCTTCGCGGTCGATCTTGCGCACGAGTCCCGCCAGCACCGTGCCCGGACCCACTTCAACATACGCGCGGACGCCAGACGATGCAAGGCGGCGGATGCAGGCCTCCCAGCGCACCGCGCCCGAGATCTGCGCCACGAGGGCGTCGATGGACTCGCGCGCGCCGGTCTTGGGCTCGGCATCGACGTTGGCGACGACCGGCACGGCCGGCGCCTGCGTGCTGAGCGCCCGCAACTCGGGCTCGAGACGCGCCTGCGCGGGTTGCATGAGCGCGCAGTGGAACGGCGCGCTGACATTCAGCGGCACGACGCGCCGGGCGCCCCGCGCCTTGGCCGCCTGCCCCGCGCGGGCTACGGCGGCCGCGGTGCCGGCAATGACGACCTGCCCGGGCGCGTTCAGGTTGGCGGCGCTCACGACGTCGCCCTCGGCCGCCTCGGCACACGCCGCACTCACCGCGTCCGCGTCGAGGCCGAGCACGGCCGCCATCGCGCCCGAGCCCACCGGCACGGCCTCCTGCATGTACTGCCCGCGGTGCCGTACCACCTGGAGCGCGTCAGCCAGCGGAAAGGTGCCAGCGGCCACATGCGCCGAGTACTCGCCAAGGCTGTGCCCGGCCATCATGGCGGGACGCCACCCGCGCGCCTCGAGCACGCGCCAGGCGGCCGTGCTCGTGGTCAGCAGCGCCGGCTGTGTGTTCTCGGTGAGCGTGAGCGCGTCTTCTGGTCCGTCGAAGCACAGGTCGCGCACCGACCACCCCAGCGCCTCGTCGGCTTCGTCGAACACGGCCCGCGCTTCGGGATACGTGTCGACCAGCGCCCGGCCCATCCCCACGGCCTGGGAGCCCTGTCCTGGGAAGAGAAACGCAATCATGCGAGAAATGGTAGCAGATGGTTACGAATAGAGCACCGGGCTCGGTGACGACAGCGCCTCGCGCAACCGATCCACGAGTCCCTCGCGGGCAAAGCGTGCGGTGAGCGCCACCCCGCGTTCGATGGCACGCGCCGACGACCGCCCGTGGCCGATGACGCACAGCCCCTCCACGCCGAGCAGCGGCGCGCCGCCATATTCGGCATAGTCAAGGCGAGCCCGGAACCTCCGGAAGGCCCCCCGCGTCAGCAGCGCCCCCACCTGCGCGGTCACCGTGCGCGCCATCTCGTCGCCGAGCAGGTGTTCGATGGTCTCGACCAGCCCCTCGCTGGTTTTGAGCGCGACGTTCCCAGTGAAGCCGTCGCAGACGATGACGTCGGCGTCACCCACGAAGAGGTCGGTCGCTTCGAGCGCGCCGACAAACGACAGGGACGACTGCTCGAGGAGCCGGTAGGCCTCGCGGATCAGCTCGTTGCCCTTCACGGCCTCCGACCCATTCGACAGCAGGGCCACCCGAGGACGCGGCACACCGAGCGCGACGCGGGCATAGGCCGCCCCGAGGTGCGCAAACTGCAAGAGGTGCGCGGGACGACACTCGACCGTGGCACCGGCATCGAGCAGGATGGCCGCTCCGCCCATGGTGGGAATGGTGGCTGCCAGCGCGGGCCGGTCGGCTCCGGCCAGCCGGCCAATCGCCCCATGAGCCGCAAGGATCGCGGCTCCCGAATGCCCGGCCGTGAAGAGCGCATCGGCCAGGCCGCGGCCGACGAGATCGGCGGCCACCCGCACCGACGTCTTGCGCTGGCGCCGCGCAATGGCCGAATACGGCTCGTCCATCGCCACGACGTCGGGCGCGTCGATGACCTCGATGGCCAGCGCCGCCGCCTCGGGATAGCGCTGCACCTCGGCGCGCACGACCGCCTGCGGCCCGACGAGCAGCAGCGTGATCGGCTCGTGACACGCCGCCGCCACGGCCCCCTGCACCACCATCTCCGGTGCCTGGTCGCCGCCCATGGCGTCCACGGCTATGCGCATGCCGGTCGGAGACACGGCGCGGGGCTCAGGCCTCGTCGTTCACCGGGCGCACCTGCCGACCGCGGTAGTAGCCACAGGTCGAGCACACCACGTGGGGCGGCTTGAGTTCGGTGCACTGCGGGCAGGGCCCGAGCGAGGTCGCCTTGAGGGCGTCGTGCGTCCGGCGCTTGGAGGTCCGGCTCTTGGAATGTCGTCGTTTGGGATTGGGCATGACGGTTACTCGGGCGGTCGCTCAGGCACCAGTGCCTTGAGCGCCGCGAGTCTGGGATCGACCCACGACTGGTCGCAGTCACAGGACGACTCGTTCAGGTTCGTGCCGCACTGCGGGCACAGGCCACGGCAGTCGGCACGGCACAACGGCTTCATCGGCAGCGCCAGATAGCACTGCTCACGGACCAGCGCGCCGACATCCACCTGGTCGTGGTGGTAGAACTCGACGGCCAGGTCATCGTCGTGCACCTCGTGCTCCTCGCTGGCCTCGAGCGCGGCGGTCGGCAGCAGCCGGACGTCCACGCGGCTCGAAAGCGGCAGCGCATACGGTTCGAGGCAGCGCGAACACGGCACGAGCAGGGTGCCGGCGAGCGTGCCGACCACCGCAAATTCACCGGCGCCCTTGCGCTGCAGTTCGGCATCGAGGCGCAGCGGGCCGTCGACATTGAAGTCGTCGCCCGACGGCGCCAGCATCTCGCCGTCGATCTCGAGCGCCAGGGGCGTACGGTCGGCCGAAATCGTGGTGAGGTCGAGAAGCATGGCAGCTCTGCACACCGCCAGGTGGAGGCGCGCAAACACGAAAGTATAGCAGAAACCCGGCGGCGGTGGCCGCCCTACCCGTCGACGCGCAGTTCGACCCAGGGCCGCGGGATGAACAACTCCTCGTAGAGGCGCACGGCGTACCTGTCGGTCATGCCTGCCAGGAAATCACGCGCCGCGGCGTCGAGTCCCTCGTCGGCCAGGGTGGCCGCATCGAGGAAGTCGTGCGGCCGCTGACGCACCTGCTCCCACAGTCCGCCCAGGATGCCGGTGGCCTTGGCGAATTCGGAGGTCGCGATGGCGTTCTCGTACACGTGCTCGAACATGAACGCGCGCAACTCGAGCAGCGCGTCGAGCACGGGCTGGCTCATGCGCAGCTCCGACAGATCCACGGCGAGCGTCTCGGTGACGACATCGGACACCATCCGCCCGATCCGGGCGGACGAGGTGCGCCCCAGCACCTCGATCGGGCCTTCCGGCAGCGCCTCGGCCCGCAGCACCCCGGCTCGCACGGCATCGTCGATGTCGTGATTGAGGTACGCGATGATGTCGGCCACGCGCGCCACCTGCGCTTCGAGCATCGGCGCGCGCTGCCCGCTCGGCAGGTTGATCGGCAGGCCGTGTTTGCCCTTCGAGTGCGAGGCGATGCCCTGCCGCACCTCCACGGTCAGGTTCAGCCCACGGCGCCCGTGCTCCAGCACCTCGACGATGCGCAGGCTCTGCGCCGAGTGACTGAAGCCTCCCGGCACCAGTTGATCGAGCACGCGTTCGCCCGCGTGGCCAAACGGCGTGTGGCCGAGGTCGTGCCCGAGCGCAATGGCTTCGGTGAGCTCCTCGTGCAGGCGCAGCACCTTGGCAATCGTGCGGGCCACCTGCGACACCTCGAGCGTGTGCGTGAGCCTGGTGCGATAGTGGTCGCCCGTCGGGGCGAAGAACACCTGCGTCTTGTGTTTCAGGCGCCGAAACGCCTTCGAGTGCACCACCCGGTCGCGATCGCGCTGAAAGGCCGGCCGGATCGGATCGTCCGGCTCGGGACGGTTTCGCCCTTTCGAATCGGCACTGCGCGTGGCGTGTGGACTCAGCGTGTCGTACTCGCGCTGTTCGAGCTGTTCGCGAATGGTCATGATGCAGGGCCCACCAGCGCGGAAAGGAAACTGGTGCCGTACGGAAGCGGGCCCACGCCGAAGTTGTCGGCCAGGGTCTGCCCCAGGTCGGCGAAGGTCGTGCGCGTGCCGAGGTCGGTGCCGGAGGTCACGCGCGGCCCCACCGCCAGCAGCGGCACGTATTCGCGCGAGTGGTCGGTGCTGGGGGTGGCCGGGTCGTTGCCATGGTCCGCCGTCACGACGAGCAGATCGTGGGGTTGCAGGCAGGCGTGCAGGGCTGCCAGTCCGGCATCGACACGCTCGAGGTTGCGCGCATAGCCCTCGACGTCGTTACGATGGCCGTACAACTGGTCGGAGTCGACGAGGTTGGCAAAGATGAGACCCGTCGTGACCGCCTCGGCCGCCTCACGCAACCCCTGCAGCCCGTCGGCGTCCGACGTGGTCGCCCGGTGCGTGCCGACGCCGCGGCCGGCAAACAGGTCGTGCACCTTCCCGATGGCGTGCACGTGATGGCCCGCCGCTGAGAGCTGGTCGAGCAGCGTGGGCTCGGGAGGCGGCAGCGCGAAGTCGTGGCGACGGCTGGTGCGCGTCCACGCGCCTGGGGTGCCGACAAACGGCCGGGCGATGACGCGTCCCACACCCATCCCGCGAGCCACGATCTCGAAGGCCACCTCGCAGTAGCGGTACAACTCGTCCACCGGCACCACGTCCTCGTGCGCGGCAATCTGAAAGACGCTGTCGGCCGAGGTGTAGACGATCGGCTGCCCCGTCGCAACGTGCGCCTCGCCGAGTTGGTCGAGGATCGTCGTGCCCGAGGCAGGGACGTTTCCCAGCGTCTGGCGTCCGATGGCCGCCTCGAAGCGGGCGATGACGTCGGGGGGAAAGCCCTGAGGGAAGGTCGGGAAGGCGCGCGGCAAGACGAGGCCGGCGATTTCCCAATGCCCGGTCACCGAGTCCTTCCCCGGCGAGGCCTCGGCCATGCGACCGGTGGCGCCCTCGGTGTCACCAGCCTCGCAGGCCAGCGCCGGCACGACTCGGCCCAGCCCCCACCGGCAGAGCGTCGGCAGGCGAAGACCGGTGGCCGACGCCACGTGCCCGAGGGTGTCGCTGCCCTCGTCGCCGTATCGCGCCGCATCGGGCAGTTCGCCGATGCCGACACTGTCGAGCACGACGAGAAACACGCGGGGGAACGGGAACACGGCGACCGCGCGGAGAGGGCTAGCCGTCGTGCGGCGCAGCCGACGAGAAGTAGTTGGCAATCGAGCGATTGGATCGAATGGTTGCGATCGCGTGCTTGAAGATCATGTGATCGGCGCCATCGTGCTCGACGACCAGCGCGAAGCGGTCGAAGTTCTTGATGCGTCCGTCGAGGACCAGGCCGTCCACCAGGCGGATGGTCACCGTGAGACGCTCACGCCGCGCGGAGTTGAGAAACACGTCCTGAATGTTCGGCGGAGCAGACGACTTCGCGTCGCGGTGGGTCGGCATCAGCGGGACACTCCCCAGGAGTCGATCGCCTGGCACGCAGATGCGAAGGTGGCAGGCCACTCGCCGGCGCCATCGAGCCACTTCAGCGTAGGCTCTTTCCTGAACCAGATCAACTGCCGCCTGGCGTAGTGGCGGTTCTCGCGCGTGATGAGCGCACGCGTGTCGGGTTCGTCGCGCACGCCGTCGAGCATCTCGAGGATCTGCCGGTACACGAGACCGCTGAACGGGTGCGCACTGCGCGGGACGCCGGCCGCAAGCAACTGCTCCACCTCGCACACGACACCGCGCGCGAACTGCTGATCCACTCGACGTGCCACTCGCGCGCCGATGTCCTCGGCCGGCAGTCGTAATCCCAGGCCGAAGACACGGTAGTCGGCAAGCAGCGATCGCGTCTCGTCGAAGTGCGCCGACAGCGGGCGTCCCGTGAGCAGGCAGACCTCGAGCGCCCGCACCAGCCGCTTCTCGTCCCGCGGCATGATGCGCGCAGCCGACGCCGGATCGAGCCGCGCGACCATCGCATGCAGATGCTCCACCCCACGACGCCGGGCGATGGTCCGCAAGGCCTCGCGCAAGGCGTCGTCGCGCCCGGGCCCTTCGAACAACCCCCGCACGAGCGCCCGTAAGTAGAAGCCGGGGCCGCCCACCAGGATCGGCACGCGGCCGCGTGCCGTGATCGCGCGCACGCACGCCGCCGCATCGCGCGCATAGTGGGCCGCCGAGTACACGGCCGTCGGCTCGACGTGGTCGATCAGGTGATGCGGAATGCCGTGCTGCGCGTCCACCGGCACCTTGTCGGTGCCGATGTCGAACGCGCGGTACACCGCCGTGGAATCGCAGTTGACGATCTCGCCGCCATACCGCTCGGCGAGAGCAATGCCGAGCGCACTCTTGCCGGTGGCCGTGGGACCAAGCACCGCCAGCAGCGATGGGGGACGCGTCGCGGTCACGGTTCTGGCCCCCGCTACTGCGAGGGGGGCTGCTCGTTGTAGAAGAAGGTCACCGTGAAGAACGCCGTCGGCGACGGATACTCCGGCGGCAGTGCCATCGTCGGGTTCGACCAGGCCAGGGCATTGGCGGCCGCGCGGTCGAAGGCGTCGGTGCCCGACGGACGCAGCACCGTGATGTCGGTGATGCGCCCGTCCTTGTGGACGTTGAAGGTGATGGCCACATGGCCCTTGAGCAGCCGCGCCGCTTCGGGAATCAGCCAGTTACGCTTGATCTGGGCGATGAAGCGCCTGATCCAGGGCCCGAATTCCACGCCCTTGGTGTCGAACTGGATGTAGGGCCCGAACGGCGAGTTGCCGCCATCGGGGTTGTTGAAGGCTTCCTGCTGGACGTACTTCTCGAGATTCCGCAACGCCTCGCCCAGCGCACCGCCCGGCGGACGGGCGGCCGCGTTGCCGGCGGCGACGCCCGTCTGCGGGGCGACGGTGCCCTGCGAGCCACGGGCGAGCGACCCTGTGTCGCCTTGACGCAGGTCCATGCCGCCATCGGCGGGCGTGGGCGCCTGCACCTGCCGGTTGTCTGCCTGCTGGGGTGCAGCCTGCGATGCCGGCTCCGCCGGTGCCGTCGACTCGGAGGGCTCGGGTGCCGGCCCGCGTCCCTTGGCCAGTTCCCGCGCCTCGGTCCGCTCCACGAACTCGAGCGAATCACCTTCGGAGAACGGCTGGCTGTTGGTCGCCTCCGGGGTGTTCTGCAGCGTGCGTGCGCTGCGGTCGAGGTCGGCCAGCGGGGCGTTCTCGCGGGGACGGCCCTCGGTCATGTCGAGCCGGGGCTGGACGAACACGAACCGGGGCTGGTCCTGCTGTGGCTGCTGCCGTTGCCGCTCGAGCGCCTCCTGCAACGCCTCCTGCCGTCGTTGTTCAGCCTCCTCGGCCCACTGCTGGACGAACGGGAGTTGCGGGCCAAAGAGCAGCACCGCGAGGAACACGCCGTGCAGGAACATCGAGAGCAGCACGCCCTCCCGACGCGACATCGCACTGTCGATCGTCGGCGGTTCCGGGCGGTGATCGTCGAGGTTGATGAACATCAGCGGTCGCTTCAGTATAGGCGGCGGGCGAGGTGACTGGGGGGACCCCTCGAGCCGCGGCGCCCTATGACGGCCGCTGCGCCACGTAGAGGTAGACGACGCCGAAGGTCAAAGGGACGGCCGTGGCCCCGGTCAACCCGGCCTGCTCGAGCTGCGCCACGAAGTCTCGCGGCGACGAAAACCCGTCCACAGATGCCGGCAGGTAGGCGTACGCCTCCCCGTGCCGCGACACCAGCCGCCCGATACGCGGCAGCACGTGGCGGAAATACCAGAGGTAGGCCTGCCGGATGCCCGGCAGCTGCGGCGTCGAGAACTCGAGGATGGCGACCCGGCCCCCGGGACGAAGTACGCGGGCGACCTCGCGCAGCGTCACGCGCGCGTCCTGGACGTTCCTGATGCCGAAGGCGATGGTCACGGCTTCGACGCTGCGGTCGGCGAGGGGGATGGCCATCGCGTCACCCCGCGCCAGCGGCACCGCCGAGGTGCGGCCCTCGGCGCGCAGCTTGGCCTGCCCCACCCGCAACATCTCGCCCGAGAAGTCGATGCCGACGACCCGCCGTGCCTTGCGCCCCTTGACGATGGCCCGCGCCACGTCGCAGGTGCCGGTACAGAGGTCGAGCACGGAGCCACGGCCCGTCAGCCGGAGGCGCCGGACGGCGCGCCACCGCCAGTAGACGTCCAGACCGCCGCTGAGCACGTGGTTCAGCAGGTCGTATCTGCCGGCAATCGCGTCGAACATGCCCGCAATCCTTGCGGGCCGCCGGTCGGTGGAGGGCTGAAGCCCGCCGTAGTGGCTGGAGGAAGCAGGCATGACTCAGGCGGACGTGTCCGGATCCCAGACGGGATAGAGATTGTGGGGAATGCCGAGCAGCGACAGGATGCGCCCGGCCATGAAGTCGGCCAGGTCGTCGATGGTCTGCGGGCGCTGGTAGAACCCCGGCATGGCCGGCACCACGATCGCCCCGGCCTCGGCACACGCCACCATGTTGCGCAACTGCGGCAGGCTCATGGGCGTCTCGCGCGGCACGATGACGAGCGGCCGCCGCTCCTTCAGCATCACATCGGCAGCCCGCTCCACGAGCGACCGTGACAGCCCGTGCGCAATGGCCGCCATCGTCTTCATCGAACACGGCACGACGACCATGGCGTCCGCGCCGCGGCTGCCACTGGCGATGCGGGCGCCGAGGTCCTTGTTGCTGTGCACCACCCAGCGTCCCCGGAGCACGCCGTCGCCGTAGCGCGCCAGCATGAAGGCTGGCAGTCGGTCGATGCGCGCGTCGGGGCCGAGTTCGTCCACGAGCAGCCGCCGTCCGTATTCGGATGCCACGACGTCGACCACCTGCCCGGCCTGCAGCAGCGCGGCCAGCGTGCGAACGGCATAGAGCGCACCACTCGCGCCGGTCAACGCCAGCACGATGCGGCGGTTCGAATCAGTGGACATAGAGACTCAATCCAGTCGTGACGAGATAGAGGACGCCTACCCATCCATTCAGGTCGAACGCCCGCTTCACCTGCGACAGGTCGTCCTCCGAGACGAGCGACTGCTCGTAGGCGAGCAGCAGCGCCACGAGCGCCACCCCTCCGTGATAGACGACGCCCAGGCCCCCGACGATGCCGAGCAGCGCGAGGCAGGCGACCGTCGCCAGGTGCAGGAGCCGCGACAACTGCAGCGACCGCGCCACGCCGAACCTCACGGGAATCGACCGCAGCCCGTGCGCACGATCGAACGCGAGGTCCTGGCACGCGTAGAGGATGTCGAAGCCTCCCACCCATGTGCCGATGGCCAGCGCGAGGAGCACCGGTTCCCACGACGCCCCTCCCCCGGCGGCCAGCCAGCCACCCACCGGAGCCACCGCCATGGCCAGCCCCAGGAAGAACTGCGTGGCCCACGTGTAGCGCTTCGCCAGCGAGTACCAGAACACGATCGCGAGTGCGACGGGCGACAGCACGCCGCAGAGCCAGCCGAGGGCGAACGACGCCCACATGAAACACGCGGCCGACACCGCGAGGAACACCCACGCCTCGAGCCGCGACATCGCGCCGCGCGGCAACTCGCGCTGGGCCGTCCGCGGGTTGAGCGCGTCGAACCGCGCGTCCACGATGCGGTTGAAGGCCATCGCGGCACTGCGGGCGGCGACCATCGCCACGACGATCCACGCCACCCGCCCCCACGTGAGCGGGGTCGTGCGTGCGGCAAGCACGGCGCCGACCAGCGCAAACGGCAAGGCAAACAGCGAGTGGCTGAACCTGACGAACGACAGGTAGACACCGATGCGTTCGACAAGGCTCACGCGCACCACTCCTCGCCTATGCCAGCCTCGTGCAGGCAGTCGGGCAACCACCGCACGTGCGCGGGCTGGACCTCGCCCGACACGAGCCACCGTTCGACATCGCCCACGCCGGCGGGCACGGCGACGACGAGCAGTCGTGCAGAGGTGCCAGGCACCACCGCGCCAAGATGCTCGAGTCCCAGCGCCTGGGCGCCACCCAGCGTCGCGGCGCGCAGCAGCACTGAGGCCGGCACCTCGGGCGCCAGCCGCGCCAGGGCAGCGAGTTCCGCGAACATTTCGAGGTCCGGGACACTCGCCAGGCTGTCGGTCCCCACGGCGAGCCGCACACCTGCCGCAAGTGCCTCCGCGACAGGCGGCGCACCGACCCCCACCCACGCATTGCTGCGGGCGCAGACCACCAGGGTCGTGCCGGCGCGTGCGAGTCGTGCCAGACCGGCGCGTGTCACCTGGGTGCCATGCACCACGAGCAGGTGCGGATGCAGGGCGTCGATCCGCTCGAGATAGGTCACCGGATCGGCGTGCGGGACGGTCCAGTCGGGATCCCAGGTGCCAAACCGCTCCAGCAGCTCGCGCCAGGGCCCGCTGCCATCGCGCAGCAGCTGCAGCTCTTCGACGCCCTCCGCCAGGTGGATGGACGATCGGCGTGTCTGGTCGGCATCGAGGCCCCTGGTGATGCCAGCGATGAGATCGGGCGCCGTCGAATAGGGGGCATGGGGCGCCACACCGCGCCGCAGATGGCCCTGCCCTGCTGGTTGGTCGGAGCGGCCGACGTCGTGCCAGGCTGCCTCGGCTCGGGCAGCGCCCGTGCCGCCGCGAAACCCGATCATCTCGTGGAAGTGCCAGGCGTCGAGACCCGAGGCCGCAAGCGGTGCCACGGCCGCGTCGGTATTACCGATGTCGCCGAAGGCCACCGTGCCGGATCGGTGCGCCTCGTCCACGGCGGCCGCGATCACCTCACCGTCGGCCGCGGGCACGTCACGCCGGGTGCGCAGCATCGTGGTGACCCACGCGACGAACGCGTCAGCGGGCGGCACACGCCCGCGCAGGTGTGACAGTTCCAGATGAACGTGCGCGTTGACCAGGCCAGGCATCACTACGACGGGTCCGAGGTCCACCTCGGCGTCGACGGGGCCGTCGGCATGAGGGCGGCCGCCAGTGCGCACGACGCGGCCGTGTTCGAGCTCCACCCACCCACCCGCCAGCGGCGGCGCCGCTATCGGCAGCAGATGCTCGGCGTGCAGGCGGATGCGCATCGTGGCGGTCAGGACGACCGTCCGACCTGCTGGCGGGCGGCGCGTCCCGCGCGGCTGCGTGCTTCGTAGGCCGACAGTTCCGCCGGCATCAGCACGTCGCCCTCGCGCTTCGCCACGTCGAGGCTGAGACGGCGCGGCACGCGGCGCTCGCGGAAGATCGGCCCGCCCAGCACGTCGTAGTGCATGTTGCGCCGCAGGGCCGTGAACCCGGCGTTCTCGATGTTCCGCACGATCTCGATCTCGTCCATGCAGTAGCTCGCGCCCGCGGCCCGCACGACGTTCTCCTCGATCATCACGCTGCCCATGTCGTTGGCGCCGAAGCCAAGACTGAGCTGCCCCACCTTGCCGCCCTGCGTCACCCAGGAGGCCTGCAGGTTGTCCACGTTGTCGAGGACGATGCGAGCCAGGGCCAGCGTGCGAAGGTATTCGACCCCCGTCAACTCGTAACCTGCGAGTTCCGTGTGGTCGGGCTGATAGCTCCAGGTGATGAACGCGGTGAAGCCGCCGGTCTCATCCTGCAGGGCACGCAGCCGCATCAGGTGTTCGATGCGTTCGGCCGGCGTCTCGACGCTGCCGTACATCATCGTCGCCGTGGTGCGCAGGCCTGCACGGTGCGCTTCGCCCATCACCGCGATCCACTCGTCGGCCGTGGCCTTGTTGTAGCAGTTGAGCAGCTTGCGCACGCGATCGACGAGAATCTCGGCGCCGCCGCCCGGCACGCTGTCGAGGCCGGCATCGATGAGGCGGCCAATCACCTCGGGCACCGGCAGGCGCGACGTGCGGCTGATGTGCAGCACCTCGGGCGGCGACAACGCATGCAGCTTGAACTCGGGGTAGCGCGCCTTCACGGCACGAAAGAGGTCCTCGTACCAGGCAATGGGCAGGTCGGGATTGTGCCCGCCCTGCAGCAGCAGCTGGACGCCCCCCACCTCGATGGTCTCGTCGATCTTCCGGAAGACCTCGTCGTGCGACAGCACGTAGCCATCGGCCGAGCCGACCGTGCGATAGAACGCACAGAAATTGCAGCGCGCGACGCAGACGTTCGTGTAGTTGACGTTGCGATCGATGATGTAGGTGACGTGGCGCTCGGGATGCCGCCGCGCCCTGATGCCGTCGGCCAGTTCCCCCAGCAGCCAGGTGGGCGCCTCGAGATAGAGGGACAGCGCCTCGTCGGCCGAGACCCGCATGCCCGCCCGAACTCGTTCTGCGACCGCTTCAATCGACACGACACGCTCTCCGTGACGACGGGCTCACGCCCGCGCCGAGACGGCCGGCGCCGTGCCGACCCACGAATGACCGGTGGCGGGGCCCGGGGCCAGGCCCAGCTCGACGGCCAGATCCAGATACGTGGCCAGGCCGCGGCGAGCCTCCTCGTCCAGATCGTACCTGATGTGCTGCTGCAGGTACTGCTGCGCCCGTGCCTGGCGGGCCACATCGCCGTCCGCATAGGCCGCGGCAATCGCCGGAATGGCGGCCACACCGGCGTCCTTGACCCTCGCCAGCCGGTCCGCGACGTCAATCGCCACTTGGCCCCGACGGCCCGCCCAAACGGCGAACACGAACGGCAGGCCCGTCATGTCCCACCAGGCCTGCCCCAGATCGATCATGTCGAGGCCAAGGGCCTGCCAGGGCGCGTCGAGTGCCGGATCGCCGATGAGCAACGCTGCATCAGCCCCCTCGAGCATGGTTGCCAGGTGCGGAGGCCGATCGACGAAGACCGGTGCGATGCCGAAGTGCCGGGCACACAGGATCCGCAGCAGGGCGGCCGACGACCGCGAACTGGTGTCGAGGGCGATCGTGCGGACCTGCTCCACGGGCACGCGACTGAACAGCGCCACCGACGCGACCGCGCCGCGACAGCCGATGCAGGGGCCGGCCGCCACGTCGTAGGGCCGGGGCCCTCGCAGCAGTTCGATGGCCGGGACCAGGCCCAGGTCGATGTCGCCGGCGTGCAGCAGGCGCGCGCACACCGACGGGACGTCGAAGCGCACCTCGCACCACGCCTCCTGCTCGAGGCCGTAGACCAGCGGACGCGCGTTCAGGAACTCGACGGCGCCTATCCTCGTCATGCCGTCGCGTCCACCGCCTGCCCGGAACGAACCGAGAAGTCTGCGAGGCGTTCCACCGGATCGAGCGAGCACGCCCGGATGTTGCGGCGCACTTCCTCGATGATTGAGCGCCGTGGCCCGTGCGGCATGGCATCGCGAGCCGGGACGCCGTCGAGGTCGTCCGCACCAAACAGCAGGCACGCCTGGGCGAGCTTCGCGCCGGCGCGACCCCAGTGCACCTGCACCCGGGGGCCATCGAGCAGGACGAGCCGCGCCGCGACCACCGCGCGCATGTCGTCGTAGCCCGTGGACGGGTCCACGGGAGGCACCTCGAGAGCCAGCGGCTGATAGGCGCGGACAAGGCCGTGGCGCGCGTGCCACTCGGCGACCTGTGCCAGCAGTACCAACTGCGCCTCGCCAGCCACGGGTGTGCCCGGCGCCAGCGCCTGCAACGGCAGGCCCGCCGACGCGAGCGTTTCGAGCCACGCCTCCTCAAGCCTGTCGGTGCGTGCCAGTGCCACTGCCGACAGCCCCGCGTCGCGGAGGGCGGCACACCAGGTCGCCAGCGCCTGTCCGGCCGTGTGGGCCAGGTCGTGCAGCGTGAAGCCGGTGACGGGCACACCGCTCGCGGCTCGCAGCCGGCCGACGGCTGCGAGGGCGGCATCGAGGCTCTGCGGCGTCCCCACCACGCGGACCTCGCCGGCCTCTGGCGACACCTCCCAGCCCTCCACGGCCTCGAGGGGCACCTCGTCCACCCGCACGAACGTCGCGGACGCGCCGGTGCGCCGCGCTCGGGCGCTGGTGGCAAGCATCCCGAGCTGCACGATGTCGGGCGTCTCGATCACCCAGCGCTGCTGCGCGGGCGTCAGGGGCTGGCCGTCCGCCACGCGGACGTTCACCTCGTCTGTCATCTCGGTCATGCTGCGTGTCACCTACTCGCGACTCATCGTGTCGTTGATGCGCTGGGCCAGCGCAAGCGCGCGCCGCCCGTCCTCGCCCGTGACGCGGGGAGGCCGCCTCGAGACGATGGCGTCGCGGAAGTCCTCGATCTCGCGACGGAGCGGCTCACGGTCCGGCACGGCGACCGGCCCGCCCTCGATGGCCGGACGTCCGCCGCCTTCCGGGCGCCGCAGCCGCCACACCTCGACGTCGCGGCTCGCATAGTCCACCGATACATAAGACGCCGGTTCGATGAATCGGATCTTGCGCACGCGGTCGCGGCTGATGCGGCTGGCCGTGAGGTTGGCAATGCACCCGTCGGCAAAGCGCAGGCGGGCATTGGCGATGTCGACGCGGTCGGTCAACACCGGCACGCCCACCGCCTCGATCGACACCACGTCCTGCTGGAGCGCCGCCAGCAGCAGGTCGAGGTCGTGGATCATCAGGTCGAACACCACGTCGATGTCGAGGCTGCGGTCGGGAAACGTGCCCAGCCGGTGCACCTCGATGAACCTGGGACGCGTGAGGTACGGCAGCGCGACGTCAATGGCGGGATTGAACCGCTCGGTGTGGCCGACCGCCAGCACCACGTCCCGTGCGGCGGCACGCGCCACGAGGTCGTCGGCCTGCGCGAGCGTGGTGGTCATCGGCTTCTCCACCAGCACGTGGATGCCCGCGTCGATGAGCGCGCCGGCCACCGCGTGGTGGGCCTCCGTGGGGGCGGCCACGCACACTGCGTCCGCACGCCCCACGAGGGCCTCGGCGCTGTCGAAGGCCGGCACGCCGTAGCTTTCGGCCACCGCACGCGCACGATCGCCGTCCGTGTCAGCCACCCCGACGAACTCCACATCGTCGATGGCGGCGAGGATGCGGGCGTGATGCCGGCCAAGCGCCCCCACCCCCACGACCCCCACCCGCAGCCGGCTAGCCATCGTGGGCGCCCGTGGACGTGGATCGTCCGATAATCGTGATGCCTGCCGCAGCGGCCGCCTCGTACATCGCCGGGCCATCCACGACAAGCGTCTTGCCGGCATCGAGTGACATCACGGCCACGCCCGCTTCCTGCAGCACGCCGATCGTCGGCACGCCGACGACGGGGACGTCGAAGCGCATGTCCTGCTGGGGCTTGGCCACCTTCACGACGCAACTGCCCGGGCCGGCGATGCGTCCGGCACGCAGGATGGTCTCGTCGGTGCCTTCCATGGCCTCGACGGCCACGACCGCCTTGTCCTTGACGACAATCGTCTGGCCGATGTCGAGGCCCGCGATGGCGTCGGCCATCCGGTAGCCGAAGGCCAGAGTGGCTTCCTGGTCGGCATCGAGCGGCGGTCCGGCCAGCAGGCCCGCACCGGCCATCAGTGGCGCCAGCAGCTGTGTCGAGTCGATGAGTTCGATGCCCTTGCCGCGCAGGACGTCGGCCACCGCCGAGATCAAGGCATCGGTGGACTTGGCACGCAGGCGCATCAGCACCTGCATGAAGGTCCAGTCGGGCGTGATGCCGGCAAACAGCTTGGCGTGTTTGACCTGCCCGGCCATCACCGCCTCGCGACAGCCGCCCTTCCGCAGCACGTCGATGCAGGTGCCGAGTTGTCCGAGCGACACCCACTCGAGCGAGGCACCCTGCCGGGCGGCCAGGGCTTCGAGGTCGGGGCCGGCCTCTTCCTTCACGGCCACGACCGTCACCGGGCGGCCCAGCGAGCGGGCGGCCTCGAGCACGAGCAGCGGGAACCTGCCGTTGCCGGCGATGAGGCCGAGCGGAGCGGCCGCGTCACTCATCGGCCGAGACGTCCTCTTGGCGCCGCAGGGCACGCCGCAGAATCACGCCGCGCCTGGATCCGCGGATGAAATCGATGAGGTACTGCACCTCGGCGCACTGCAGGTCGGGATCGCTCTCGATCTGCGCCAACGCGCGGGTGGTATTGAGTTTCGACAGCAGGAGGTACCGATACGCGTGACGCAGCCGGCTGACCACCTCGGGCGTGAAGCCGCGACGCATGAGACCGATGGTGTTGAGCCCATAGTTCCGCGCGCGATTGCCGACGGTCCGGGCAAAGGGCAGCGCATCTTTCGTGACCACGGAATAGCCGCCGATGAAGGCGTGCCGGCCGATGCGGCAGAACTGATGGACGCCGGAGAACGCGCTGATGGTGGCGTAGTCCTCGACGCTCACGTGTCCGCCGAGCGTCGCGCCGTTGCCGAAGATGGTGTGGTTCCCCACCTGGCAGTCGTGCGCCACGTGGGAGTACGCCATGAAGAGATTGTGGTTGCCGATGCGCGTCACGCCACCGCCGCCCGCCGTGCCGCGGTGAATCGTCACGAACTCGCGGAACACGTTGTGCGCCCCGATGTCGAGCCGCGTGGGCTCGCCCTTGAACTTCGTGTCCTGGGGGATGAGCCCGATCGACGCGCACGGAAAGATGACCGTGCCCTCGCCGATGGTCGTATGGCCATCGATGACGGCGTTCGCGCCGATGCGGCACTGCGGTCCGATGGTGACGTTCGGGCCAATCACCGCACCCGGCCCCACGTCCGTCCCCGCGCCGATGCGCGCGCCGAAGGCCACGATGGCGGTCGGATGCACGTTGGGCTGCTGTCCGTCCACGGCAATGACGAGCCGCCCCTCGGCCACCACGTGCTCGCCGACGTACGCCATGCTGCGCACCCAGGCGATGGGGCCGCGCCGCCGTTCGGTGGACACCTCGAGCCGCACCTGGTCGCCCGGCACCACCTGCCGCCTGAACTTGGCGCCGCGGACGGCGCGGATGGCCGTGCGTTCGCTGGACGTTCCAGACTCGCCCTGCAGCAGCAGGATGCTGGCCACCTGGGCGAGTGTCTCGATCATCAGCACGCCGGGCATCACGGGTGAGCCGGGGAAATGGCCCTGGAAGAAGTCCTCGTTGACGGTGACGTTCTTGACCGCGACGACCCGCTCACCGGGCACGAAGTCGGTGACGGCATCGACCAGCAGCGTGGGATACCGATAGCAGAGCCGGTCGACGACTTGAGGGATGTTGATGGACACGTGGGTCTCGAAGGACACGAGCGAAGGACGCGCCGGACGGAAGCAGGGCTCCGGACCGGCGCGGTGGGACGCGGAAAGGACGAACGACCTACTGACCGGCCGGCGGCGGGGTGGCCGCGGCACCACCGTCGAGGGCGGCGATGACATCGGTCGTGACGTTCAGGCCGGGGTCGACGAAGACGACACCCGAGTCGGCGATGCTGAAGATGAAGTGCAGGCCCTTGGCGGTCGCCACCCGGGCGATGACCGGCAGCAGCTTCTGCTGGAACTCGAGCTGCAGCTGCTGGGTGAACTCGCCGACGTCCTGGTTGGCATCCTGCGACGCCCGCTGCAGGTCGACCTGCATGCGCTCGATCTCCTTGGCCTGCTGGGCACGCGCCGACTCACTCAACAGGGCGCCGCCCTGCTCGAGCTTCGCCTGGGCGGTCTGCAGGTTCTTCTGCTTCGCGTCGAGATCGGCCTGGATCTTCGCCTGCATCTCCTTGATCTTCTGCCCGGCGGCCTGGCCTTCCTTCGACTGCGACGCCACGACGTTGAGGTCGACGTAGGCAATCTTGGCGCCCTCGGGGAAGGGGCGCGGGGGCGCCGGCGCCTGCTGCGCGGC
>JAEZDP010000411.1 GCA_023418055.1 Acidobacteriota bacterium
GGTGTCGTCGGCGCTCTTGATTGTGAGCGTCATGGCGTCGGGGTCCACCTGCACCAGCTCACCTGTCACCGTGTCCATCACCGTCGCGGCGTCGTGCTGGGAGGTCGGGGCCGGCTGGACGGCGGGCGCCTGCCAGGCGAACGCCGATGAACCACTGGCGAGGAATGCCGTCATCGTGAGGGCCGCACACGTCTTCGAGGACATCTTCATGGTCGAACTCCTCTCTATGTCTGAAGGCTGCAAGGCAGCCAGCGTTGCCAACTGCCTCTCTCTGGAGCAAGCACCTTGCCAGGTGTTCCCATCAAGTCAAGTGCACTGCAGACAGCGGGTTACGCGCATCTGCCGGCGTGGCGGCCTTCAGCGATGAGTAAGGAATACCTGCAGGTGGGTAAGAAGTGCCACCACGCTGGACGCCCTCGGTGGCTCTGCGGCGTCCTCATGCTGCTCGCGACATGCTCGAGCTCGTCGATGGCGAGTCCGCGCGGCGCCTCACCACGCACCACCGCCGAGGTCCAGCGCGTCGTCGACAGGTTGCGTGCCACGCTCGGGATTGCCGACGACGTGCAGGTCGCGGTGGTCGAGTCGAACCCGACCATCGCGTCCGTGCGCCGTGCACCCGGGCGGCCGGGGTTCCTGCTCTCGATCGAACGTGGTTTTCTCCAGGCCTTGTCCACGGAGGAACTCGATGCGCTCCTGGCGCACGAACTGGGCCACGTCTGGATCTTCACCCACCATCCGTTCCTGCAGACCGAGCAGCTGGCCAACCGGGTCGCGATGCGCCTCGTGTCAGTCGACGACCTGCGACGCGTGTACGCCAAGGTGTGGACGGCCGGGGCGTTGAGCGGTGACCTCGAGGTGTTCCTCGGCGTCGCACGGACGCGCGTCGAAGACTGAGCGGCCCGCTCAGGCCCGAGCGCGCATGAGCTCGTCCACCGTCGGACGCAGCGTCGCCGGCGTGATGACGAAGAGGTGGTCGCCCGCCTCGATCCGTGTCGAGCCTCGCGGGGCCACCAGGCTCGTGTCTCGCGACACGAGCGCCACCAGCGCGCCTTCCGGCAGTTGCAGGTCGCGCACCGTTCGCCCCACCAGTTCCGACGATGCGGGAATGGGGTAGTCGATGATCTCGGCGTTGACCTGATGCAGCGCGAGCAGTTCGAGTGACACCTGCGCACTGGCGACGTTGGGGTCCTGCAGCCCGAGCTTCGCGGCCAGCGGCGGGAGCGTCCAGCCCTGCAGCGTGGCAGACACCAGCACGACGAAGAACACCACGTTGAAGATGAGCGACCCTTCGGGCACGGCAAACATCAGCGGAAACGTCGCCAGGATGATTGGCACCGACCCCTTGAGCCCCACCCACGAAATCAGCAGGTGTTCGCGGGCGCTGAACCCGAACGGCAGCAGCAGCGGCACCACCGCCAGCGGCCTTGCGACGAGGATGAGCACCGCGGCGATGAGGAGCGCGGGCACCGCCACCGTGACCAGTTCCGACGGCGTACAGAGCAGCCCGAGCACGACGAACATCGTGATCTGCCCCACCCACGCGATGCCGTCCATGAACATGAACGTGCCGCGCTGGAACACCATGCGGCTGTTGCCGACGACGATGCCTGCCAGGTAGATCGCCAGGAACCCGCTGCCGCCCAGCATCGCGGCCGATCCGAACGCCAACAGCCCGCACGCCCCGACCAGCACCGGGTACAACCCCATCGCCGCGAGGTTGATGCGGTTGATGACAAAGACTGACAGCCACCCGGCCGCCAGGCCGACGCAGGCCCCGATACCCATCTGGGCAGCAAACAGGCGAAACAGCGCCAGGCCTGGCTCGATCTCGCCTGTTGACAACTGCAGCAGCCCAATCGTGAGGAAGATGGCCATCGGGTCGTTCGACCCGCTTTCCACCTCCAGTGTCGCGGCCAGACGTGCGCGGAGATTGACACCCTGCGAGCGCAGCACCGCAAACACCGCCGCGGCATCGGTCGACGCGACGATGCTGCCGAGCAGGAGGCCCGTGAGCAGCGAGACGTCGAGTATCTGCCACGCCGCCACGCCCGTCACCACCGCGGTTACCAGGACGCCAACGGTCGCCAGCAGCGCCGCCGGCCTCCACGTGGCGCGCAGCGACGCGGTGCGCGTCTGAAGCCCGCCGTCGAAGAGGATGGCGCCGAGCGCCAGGGTGCCGATCGCGTGGGCCGCCACGATGTTGTCGAACTCGATTCCGCCCGGTCCGTCCTCGCCGGCCAGCATCCCGATGACGAGAAACAGCACCAGCACCGGCAGGCCGAGACGCGCCGAGACCTTGCTCGAGACGATGCCGATCACCAGCAGGATGCCGCCGATCAGCACGAGTTGGTCCACGAGGAACATGCCGGTCAGTCTAGCCTGTCCGGCTCATCCCATCCCCGCGCGGCGCTACACTCTGGCAGAGGGGCCGGCCGGTCCGGGGCCACCACGCGCCGATTCGAGGAGCCATGCTCATTCGCCAGATCGTGGACGAGAAGCTTGCGCAGAACGCGTACATGGTCGGATGCCAGGCCACCGGCGAGGCGCTCGTCATCGACCCCGAGCGCGACGTGGACAGGTACGAGGCGCTGGCCGACCGCGAAGGCCTGCGCGTGGTGGCCGTAGCCGAGACGCACATTCACGCCGACTTCCTCTCGGGCGCTCGTGAGTTCGCGGCACGGGTACCCGGCCTGCGGGTCTACCTGTCGGGCGCTGGCGGCGACGAGTGGCGCTACACCTGGCCAGCCGACGACGGTGTGGACGTCGTGACGCTGCAGGATGCCGCGACCTTCCACATCGGCAAGATCGAGGTGCGCGCCTGGCACACGCCGGGCCACACACCGGAGCATCTGTCGTTTCTCGTGACCGACCATGGCGGCGGCGCCACCGTGCCAATGGCCCTCGCCTCTGGCGACTTCGTCTTCGTCAACGACCTGGGCCGGCCCGACCTGCTCGAGACGGCGGCGGGGATCACCGGATCGATGGATGCCTCTGCCCGCCAGCTGTATGTCTCGGCGCGCGCCCTCGAGCGTCTCGACGACTTCGTGCAGATCTGGCCCGGCCATGGGGCTGGCAGCGCCTGCGGCAAGGCGCTTGGCGCCGTCCCGACGTCGACCATCGGGTACGAGCGGCGCACCTCCCCAGCCCTGCGGAAGGTGGCCGAGGGCGAGGACGCCTTCGTCCGCTTCATCCTGTCTGACCAGCCTGAACCGCCGCTCTACTTTGCAGCCATGAAGCGGCTGAATAGGCTGGGGCCGCCGGTACTCGGGCTGCCGCCCTTGCCGCGCCAGCTCACCCCTGCTGACCTGACGGCCCTCGTTGGTGACGACGAGACGCAGTTGCTCGACACGCGCGACGACCGACGGCTGTTTCTGAGAGGCCACCTCCCGGGCTCCTTCCACGCACCGCTGGCGCGCTCGTTTCCCACGGTGGTCGGATCGATGCTCGACCCGGATCTGCCGGTGGTGCTGCTCGTGGAGGAGCAGGCGCTTGACGAGGCGTGCCGCGACCTCCGACGCATCGGGTACGACCACCTGGCCGGCTGGGCGCCCGTCGCCGTGCTCGACGAGGTGCAGGCCGACGGCGTCACCCTCGCGAGCATTCCGTCCATCGACATGGAGACGTTCGAGCGACGCCAGGCACAAGGTCCGGTGCAGGTGCTCGACGTGCGTTCGGCGTCCGAGCATGCGGCTGGGCACGTGCCCGGGGCCCTGCAGATCGCCCACACCAGGTTGCGCAGCCGGCTCGACGAGGTGCCGTCGGATGGCCCGGTGTACGTGCACTGCGCGACCGGGGTCCGCGCGGCGGCTTCCGCGGCACTGCTGGCGCGTGCCGGCCGGGATGTCGTGCACGTCGACGGCGTCTTCACGGCGTAGTGCGTCGCACGCGGGTGCGGGCCGCCGAGACTGGACGCCTGCGTGCAGGCCCAGCGATACTGCCGGCGTGAGCCTTCCTCGCGGCACCCTGCGTTCGGCCGGCGTTCTCGCCGCGCTCGTGGTCCTGGCCCTGGCGTGTGGGTCGGCGCCCAGCTCCTCGTCCGGCGCGACGGCGGCGCCACAGGCGGGCCGGACGTCCAGCGCCGTGCCGCTGCTTCAGCACCGGGTGGTGCGCAGCCATCCCCACGACCCGGCGGCGTTCACGCAGGGGCTGCAGCTGGTGGACGGAGAGTTGTACGAGGGCACGGGGCTGCACGGGCAGTCGTCGCTGAGGCGCGTCGATCTCCGGAGCGGGCGGGTGCTGCAGCAGATCGCGCTCGAGCCGCGGTACTTCGGCGAGGGCATCGCGGTGATCGGCGACCGCGTGGTGCAGCTGACCTGGCAGGGCGGCACGGGCTTCGTGTACGACCGCCGCAGCTTCGAACGTCAGCAGACGTTTACGTATACGGGCGAGGGATGGGGGCTCACGTACGACGGGCAGCGGCTCATCATGAGCGACGGCACCGACGCGCTGCGGTTCTGGCAGCCCGAGACGTTCGACGAGATCGGACGGGTGCGGGTGCGCGCCGACGGCACGCCCGTCTCGCGGCTCAACGAGCTCGAATACGTCGATGGGATGGTCTACGCCAACGTGTGGCCGACCGACCGGGTGGCTCGCATCGATCCGGCGACGGGAGAGGTGACCGGCTGGCTGGATTTCACGGGGCTGCTCACGCCGACCGAGCGATCGCGCGGCGTCGACGTGCTCAACGGCATCGCGCACGATCCGGCCACGGGCCATCTGCTGGTGACCGGGAAGCTGTGGCCGTGGGTGTTCGAAGTGGCCGTGACGACTGAGCCTTAGCGCGCACGCCCTGGCGCGCGCTCGAGGAACAACTCGGGCCGCACGACGTAGAGATAGACGACGTTCCTGCGGCGGCGCCTCCCCGGCCGGCCGCGCCCGCGCCTGATTGCGACACACACACGGCGGTGCCGACCCCGGCGCCGAGGATGTCCCCATGCCTGTACTTCCTGTACCTCACCTGGATGCTGCGCCCCTGTTCCTGACGGATGGCGGCATCGAGACGACGCTGATCTTTCTGGAAGGACTCGACCTTCCGCACTTCGCCGCGTTTCATCTGCTGCGCGACGAGGAGGGCCGCAACGCCCTGCGGCGCTACTACGTACCGTACCTCGAGCTGGCGCGCGAGCGAGGGACGGGGTTCGTGCTCGAGAGCGCCACGTGGCGGGCGAGCCGGGACTGGGCCGACAGAATCGGCTACACCGCCGAAGCTCTCGACGCCGCGAATGCCGCGGCCATCGGGCTGCTGCTCGACCTGCGTGAGCAGTATGCCGACGCCGTGCGTCCGCTCATCGTGAGCGGCAACATCGGGCCTCGAGGGGATGGGTACGTGGCCGACATGGCCATGTC
>JAEZDP010000434.1 GCA_023418055.1 Acidobacteriota bacterium
CGACGGGCTTCTTCACCAGCAAGATGGGCATCGACGACCTCGAGTACAAGGGCAACACCTTCGTGCCGAAGTGGGAGGGCGCGCCGCCGGAGGTGCTGGCGCACCTGGGGGTGAGCTACGACGGCGTGGCGAAGTGGTATAGGGAAGGATAGGAAGGAAGTAAGGAGCTAAGGAACGAAGGAGCTAAGGAGATGTCCCGCCGCGCGCCGCGGTCTTCCGGACCTCCTCCCCTTGGTGCGTCGCTCCTTCGTTTCCTTCGTTCCTTCGTTCCTTCGTTCCTTCGTTCCTTTGTCCCTCTACAACGGCACCACCACACTCAGCAGCAGGGCAATCACGAACCCCGTCGTCCCGACCACCGCGGCGACGGCCGTCCACGTCCTGAAGGTATCGGCCTCGTCGAGCCCGCCCATCCGCGACACCACCCAGAACCCGCTGTCGTTCATCCACGAGCCCACGAGCGAGCCTCCACTGACCGCGAGCGCGGCATAGACCGGCGCCGGCAGCCCCGCCGGTGCGGCTGCGTAGAGGCCCTGGAGGATGGAGGCGGTCGTGATCATCGCCACCGTGCTCGACCCCTGCGCCACCTTGATGAGCGAGGCGACGCCGAAGGCCATCACCATGATGGGCAGCTGGAAGTCGCTGGCCAGCGCCGCCAGGCTGCCGCCCACGCCGGAGCGTGTGAGCATCGCCCCGTACGCGCCGCCCGCCGCCGTGATGAGGATGATCGACCCCGCGCTGCCGAGCGATTCCTCGCTGAAGGTCGCCAGCCGCCGCAGCGTCCAGCCGCATGCGCGCTTGACCATTACCAGGGCGGCGATGGCCGACACGAACAGCGCGACGTTCGGGTCGCCGAGCAGGTCCATCAGCGTGGCGAACGGGCCGGTCACGCCGAGCGCGCCGATGATCGTCCGCGTGCCGATGAGCACGACCGGCAGCGCAATGGGCAGGAAGGCCACGGCGAGGCGCGGGCGTTCCACCGGTTCGTCTGACACCCCTTCGGCTTCGGGCGCCGCGCCCGGCAGGGGCAGGGGACTGAGCCCGGGCGTCAGCCGGCGATTGGCCCACATCGCGTAGCCAATGCCCGCGAGTGAGGCCGGGATCGCGACGATGATGCCCACGAGGATCATCTGGCCCAGGTCCACCCCCAGCGTGGCCGCCACGGCCAGAGGACCCGGCGTCGGAGGCACGAACACGTGCGTGGCCGCAGCACCGGCGAAGGTTGCCATGAGGTAGAGGCTGTAGCTGTGCCCCGTGCGCCGGTGCATCGCCCGCGCGATGGGGGCCAGCAGGTAGAAGACCGTGTCGAAGAAGACCGGCACCGACAACACGTAGCCGCTCGCCCACAGCGACATGTGCGCCCGCCGCTCCCCGGTGAGGCCCAGAAACGCCTCGCTGATGCGGCTCGCGCCGCCGCTGCGCTGCAGTGCCAGGCCGACAATCGACGCGAACGCGATCACCAGCCCAATCCGACCCGTCACGCCGCCGAACTCGGTGGCCACCGTCCCCGCCGTCTCCGCCCCCGGAACGGCGGAGGCCACGATCCCGACGAACAACGCGCCGGCGATCAGCGCCAGGAACGCATGCACGCGCACCACGGCGATGAGTGCGATGACGAGCACCATCGACAACACCAGCACGACCAACGGAGGCATGCGGCATGATAGCCTTCCTCGTCGTCAAGTCGGCAGTTGAACGCACCTCTCAGGAATGACCGCCATGTTTCTCCGTGTCTCGGCCTATGCCCTCGTGGTCGGCGCGCTGGCCGCCGGCCCGCTGTTGCTCGCGCAGCCACAGCCCAACCCTCGCGACATTTCCAAGCAGTACGCCACGCTGTGCGCCAGTTGTCACGGCGACAACATGCAGGGCAACCAGGCGCCGAGCATGCTCGACGAGACCTGGGTGCACGGTGGCGACGATGCCAGCCTGGCGGCGTCGATCAAGAACGGGCACCTCGCCACGGGGATGCCGGCCTTTGGCGGCACCCTCAGTGACGAAGACATCCGCGCGATGGTCATCTACATCCGCGAGGTGCGCACTCGCGCCGCGGTCGAGTCGGCGGGCTACGCCAAGCCCGCGGCCGACCAGGTCGTGAAGAGCGAGAAGCACACCTTCAGGCTCGAGACCGTTGCCGAAGGCGTGGCCCTGCCCTGGGGCATGGCGTTTCTGCCCGACGGCCGGATGCTGGTGACCGAGAAGGCCGGCGCGCTGCGTTACGTGGACGGCGCCACGGTGTCGGCGCCCCTCACCGGCGTGCCCGCCGTCTGGGCCAAGGGACAGGGCGGGCTGCTCGACGTCGCCCCGCATCCCGACTACGCGAACAACGGCTGGATCTATCTCTCCTACAGCGAGCCTGGCGCCGAGGACTCGGCGATGACCGTTGTCGTCCGCGGCAAACTGCGCGACGGGTCGTTCGTGGACCAGCAGACGCTCTTCAAGGCGCCGGCCGAGCTGTATCGCAGCGGCAACGTCCACTTCGGATCGCGTTTCGTGTTCGACAATGGCTACCTGTTCTTCTCGATCGGCGAGCGCGGCCAGCAGAAGGACGCCCAGGATCTCTCGCGGCCCAACGGCAAGATCCACCGCATTCACGACGACGGGCGCGTGCC
This sequence comes from Acidobacteriota bacterium, assembly GCA_023418055.1. Taxonomy (GTDB): domain Bacteria; phylum Acidobacteriota; class Vicinamibacteria; order Vicinamibacterales; family Vicinamibacteraceae; genus JAEZDP01. The sequence goes on from JAEZDP010000434.1 coordinate 2,607, forward strand.
GTCGGACAACCCCTTCGTGGGGCGGCAGGACGCCATGCCCACGATCTGGAGCTACGGCCACCGCAACCCGCAGGGTCTTGCCAGGCACCCGGTGACAGGCGCGCTCTACGACGCCGAACACGGCCCGCGCGGCGGCGACGAGCTGAACCTGGTCGAGAAGGGCAAGAACTACGGCTGGCCGGTCATCACCTACGGCATGAACTACAACGGCACGCCGATGACCGACAAGACCGCGATGGAGGGCATGGAGCAGCCCGTCACCTACTGGGTGCCGTCGATTGCCGTGTCGTCGATCAACTTCTACACGGGCGACAAGTTCCCGCAGTGGAAGAACGACCTGTTCGTCGCCGCGCTTGCCCAGCAGGAGCTGCGCCGTCTCGAAATACGTGACGGCAAGGTGACGCATCAGGAAGTGCTGTTCAAGGGCGTCGGACGCCTGCGCGACATGATCGTCGGCCCCGATGGCCACATCTACATCGCGTTCAACAACCCCGACCGCATCGCACGCCTCGTCCCGGCGTCCTAGCGGGCCATGATCCCTGCGGCCCTCGAACTCGGGAACGAGACGCTCTTCGAGGTGCAGACGACGGCGCCCGGGCCCTCCGGGCGCCTGCCGTTCACCGCCGACGACCTCACCGCACGCCCGAGCGGCGACCTCTTCGGGTGGTCGCTCGACGTCGGCATGGGCTGGCCGGCCGACGCGCTGCGCCGGCCCGAAGTGCTGCTGCTCAGCACGCTCGGCGGGATGCGTGAACCTGACGGGTCACCGCTCGCGCTCGGCTACCACACCGGGCACTGGGAAGTGGGGCTGCTGATGCGTGAGGCGGCGCTGACGCTTCGCGAGCAGGGCTGGATGCCCTTTGCCGGCTACTGCACCGACCCGTGCGACGGGCGGTCGCAGGGCACGCCCGGCATGTTCGACAGCCTGCCCTATAGAAACGATGCCGCCCAGGTGCTCGGACGGCTGGTACGCTCGCTGCCCACCCGCCAGGCCGTCATCGGCGTCGCGACGTGCGACAAGGGGCTGCCCGCCATGCTGATGGCGCTGGCGGCCGCAGGGCCCCTGCCGGTCGTGGCCGTGCCGGGCGGCGTGACGCTGCCGCCGACACACGGCGAGGACGCCGGCGCGATCCAGACCATCGGCGCCAGGTTCAGCCACGGCCTCATCACCCTCGAGGAGGCGGCCGACCTCGGGTGCCGCGCCTGCGCCACCCCCGGGGGCGGCTGCCAGTTCCTCGGCACCGCCGCGTCGTCGCAGGTGGTGGCCGAAGCGCTGGGACTGGCCGTGCCGCACAGCGCGCTGGCGCCCTCCGGACAGCCAATCTGGCTCGATGCCGCGCGGCGCTCCGCGCACGCCGTCATCGCCCAGCGCGGGGCGTCCATCGGCGCCGCGTCGCTCGTCACGCCAGCGTCCATACGTAACGCGATGGTGACGCACGCGGCCTTCGGCGGATCGACGAACCTGCTGCTGCACATTCCCGCCATCGCGCATGCCGCCGGCGTCGCCCGTCCGACGCTGGCCGACTGGCAGGCCGTCAACCGCGCCGTGCCGCGCCTGGTGGACGCACTGCCCAACGGGCCGCACCCGACCGTCCGGGTGTACCTCGCGGGTGGCGTGCCGGAGGTGCTACTGCACCTGCGGGACCTCGGCCTGCTCGACACCGACGTGCTGACCTGCACCGGCCTGCCGCTCGGCGCCGTGCTCGATTGGTGGGCAGACTCTGCCAGGCGCCGCCTGTGCCGGACACGGCTCCAGGACATCGACGGCCTCGACCCGGCCTCGGTCATCAACACGCCAGCGGATGCCCGCGCACGCGAACTCTCGAGCACCGTCTGTTTCGTCACCGGGAACCTCGTGCCCGACGGCGCAGTCATCAAGAGCACGGCCATCGACCGTGGCCTGCTCGATGCCGACGGCGTGTATCGCCATGTGGGGCCGGCGCGCGTGTTCACGAGCGAAGCCGAGGCCATCCACGCACTGAAGCACCCCGAGCTGCAGCGGTTCCTGCCGGGCGACGTCCTGGTGCTGGCCGGCGTGGGCCCCATGGGGACGGGCATGGAAGAGGTGTATCAGGTGACGTCGGCGCTGAAGCACCTGCCGGCATACCGCGGCACCCCGCTCATCACCGACGCGCGGTTCTCTGGCGTCTCCACGGGGCCCTGCATCGGCCACGTCGGCCCCGAGGC
>JAEZDP010000117.1 GCA_023418055.1 Acidobacteriota bacterium
AGCTTGATCACGCTTCGGTGCCTGCGGCATCCCCCCTCCCGCTCGCGACCGCGCCGACGGCTGCCGGCCACGCTCCGACGGATCGCCAGGGCTTGCCTCCGGCGATCACCGCCTGCCGTTGAACGCGTCGCACGACACGCGCGAGTGCCAGTTCGAGAAACGTGCCCGCCGGGTTGTCCTTCCACGCCCAGACATGCAGCGTGTAGAAGTCGGGCAGCCCGTACCGATTGGGGCGCTCGATGAGGTGCAGCAATTGCCCTCCCAGTTCAGGCGTGGCTTGGCTGTGCGCATGCCAGTCGTCCGCGAACACCAGGAAGTCGGCGCCGATCAGGCGTAGACGCCCGCCCGGCAGCGGTTCGTAGATCACGATCTCCGGGCGCTTCGGATCGAGCGTGCCGTCGGCGACGAGTGCGAGGTTGACGTAGTGGAGCCCCATCGCGCCCCAGTCCGGACCACTCACACAGCCGAACATCAACGCGTAACCTTCCGCTTCCGCCACGGACACGTCGCGAAACCGCTCGGTCGCTTCGCGGACGACGCGGACCAGATGCCCATCCGGTGACCCGTGGTGACGAGCCGATTCGGGATGCGTCGGGGCCGGCGAGCGGACCCGCTGCGCTGTGACCGGCGTGACCACGCCTCCGACGAGCAGCACCGCGCCGCCCACCACGGGCCATAGCCACGAAGCGACGCGTCGGGTGCGGAGGAGGCGCCCGATGGCGCGGCCGGCGGACCGCCACGGCAGCAGCATCGGCACGGCCGCGCGATATGCCACGTACGTCGGACCGTGCTCGGCCACCAGGTCGCGCTCCTCGAGCTGGATGGCGAGCACGATGTAGGCCGTCGTTGCACTCGCAAACACCACGTGCGCCAACGTCATCGTGGGCGTCATCCAGAACGCGAACAGGAAGCCGAGGTAGAGCGGATGCCGGACGACGCGATAGGGCAGCGGCGTGCGGACGGCCACGCGCGTGTACGGACGACCGACCAGCGGAAGCCAGACCTGGCGAAGCCCGAACAGATCGCCATGGTTGATGAGGAAGGTCACGACGAGCACCGTTGACCACCCCATCGCGAAGCCCGCCCAGATCACCGCACGCATGGCGGGGTCCTCGACGGTCCAGATCGTCACGCCGAGCGGACGCCACTGCCAGAAGAGCAGCAGCAGCGCCAGGCTCGCGCACAGCACGTACGTCGACCGCTCGATCGCCCACGGGACGATGCGGGTCCATCGGTCCTTGAACCATCGTCGCGCCATCACGCTGTGCTGCACGGCAAACAGCGACAGCAACGCCACGTCAATCGCCAAGGCCTTCTGCCAGGGCCCCTGCAGCGGGCCGTCGAATACGAGTGGGACAGCCCCGTCTGGCGGCACTGGCTCCAGTTCCTGTCATCGAAGACCCGCCTCGTGCGCTACGACGAGCGGGGATGCGGCATGAGCGAGTGGGGCGGGCATGCGTTGTCGCTCGACGTATGGACCTCCGACCTGCAGTCGGTCGTCGCCGCCGCGGCGGTGGACGGGCCGATGGCGCTGCTCGGCATCTCACAGGGTGCGGCCACGTGCATCCGCTTCGCGACACGGTTCCCTGAACGGGTCGACCGACTGGTGCTGTACGGCGGCTATGCGCGCGGAGCCCTGCGGCACAGTTCGCCCCAGTCGGCGGCGTTCCGTCGCGCGATGACGGACCTGGCCAGCGTGGGATGGGGCAACGACAATGCCACATTCCGCCAGGTCTTCACGTCACGGTTCATCCCCGGCGGCTGTCCGGCACAGGTGCAGTGGTTCAACGATCTGTGTCGGAAGACGACGACCGGCGACGTGGTCGCGGCGCTGCTCGAGGCTCGCGCGATCGTCGACGTCACCGAGGAACTGGACCTCGTGCGTGTGCCCACGCTCGTCGTCCATGCCCGCGATGACGAGGTGATCCCGGTCGGTGAGGGCCGGCTGCTCGCGACGGCGATACCCGGGGCGGAGTTCGTCGAGGTCGATTCGCGCAATCACATCCTGCTCGAAGACGAGCCTGCGTGGCGCCGCTTCTGCGACGCAGTGGCGTCGTTCCTGCCGCTCGCGCCCGCCGCGGACGCGTCGGTGTTCGAGTCGCTGTCGCCGCGTGAGCGCCAGGTGCTGGCGTTAATCACCGACGGCCTCAGCAACCTGGAGATTGCGGCACGTCTCGCCATCAGCGAGAAGACGGTGCGTAATCATGCCTCGAACGTCTTCGACAAGCTCGGCGTCTGGTCCCGCGCGCAGGCCATCGTCTTTGCCCGCGACCATGGCTTCGGCGAGGGTGGCCGATAGCTCCCCCTCCGTCACGTCACGACCGCGCCGACAGCGAACTGCCACGAATTTCTCAGCGCAGGTTCACGACATGTGCAGCGATGCTCCCTAGGATGCGTGGGGGGACGGATACACGCCGTCCCGTGCATCAAAGGGGTCATGCGATGTCTGGAGTTCGAGCGCGCAAGACGATCGCGCGCGTTGCTCTCGTCTTGCTGAGTGCGGCCATCTGCGGGCCGCGCCCGGCCGCTGCCACACTGGCGGCATCAGTGCTGCCGACCGTAGAACCGAACGACAACCGACGGCCGGCCGGCGCCTTCGACGACGGTGCCGGCACGCTCACCCTCGCGCTTCGTGCGGGCCTGGGA
>JAEZDP010000149.1 GCA_023418055.1 Acidobacteriota bacterium
ACCTGCTCATCGTGGACGAGGCCCAGCGGCTGCGCTGGCCACGTGGGCGCGCGGCGGGCCCGGCGTATCGCGCCGTCGCGCCAATCGCCGCACTCGGGCGGCACGTGCTGCTGCTCAGCGCGACCCCACTGGAGGACGATGCAGACGGGTTCTTCCGCCTGCTGCAGTTGCTGCGCCCCGACGAGTTCCCCGACGGCATGGACGTCGAGGCCAGGCTCGCCTCGGGCGTGCCGTTCCCGGCGTGCACCAGTGCGACGCGGCGTGTGGACATCGGCGGGTTGCCGCCCAGGATCCCGGTGGCCATCGACATCGATCCGTCTCCGGCCCTGGTGGCGGCGCGGGCTGCCTTGATCCCGGCGGTCGGCGGACGCACGCCCCTCGACGACCGACGAACGGTCGAGCGGGTCCGACGGGCGCTGTCATCGGGCGCCGCCCTCGCGAGTGTGCTCGCCGCGGCCGACGCGGACCTGCGCCGTCACGCCGAGGCCATCGACCGCGAGGATCCTCGGCTGGCCTGGCTGGCGGCACACGCGGTGCGCTGGCGCGAGGCACGCCAGAAGACCCTCGTCTTTGTCGCCCATCGCGAGACGCTCGAGATGCTGCGCGCCGCGTTGAGCGCCAGGGCCGCGCTGGCCACCGGCGTGTTCCACGAAGAGCTGTCGGCGGCGAGGCGTGACATCGAGGTCGCACGCTTTCGTGCCGCTGACGGCCCGAGCCTGCTGGTGTCCACCGAAGCTGGCGGGGAAGGCCGCAATTTCGAGTTCTGCGACCGCCTGGTGCACTACGACATGCCGTGGCGACCGACGACGGTCGAACAGCGGATTGGACGTCTCGACCGCATCGGTCGCCGAATCCCGGTCGAGGTGGTGTACTTCCGCCCGCGGACCGGCCTCGGCGCGGACGTCGTGCGGCTGTTCGAGCGCATCGGCCTCTTCGAGCAGCCCATTGCCGGCATCGAGCCGCAACTGGCACACGTCGAGCAGGCGCTCGAGGCTCTCGCTCTCGACCCTGCGGCCTCGCTGAGTGCGGTCGCCATCGACCGGCTGCTTGCCGAGGCGCGGGCGGCTCGCACGCGCATCCAGGAGGCGGCTTACCGCCAGTTGCACCGTGCGCCGTATCACGCGGCCCTCGGCCCGGCACTCCTGGCGCGGGTGCCGCACGACCTCGACGCGTCGATGGAGCGGGTCGTCACCCGACTGGCCACACAGCTGGGTTTCCGCGTGGAGGCCGTTCGTGGGCCTCGGGCGTACGCAATCGAGTTCGGGCACGAGGCGGTCGTCGACAGCCTGCCCGGCGTTCCGGCCGGCGCGTCGTTCGTCGGGACGTTCGATCGTGAGTACGCCGTCGAGGACGAGCGCCACGACTTCTTCGCGTCGGGCCACCCCCTGGTCGAAGGGCTGCTGGCCCACGTCGACGAATCGCAGGACGGCCGTGTGGCGGCCCTGGCGATGCGGGCCGACGGACCGGGGGGTGTTGGCGTGGTCGCCATCTACAAGGACGCCGCCCGGGTCGAGGCACGTGCCGTCGATGTGACTGGCCTCGAGCGTCCCGCCTGGGCGTCGCTGCTCGTGACTCGTCCGTCCAGGGTGTCAGCGATGGCGGCTGCCGACCGGGCCGCGCACGACTGGCGCGCCGTGGTGGCCGCCGTGGCGCCTCACCTCGGACGGAGGTCGCCTGACGCGGTGGCTGCCGTCGTCGTGCGACCGTCCAACGACTGACGTCCCTCGAGGCGCACGAGTCTTCTGCACGCCCGTCTGCCCCGTTCCACATCCGCTTCGCGTAATCGTCTGCATACGTGTTTGGTCGAGGCGCGCGTCGAAGGCGTCCGATCCTGCGCATTGGATCGTCGCTGGACCAGACACGTCCCGTGACCGACGGGTGCCCACACGTGACGGTCACGCACGGTGAACGGGCCGGACGGTGTCCGCGCGAGACGGCCTGCGGCAGGGGTGATCCGATGTTCCGGATCGTGAGGCGTGGGCGCACGGGTGCGGACAGTGTGGCGCGCGCAGCGGCAAGGGCACATTTCCGCTGCCCTATGTCGAGAGGGCCGCATGGCACTCCGGTTGCACCCTGCGCCGGACATGATGCGCACCATCCTCGCCACCTGCCTCACGCTTCTCGCCACCGTGGCCCCTGCCCTTGCCCAGGGACAGCAAACCGGCACGCTCCAGGGCGTCGTGACCGATGGATCGGGGCTGCCGCTGCCCGGCGTCACCGTGGTCGCGCGCTCCCCCGCCCTCCAGGGCACGCGAGAGACGGTGAGCGGGGGCTCGGGCGAGTTCGTCCTGCGCGGATTGCCGCCCGGTGCCTACGAGGTGGCCTTCACGCTGTCTGGCTTTGCCGATGGGCGGGAGCAGGTGACCGTGGCGCTCGGCCTGCCCACCGACGTGCAGGCCACGCTCGCGCCCGCGGGCGTCACCGAGCAGGTGGACGTGGTCGCCGAGACGTCCTCGGCGCTGGTCTCGCCGGCGGCAAGCGCGAACTACGGCGCGGTCGAAGTGGATACCCTCGCGACGGGCCGCACGCTGGCCGCCATCGCCGAACTGGCGCCGGGGCTGACGGCCAACACGCCGAACACCGACCAGGTGACCATCTCGGGCGCATTCGCTTACGACAACGTGTTCCTCGTGGATGGCGTGGACATCAACGACAACCTGTTTGGCAGCCCCGACGATCTCTTCATCGAAGAGGCCATCGAGCAGACGCAGGTCCTCACCTCGGGCGTGTCGGCCGAATACGGTCGGTTCTCGGGTGGCGTGATCAACGCGATCACCAAGAGTGGCGGGAACCTGTTCTCGGGCAGCTTCCGCAGCGACCTCACGAACCCAGCATGGCGCGACGAGACGCCCTTCGAGCGCACGTCGGGCACGACACGTCCCGACGACCTCGGCCAGGTCTATCAGGCCACGTTCGGTGGGCCCATCCGCCGAGACCGCCTGTGGTTCTTCGGCGCCACGCGCTGGGAAGACACCACCACCGCCGCCCCGCTGCCACAGAGCGGCCTCCCGTTCGAACGTCGCGACGAGGACCGGCGCTACGAAGGCAAGGTCACGGCCACCGTCGCGACGGGCCACACGGTGCAGGGCAGCTACTTCCGCAACCGGCTGGAGCAGGATCGCACCAGCTTCCCCTTCAGCATCGACCCGGCCACGCGCGTGCGGCCCTCGACGCCAAGTGACCGCGTGGTCACCAACTACCGCGGCGTGGTACGCCCGAACCTGTTCGCCGAAACGCAGTTCTCGCGTAAGCGGCTCGGCTACCGGGGCACGGGGGGCACATCGTCGGCGCTGGCCGACTCGCCCTTCATCACCCTCACGCAGGACCTGGGGCACTACAACGCGCCCTACTTCGATGCCACCGATCCGGAAGACCGCGACAACCGACAGTTCACCGGCTCGCTCTCCTGGTTCCTCTCGAGTGCCCGCACCGGCTCGCACGACATCAAGACGGGCGTGGAGCACTTCACGGCGACCAACCGTGGCGGCAACTCGCAGTCGGCCACCGGCTACGTGTTCGATGCGGACTACCTCACCGATGCCGCCGGAGCCCCGGCGTTCGTCAACGGACGGCTGCAGCCCGTGTTCGTCCCGGGTGAGTCGTTCATCGAGAACTGGCTGCCGGTGCGTGGCGCCACGATCGACGTCACCACGCTGTCGCTGTACGCGCAGGACCGCTGGAGACTGGCGCGGCAGCTGTCGCTCGATCTCGGCGTGCGGTACGAACGCGTGCGCAGCGAGGCCACGGGCGGCATCGTCGGCGTCGACACCGACACCGTCGTGCCCAGGCTCGCGGCCACCTACGACGTGACCGGCACCGGGCGCTGGCTGCTGCAGGGCACCTACGCGCACTACGCCGGCAAGTACAGCGAGGCGCAGTTTGCCAACAACACGAACGTGGGCAATCCGAGTCGCGTGTTCAGCGTCTACACGGGGCCGGCCGGCGAGGGGCTCGACTTCGCCCCGGGCTTCGACCTGAACAACTATCAGCAGTTCCTCGGCATCTTTCCCACCGCGAACGTGTTCTTCGACAGCGGGCTCTCGGCGCCGGTGACCCGCGAGTTCACCTCGTCGCTCGGCGCGGAACTTGGGCGCGGTTATCTGAAGGGCACCTACGTCTGGCGCCACACGTCGAACTTCGTCGAAGACTTCGTGACGCTCGACGGAGGCGCCACCGACGTCACCTTCGAGGGCACCGACTTCGGATCGTTCCAGAATCGCTTCTATCGCAACACCGACGATGTCGAGCGGCGCTACCAGGCGCTCGTCTTCCAGGGACGGCTGGCGCTGTCGCGCGCGTGGACGCTCTACGGCAACAGCACCGTGCAGCTCGAGAACGCCGGCACGTTCGAGGGCGAGGCCGTCAACCAGCCGGCCATCAGCTCGGTCTTCGGCGACTACCCCGAAGCCTTCTCGGCGGCGCGCCACTATCCCGACGGGCGACTGGGCGCCTTCCAGCGGCACAAGGCGCGGCTGTGGACCACCTACACGAGCACGTTCGGCCGGTTCGGCGCCCTCGACGCCGGCGTGGCCTACCGGTACGACTCGCCGCTGTCCTACAGCCTCGTGGCCACCGGGCTCTCGCTCACCGACACGCAGGCGGCGCTGCTCTCGGGCTACGCGAGCACGACCAGCGCGCAGGCCATCTACTTCGGCGAGCGCGGTGCGGAGTTGTTCCCAGACGGATCGCATCTCGTGGACGTGGCGCTCACCTACTCGCTGCCCGTGATGCGCACCCTGCGTCCGTACGTGAAGCTCGACGTACGCAACGTGATGAACCGCACGCCGCTGGTGTCGCACGACACGACGGTCTTTGCCGACGAGAACGGGCCGGTGGATGCGCTCGGCCTGCCGACCACATTCGAGCGTGGCCCGCGGTTCGGACAGGCCACGAGCAACACCGATTACCCCTTCCCGCGGGAGTTTCGGGTGAGCTTCGGGTTCAGGTTCTGACAGAACGTCCGCGCCAGCCTTTCGTCGCTTGCAGGCTCCGTACGCCTACACCCACGGGCGCACTTCAATCCGGAGCCTGCCCTTGAGGCCCGGGCGCGTGGCCTGCTCCACCGGGATGTCGAACGTCAGCCCTTCGGCGGTGGGGCTCGTCGTCGTCGGGGCGCCACCGTCCCCGATCGGCCGGGTGGTTGCCTGCTGCGTCACCTGCCCCGGGCCCTCGTCCTGGAATCCATACTTGATGAGCCATCCGCCCAGCGCGGTGTCGTCGGGCACGGCCTCGATGAGCACCATCTTGCGATAGAGGTGCCCGCCCTCGTAGTGACGCTTGATGAACAGCAGGCCGTCCACCTCGTAGTCGGGCACGAGCACCTTCAGGTCGAACGCCAGGCTGACCGACTTCGAGGCCCTGACGCTCTTGGTCGGATCGAGGAAGGCCGAGAAGAGGTGGGGGCTCTGCGTTCGGTCGGGGGCACCCCCTCCTGAGGGAAACAGCGCCTTCCAGGTCCGGAAGATGGCCGAGTTCTCGCGCGCGTCGCGCCGTGTCATCTGCCACTGACATCCGCGCACGGACACGGCGATCTCGAACTGGTACGAGGCATGCAACTGCTTGCCTCGCGCCACCGCACGCTCCACTTCCACCGGCAGCGTGATCTCGTCGAGATCGAGGAACCCGTCCATCCGCACCTGTCCGAACAGGAACCGGGTGAGGTTCTGGTAGCCCTCCTCCGAGTTCACGATGCCGTAGTGGCCGGAATGGCTGCGGTGCACGAATGCGCGGGGAGAAGTGACCCGCGTCCCGTCGTCGAGCACGGCGTGCGTCACCGCGTTGTCGATGCGCACGAGACCGTCGCTGGCCTCACCCACGGCCCACGAAGAGAGGCCGCCCGCCGCGGTGTAGTCGCGCGGGTTGGTGCCGACGAGGTTGAAGATGCGCTCGGCCGGAAACCCGGCGACGCGGGAGACGTCGTCGTCGGTGGAGAGGGCGAGGTACGACGCCATACGGCCGCGGCTGAAGTTGTTGACGTCGCCGAATGACAGCCATCCGGGCACGTTGCGCACGATGCGCAGGTCGATGCCGTTGTGCGGGGTCGCGTACGTGAACAGCTTGTCCACGGCCGCCCTGGCGTCGGCATCGCCAAGGGCGGCGTTCTGAAGGAAGGCGCGACAGACGAGACCTCCCATCGAGTGCGCCACGAGGTACACCTTGAAGTCCTCCTCGGTGACGTGGTTCTTCGGATTGCTGCAGATGCGGGCGCGCAACCGCAGGATGAGCGCGCTGAGGCCGCGGGCGAAGTGCTCGATGGGCGGCGTGTCACCGGTGCCGAAGTCGCGACTCGCCTCGTCGTAGTACCGGTAGATGATGATGCTGCGATACGGCAGGTGCGCGTCGCTCCGTTCTGCCTGCAGCAGGTCGTCGCCCTCGACGAACACGTCGTCGTACCCGTGGTCGGCCATCAGGCGCACGAGCGGCGACTCGAAGTAGAAGCGCTTGACCTCGCCCGTCCACACCGTGCGCGACTTCGTCGAGCCGATGTTGAAGCCCATGTAGGGGTCGGCCACCGCGTCCTCGATTTCCGCCTGCGTGGCCGCGAAGCCGCGCACGTAGACAATCGGGTGATACGGGTGGAGGCTGCGGGAGGCGCGTGTGGTGGTGGGCATGCGAATCCGCCTGTGTCGGGCACGGCGTGCCGGCTGGAAGGCTACGCCGACATCAACGATGCCCTCCGTCGTTTCGAACCGCCCACGTGGCTCGTCGCCGACACGTGTTCAGTCGGGGTCGCGGCGACGTTGCCTCCTGCGACGGGCCGACCGCTGGCGTTGCCGGGGCTGCGCAGGCCGCCCGTGCGACCGGTGACCCCGGGTGGAGGCTTCATGAGCACGCGCGTGGAGATGTTGCAGGAGATGGGTGTCGCGGCCCATGACGCCGCGCAGTACATCGGGCCGCTGGAAGACACGCTTCCGCGATTTGGCATCACCGCGTCGCGGCGCCGGCTCGCCCACTTCTTCGCGCAGGTGCTGCACGAGTCGGGCTGCATGCGGTTCGACATGGAGAACCTGAACTACTCGGCAGATGCCCTGCGCCGGGTGTTCGCCAGGCATTTCCCGACCGACGCCGACGCCGAGGCCTACGCCCGTCAGCCCGAGCGCATCGCGAACCGGGTGTATGCCAACCGCATGGGGAATCGAGGCGAATCGAGCGGCGATGGGTGGCGCTACCGCGGGCGGGGGCTCATCCAGCTCACGGGGCGCACCAACTACACCGCCTTCGCCGCCTGGGTGGGCGACGACCGGGTCCCGCACGATCCCGATCTGGTCGCCACCGAATACGCCGTCCACTCGGCCGTCTTCTTCTGGGATCGCCACGACCTCAATCGACTGGCCGACCGGGACGACATCGTGGCTCTCACGCGGAAGATCAACGGCGGCGAGAACGGCTTGTCGCATCGCCGCGAGTTGCTGCACAAGGCGAGCGGGCTGCTCGCGATGCTCGACCTGCAGGAGCACGGTCAGGGCTGAGTGGCCAGGCCACGGCGTGACGCCGCGCCGCTCCGGCGCGCGTCCAATCGCGCGTGCAGTACACTGCCGACCGTGCGCACCCGACTTGCGACGACGGTGGTGGCCTCGCTCGTCCTTGGCCAGGCGCTGGGCGGTCAGCCGGCGCCTTCCGCCGACGGCCGTGAGCGCATGCGGGCGGACCTCGAGTATCTGACCTCGCCGCCGCTCGAGGGGCGTGCGTCGTTGACGCGCGGAGCCGACGCCGCCGCGAGGTTCCTGGCCACCGAGTTGCGGAAGGCCGGGACCAGACCGGGACACGGCGACACGTACCTGCAGCCGTTCGATGTCGTCCCGTTGCAACTCGACCGGCAGCGGTCGTCGGTCGAGGTCCAGCGTGATGGCACGGCCCAACGCTTCGCGCCGACCGCGGTCTTCTTCCCGGACCCCACACGCGAAATCGACTTGACCCTCGACGTCGTCTTTGCCGGCTACGGAATCACGGCGTCCGAGTTTGGCTATGACGACTATGCGGGGCTCGACGTGCGCGGGAAGGCGGTGCTCGTCTTCGACCACGAGCCGCAGGAAGACGACGAGACCTCCGTCTTTCACGGGCGCGGCCTGACCCTGCACGCCAACACCTGGTCGAAGACCCGCACGGCGCAGCAGCATGGAGCCGCGGCACTGCTGGTGGTGCCCGAGCCGGTCCACGTCCACCGGACGGCGCCGCGGCCGCCCGACCGTGTCAATGCGCCGCCGCAGGCCCTCGCGCGCAGCGAACTGCGCATTCCGCGGGTCACGCCCCCCGCCGACGCTGCTGTCGCGCTCCTTGCCGGCACGGGCCGCGCTCCGGCCGACTGGCAGCGCGCCATCGACCGCGACGCACGGCCGGCGTCACGACCACTGGATGGCGTCCGCGTCTCGCTGCGGGCCGTCAATGCCGGCCGCGGCGTGCAGACCTCGCTGAACGTCATGGGCCTGCTGCCCGGCACCGACCCCGCGCTGGCTCACGAGACGATTCTCGTCACGTCGCACTACGACCACCTGGGCGCACCCGGGGGACGTCTCTACCCTGGTGCCAATGACAACGGGTCGGGCACGGTCGCGATGCTCGAGGTCGCACGACGGCTGGCCGACGCGTCGCTGGCGCGCAGCGTGCTGTTCGTGTCGTTCGGATCAGAGGAGCAGTTGATGCTCGGGTCGTATCACTACGTCGCCCATCCCCCACGTCCCCTGGCCACGACGCGTGCGGTCCTGAACCTCGACATGATCGGGCGCAACGAGGAGCACACGCCCGAGAGCGAGGGAGCCTACCCGATCACCGCGGGACGCTCGGACCACCTCAACCTCGTCGGGGCGGCCTACAGTCCCGATCTCACGGCGCGCCTGCACCAGGCTGCTGGCGTGGTGGGCCTGACACTCAGTGACAAGTTCGACCGCGAGTCGTCCATGCGGACGCTCTTTCGTTGCGACCATCTGCCGTTCCTGCAGAAGGGCGTGCCGGCCGTGTGGCTCTTTGGCGGCTTCCACCCCGGCTATCACGAACCGGTGGACACCGTGGACCGCCTCGACTTCGACAAGATGGACCGCGTCGTGAGCCTGACCGTGGAAACGGTGCGTGCGCTGGCATCGCCGGCCACGCCGCCGACGTTCCGCTATCGGGCCGGCTCCTGAACCACAGCGACGGCGGCTCAGGCGCCCGGCAGCGTCTCGCGATGTTCGAGCGTGGCCACGACGTCGCCGTCGGCGTTGCGAAGCTGCAGACGCCCCGCATCCAGCCCCCACGTGCGCGTCGCCTCGAGCGCCGCGAGGAAGCGGGCCTCGACGTCGCCGGCACACGCCATGCGCGTGGCGACCAGGGCCCCGAAACGCATGCTACTGGCATCCACCGTGACGCCCCCGTTCATCCGGTTGCAGCCGGTGGCGCCGGTCACGCGGTTGGTCTCCGAGAACGAGAGGTGGGCTGGATTGCGAGCCGTGGGCGTGATCTCGTCGCCGCCGAGCGCCGTCAGCACCCATACGCCGCCCGCGAGGGCCGCCGGTTCGCTCGCGGTCACGGGCGTCCCGCCGATCACGGCCCCTGGCGTCGGCAGCACGGCGCCGTCGCCGGCCGGTGTCCCGCCAACAGGCGAGGTCGCGACATCGCCCCCGACATTGCCGGTCGCGCACGCCGACCCGACCAGGGCACCGAGCAGGACGATCATCGGAACTCTCGCAGCACGCCTCATGCACTCACCTCCGTCCCCGCATCGTGCCACAACCGACCCGAAGCGAGTGCGGCCGCTCTGGACGGGCCACGACGCGCTAATGCAGACCAGCTCTTCAATGACGGCGCACTATCCAGTGCACGCCGCGCGGGATACGCTTGATGTGCCCGCCGGCCGGGCATGCACGACCAGATGCCCGACTACACCGCACTGACCCAACGCCTGGCCTTCCTGGCGACGGCCGGCGAAATCCTCGCCTCGACACTGGACCTCGACCAGACCATGCAGGATCTGGCGAGTCTGGCCGTCCCCGTGCTCGGCGACCTCTGCATCGTCGACGTGATGGAGGCGGGCCTGTTGCGGCGGGTGGCGACGGCGCACGTCTCCCCGTCCAAGGCCCTGCTGCTCGAACGTCTGCGTCGGCAGTACCCCTTGACCCCTGACTCGCCCCAGCCGGCGGCGCGCGTCGTCCGCAGCGGCGAGATCGAACTGCTCACCGACGTGACCGCCGACGTGGTGGCCTCGCACGTCGTCGCCGACGAACACGCGCGGCTCATTCACGACATCGGCATCCGGTCGCATCTGGCGGTGCCGCTCGTGGCACGTGACGTGATCGTGGGCGTCATCAGCCTCGGTATCAGCGAGTCGGACCGACGCTACGGGGAGCAGGACGTAGCACTCGCGCGCGAACTCGCCCGGAGGGCCGCGGTGGCGATCGACAACGCGCGCCTGTACCGCGTGGCGCAAGAGGAACTGCAGCGGCGCTCGCGCGTGGAAGAGGCCCTGCGCCTGTCGGAGGCGCGCTTCCGGGCCATCGTCGATCAGTCGCCGCTGTCGACGCAGATCCTCTCGCCCTCGGGCAGGACGCTGCGCGTCAACGCCGCGTGGGAAGCGCTGTGGGGACTCACCCCTGCGCAGGTGGCGGACTACGACATGCTCGCCGACCCGCAACTCGAGGCGCAGGGGATCACGGCCCTGCTGCGGCGGGCGTTCAACGGCGAAAGCGTCCGCCTGCCGGAGATTCGCTACGACCCGAATGACACCGTGCCGTCCGAGGACGGCCGACCCTACCCGGTGCGGTGGGTACGCGCGTTTGCCTACCCCGTGACGACCCCCGACGGAGGTGTCCGGGAGGTGGTGCTGATCCACGAGGACGTCACCCAGGCCCGTGAGGCCGAGGAGCAGCTGCGCGCCAGCGAAGAACGCCTGCGGCTGGCGCTCCATGCCGGGCACATGCACGTGTGGGACTGGGACCTCGATCGCGATGTCGTCGCCTGTTCCGACAACACGGGTGAGGCCTGGGGGCTCGGCATCGGACGCACGTGCGACTTCCTCGCCTCGATCCATCCCGAGGACGTCGCCGGGTTCGAACAGGCGGCACAGGCGGCGCGCGAGCGTCCCGACAGTTTTTTTGCCGAGTACCGTCGGCGGCTGCCGAACGGCGACACGCGCTGGGTGCAGAGCCGCGGGCGCGTGGACACCGACGAGGCGGGGCGTGCGACGCGGATCCTCGGTGTGACCACCGACATCACCGACCTGAAGGACGCCGAAGAGAGCACCCGGCTGCTGGCCGATGCGGGCGCGACCCTCGGCGCGTCCCTCGACTACCACACGACCTTGCAGAACCTGACACAACTGCTCGTGCCACGACTGGCCGACTGGTGTGCGGTCGATCTGCTGGTGCCAGATGGCACGTTGCAGCGCGTGGCCGTGCATCATGCCGACCCGGCCCGCGTGCTGGCAGCGCACGAGCTGTTCACGCGCTACCCACCGCAGCCCTCGGACGAACACGGGATCTGGCGTGTGCTCCGGACCGGGGAGCCCGAGTGGACGGCCACTCTCACCGACGCCATGGTTGCGGATGGTGCCAGGGACGCCGCACATCTCGACCTCCTGCGGCAGCTCCATCTCCGGTCATTCATTCTGGTGCCCCTCACGTCGCACGAGACCATCGTCGGCGTGCTCACGCTCGTGCACGCCGAAAGCGGGCGGCGGTACAAGTCGTCGGATGTGGCACTGGCGATGGACGTCGCCCGGCGGGCAGCAGCGGCCGTCGAGAACTCGCAGCTCTATCAGCGGGTCCGTGCAGAAGACCGCCGGAAGGACGAGTTCCTGGCGACCCTGGCGCACGAGTTGCGCAACCCGCTCGCGCCCATCCGCACTGGGGTGGCGCTGCTGCGCGTCACGAGCGAACCGCGGGCCGTCGAGCGCGTGCGCCAGGTGATGGAGCGACAGCTCGGGCACATGGTGCGCCTCATCGACGATCTGCTCGACCTCTCGCGCGTGACCCGCGGGCGTGTGATGCTCGACATGGAGCCGCAGGATCTTGCCGCGGTCGTGCAGACGGCCATCGAGGCGAGCCGGCCCCTGCTCGACGATGCGGGGCTCGAGCTTCGCGTGCATCTGCCCGAGACGCCGCTCGTCGTCGAGGCCGACCGCACACGGCTGGCTCAGGTGCTGAGCAACCTGCTGAACAACGCAGCCAAGTTCACCGATCCCGGCGGACAGGTGACCCTCGAGGCGCACGAGGCGGCAGACGCGGTCGTGGTGCGCGTCCGTGACACGGGCATCGGCATCCCGCGTCACCTGCTGGCGCACGTCTTCGAGATGTTCGCCCAGGTCGGCGACAGCCGCACTCGCAACCAGCAGGGCCTCGGCATCGGCCTCACGCTGGTGCGCCGGCTCGTCGAACTGCATGGCGGCCGTGCCTGGGCCGAGAGCGAGGGCGAAGGGCGCGGCAGCACCTTCGT
>JAEZDP010000218.1 GCA_023418055.1 Acidobacteriota bacterium
TCGACGACCTTCGGGACGGCCGCCAGCGAGCGGCACAGCGCGACGAGATCGCGTGGCCCCGCGGTGCTCATCGAGACACGTGCCACCAGTCGTTCGACGTCGTGCACCGCGTGCAGCGCGTCACGCAACCGCCCCCGCTCCACGGCGCGGAAGGCCAAATCTTCGACCGCGTCGAGCCGCTCGCGGATGCGCTCGAGATCGATGAGGGGTTTGAGCAGCCACGCACGCAGCAGCCGGGCGCCCATCGCCGTGACGGTGGCATCGAGCACGCCGAGCAGCGAGCCCTCCCGCGTGCCCTCGGTGGAGGCCACCACCTCGAGATGCCGCAGCGTCGTGGCGTCGATGAGCAACCCGTCGCCCTTCTCGCGGTAGGCGATGGCGCGCACGTGCCCGACCTCGGCCTTCTGCGTGTCGCGCAGATACTGCACGAGCGCGCCGGCGGCGGCCACGGCCTGCGGATGCCCGTCGAGGCCGAAGCCCGAGAGGCCGAGCGTCTGCAACTGCTCACAGAGCACGCGCTGTGCCGCGTCGAGCGAGAACCGCCACGGCTCGCGCGCGGTGACCGTGAGTTCGAGACGCGACAACTCGGGCACCCAGGCCTGGACGTCCACGCCGACCGGCACCACCACCTCGCGGGGGCGCAGCACGGTAAGGTCCTCGGCCAGTTGCCGCAGGCCGTCGTCGCCACGGTATTCGGTGGCGGTGAACTCGCCGGTCGAGACGTCGAGCCAGGCCGCGGCGTGCACACCGGAGGCGGGGGCGCCGCGAGCATCCACCGCCGGCAACAGCGCACCGAGCAGCGCCGGCGCGCGGGCGTCGAGGTACGCCGCGTCAGTCAGGGTGCCCGGCGTCACCACGCGCGTCACCTCGCGTTTGACGACGCCCTTGGCCGTCTTCGGGTCTTCCACCTGCTCGCAGATGGCCACGCGGAACCCCTGGCGGACGAGCCTGGCGATGTAGCCGTCGGCGGCATGGTAGGGCACGCCGCACATCGGCACGCCCCCGCCCGCCGCATCCTTCGACCGCGACGTCAGCGTGAGGTCGAGCGCCCGCGCCGCGACCACCGCGTCGTCGTGGAACATCTCGTAGAAATCGCCCATCCGGAAGAACAGCAACGCATCCGGGTGCTGGCGCTTGGCGTCGTGGTACTGACGCATCGCCGGCGTCAGCGTCGAAGGGGAGGCGGTCGTGATGGAGTCGGACACCGGGGGCGGAGCGGCCTGCGCGTCCCGGTACAATGGGCGCGTCGCCTGAGGCGGCAGTCTACCATGCTCATTCTCGCGCTCGACACGTCCACGCGCTCCGGCAGCCTGGCCCTGGCAGAGGGTCCCGAGCTCGTCGCGGCCCATACAGGGGATGCCGATCGCCTGCACGCCACGCGCCTGCCGGGAGCCCTTGCGGACCTGCTGGCGGCCCATGGCCGCACGCTCGGTGACGTGGACCGGCTGGCCGTGTTGTCGGGGCCCGGCGGGTTCACCGGCCTCCGTGTCGGGCTCGCCACCATCCAGGGGCTGGCGTTTGCCCTCGACAGGGAGGTGTATGTGGCGTCGACACTCGAGGTGCTCGCGTGGGCCGCACATCGCGCCCGCCCCGACGCGCCGCTGCTGGGCGCGTGGATGCGCGGGATGCGCGGCGAGGTGTTCTCGGCGATCTACCGTCCGGCGGACACGCCCGCTGACGCCGGGTCCAGGCCGACCGGGCTGGTGGAAGTGCTGCCGCCCTCGGTCGGCACGCCTGCGGAGGTCGCCGCGCTGTGGCCTGTTCACGTGAACGACGCCCTGGTTGCGGTGGCGGGCGACGCGTGGGCCAGCGACGGGGCCGTCCTTGACGCCGCGGTGCCCGGCTGCACGCTCGTGCCCGTGGACGCGCCGCCACTGGCGGGGCTGCTGGCGATGCTGGCGGCACATCCGGCGGCCGTCGCCGTGACCCCGCACGCGGTCGCGCCCACCTACGTTCGGCGCCCCGATGCGGTGTTGACGCGCGAGCGCGCCGGCCTGGCCGTTCCCGATCTCCCGTGACGCCCGGCGCCACGCGACGCGCGGGTCCCGCCGACGCCGACGCGCTTGCCGGCCTGGACGCCGCAAGCTTCGATGCCCCCTGGGACGCGTCGAGCATCGGCACGCTGCTCGCCGGCGAGTTGACCATCGGCTGGCGCCGCGATGCGGGCAGCGAGCTGGTGGCCGCCGCGCTCGTGCGCTGCGTCGCTGGCGAAGCCGAACTGCTGCGGCTGGCGGTGCATCCTGCACACCGGCGGCACGGTCACGGCCGCGCGCTGCTGGCCACGATCCTCGAGGAACTGGGCCCCGGGTTGCCGCATGGGCTACACCTCGAGGTGCGAGCCTCGAATGCCGCCGCCCGGTCGCTGTACCACAGCCTCGGGTTCGCCCTCATCGGCACCCGGCCAGCGTATTACGTGGCCCCCGTCGAGGGCGCCGTGCTGATGCGCTGGAACCCTGCGACAAGGCCATCGGACGCCACCTTGCACCACCTTTGAGCCGATGGTAGAGTGCCGGATGAACCCGGGGGACGCCCTGGAGTTTCCCCCGCCAGCAAGGAGGCAGCGATGCCAGACTCGCAGGACCTGAAGGAGCAATTGCTTCGCACCGACGCCGAGTTCCGAACCCTGTTCGACCGTCATCACGAACTCGACGAGCGGCTGCAAACCTATGCCAGCATGTCGCACCTCTCCGAGGACGAGCAGCGTGAAGAGGTGCTTCTCAAGAAGCGCAAGCTGATGTTGAAGGACCGCATGGAGGACATCGCCCGTCGGTACATGGGGCCACCTTCTCCCGGACCGTCGCCGATGGCGCACCACGCCTGAGGGCGTCCGCAGATTCCCGGCTTGCCCGCGCCCGTCACCCCCAGGTGGCGGGCGTCTTCATTTTCGGGCCGTCGTGGGCTGAGCGACACGGCGGGCTCCGTGAGACGATGTGGGCGGCATGAAATTCGATCGCGCTGGTTATCCATTCATCGCCGGGACGTTGCTGCCGGCCGCGCTGCTGCTCGCGCGGCGGCGTGGAGGCCTCGGCTGGCCCCTGCTCGGCTTCGCCGGCTTCATGGCGTTCTTCTTCCGTGACCCGGAACGCTACCCGCCTCAGCATGCCGACGTCGTGGTGGCCCCCGCGGACGGGCGGGTCGTGGCCGTGGGGCCCGGTGAGGCCGGTGTGGCTCCCGAGGGGCAGTGGCAGCAGATCAGCATCTTCCTGTCGCCGCTCGACGTCCACGTCAACCGTGTGCCGTATGGGGGCGAGGTGACGCGCATCGCGCACGTGCCCGGCCAGTTCCTGCCTGCCTACGACGACCGCGCCGCCGCCAGCAACGAACGCACGGAGATGTGGGTGCGCCAGGGGACGCGGACGGTCGTCAGCCGGCAGGTCGTCGGCGTGCTCGCGCGCCGCATCGTCTGCCGCGCGCAGGTGGGCGACACGGTCGTCACCGGCGAACGCTACGGCCTGATGAAGTTCGGGTCGCGCATGGACGTGTTCGTCCCCGCCGACTGCGAGGTGCTGGTGCGTCAGGGCGACCGCGTGCGCGGTGGCGAGAGCGTCATCGCGCGCTGGAGCTGACCGGATGCCGATGCTGCAGGTGCTTCGACGAAAGAACCCAGACGCGCAGCGCGCCAGGCGCGGCATGTACCTGCTGCCGAGCCTGTTCACGCTCGCCAACATGTTCTGCGGCTACGCCTGCATCATCTTCGCCACCCGCGGGGAATACGCCACGGCCGCGCCGTTCATCGGCATCGCGGTCGTGCTCGACATGCTCGATGGCCGCATCGCACGGATGACCGGCGCCACGAGCGAGTTCGGCAAGGAGTTCGACTCGCTGGCCGACGTCATCTCGTTCGGCATGGCGCCAGCCGTCCTGGCCTACAGTTGGGGCCTGAGCACGTATGGGCGGCTGGGCTGGGCGGTCGGGTTCGTGTTCGTCTCGGCGGCGGCCATCCGACTCGCGCGGTTCAACATTCAGACCGGGGCGAACCCTGACAAGCGCTACTTCGTCGGCATGCCGAGCCCTGCTGCCGCCGGCGTGCCGGCCGCCACGGTGTTTGCCTATCCGTTCGGCCTCACCGACTGGTACGCGGCGCTGGCGGTGCCGATGCTGCTCGTGCCTGCACTGTTGATGGTGAGCACCATCAAGTACCGCAGCTTCAAGACCTTCGACCTCGGCCGGCGACGGCCGGTGAACGGCCTCATCATCGCCGCGCTCGGCATCGTCGCCATCGCCACGTTCCCGCAGTGGACGCTGCTGACGGTGGCCTATCTCTATCTGTGCTCGGCGTTCGTGGGGATGGCCCTGCGTGCGCGAAAGACGAGTGCGCCCGCGGCGGCAGCCGAGGCGCCCGTCGACCTCGTGGCGCGCACAGGCAGCGCCGACGACTGACGGCTACTGCGTCACGCGCACCCGCAGCGTGACGGTGGTGCCCACGCCTCGGCGGCTCACCACGTCGATGTCGCCCCCCATGAGTTCGATGTTGCGTCGCGCGATGCTGAGCCCGAGGCCCGTGCCCGTGGCCTTGGTGGAGAAGTAGGGCTCGAAGAGCCGCGCCATCGCCTCCTCGTCCATGCCGAGCCCGGTGTCGCGGATGGCGATGGCGACGTGCTCCGCGCCGGCCCTGCCCACGTCGATCGACACGGTGCCGCCCGTCGGCATGGCGTGCAGCGCGTTCTCGATGATGTTGGTCATCGCACGCCCGAGCAGTACGCGGTCGACGTCCACGAGCGGCAGGGCGTCGGCGATGCTGCTCGTCACGTGGGTCCGTTCCGGCAGGCCGGTTCGGTACGCATCCACCACCTCGGCGACGATGGGCGGCAGCGGCGCCGACACCACCCGCGCCGTCGGCGTGGACGCGAAGCTGGCAAATTCCGACGAGATCTGCCGCAGCACGCGCACCTGCAGCAGGATGGTGTCCACGCAGCTGTCGAGCACCGGCGACAGCGGCGCACCGCGGTCCTTGTGCACACGGCGCAGATGTTCGGCCGACAGTTGGATGGGCGTGAGCGGGTTCTTGATGTCGTGGGCCACCTGCCGGGCCATCTCGGCCCACGCTTCGAGACGGTGCGTGCGCTCGAGTTGGACGCGCTGTCGGGACAGCTCGGCCGCCATGCCGTTGAAGGCCTCGACGAGGCGCTGCAGTTCGTCGGCGGTGCGTGCCACGACGCGCTGGTCGAGGTCACCCGCGGCGATGCGTCGGCTGGCCCGCGTCAGCCGCTGCACGGGGTCGCCGATGCGCTCGGCCATCGAGTACCCCAGGAACGCG
>JAEZDP010000263.1 GCA_023418055.1 Acidobacteriota bacterium
GGGCAGCTCTCCGCCGCGGTGGAACCGGTGGCCGCCGTGGTGGGCGCGGCTGCCGTCACGCTGATGCGGCCGATCCTGCCCTACGCGCTCGCCTTCGCCGCCGGTGCGATGATCTTCGTGGTGGTCGAGGAGGTCGTGCCCGAGTCGCAGAGCGGCGGCCACACCGACCACGCGACGCTCGGCGCGATGGTAGGGTTTGCCGTGATGATGACGCTCGACGTCGCCCTCGGCTGACGTCGAGCCTGGTTGACGCGGCGTCGCCTACTTACGCGTCCCCGTGAGCTGGAGCTGCCCCAGGTCCTTGCCGCACGACACGGCACCGGTCACGCCGGCGCCCACCAGCTTCAGCGACAGGTGCTGGCAGCCGAAGGCATCCTGCTTGCGCTGCGCCGCGGCCGGATCGGCCACCATGGCCTCCGCTTCCTTGCCCATGCGCTCGGTCACCGCCTCGAGCCTGGCCATGAGGGCGTCGCGCTGGGCATCGGTCATCTTCATGAAGGCATTGGGGTCGCTCATCTGACTCTGGATCGCCTGCATCTCAGCCATCGCCGAGCCGGCGCCCGCGGCGCTCATCGAGAACGACCACTCGTCCGACGGCGACTGGCCGCCGTCGAGCGACAGGCGTCCCGACGCGGTTTCGAACGGTTTCGCCTCGCCCGGCTTATAGAACTCGGCGACGTACCCCACGGAGGCCTGCCCGCCCTGCACGGTGAACGCCTTGGCGTCGGGCACGACGGTCACCCTCCACCCGTTGTTCGCCGTCAGGTCGAAGCGCGGCGGCGCGCCGACGAAGAGGGCAGGCGCCGCCTTCCACGCACCACTGACAGGGGCGTACGCGAACAGACGGGCGAACCCGGGGATGGCGTCCGGCGCCGCGGTGACCGAAGCCGAAAACGCTTTGGCGCCGACGGTCGGGGCGCCGAGTGTCACCTGGTCGTTCTCGAGGAGGAACGTGGTGCGCGGCGGAAACGTCCCCGTGGCCGCGAGCGTGGCTGTCTGCCCGGGCGCCAGCTGCACCACCTTGGCGAGCACCAGTTCCGGCGTCGGGTACTTGGCGTAGAGCGCCTTCTGCTGAGCGCTCCCGCTCAGGCCCTCGGCCTGCTGCTGACTGCGCCACTCCTGCCGTAGGCGCTCGACCTCCGCGGAATACTTCGTGTTCATGGCCGCGGCGCGTACCAGGACGGCCGTGCCCCCGAGGGCGAGCCCCGCGACGACGAGCCCGGTGGCGATCGAACGACTCCTGCTAGACAGCATCCTGCTGGACATACGGGTCCTTTTCTTCACGTAACGGCCGCGACCCCATGACCGGGCCCGGCTCCACATGGACGACCCCCACGGCCGTCCACCACCACACGAGTTCCACCGGCCGGGCCAGCGGAAAGTCAACGAGCGCACACGCCGCGCCGGCCATGACGGCCGCCGCGCAGGCGGCTGTGGGCGCCGGCAGCGGTCGCAAGCGGCGCCATACCACCAGCCAGGTACTCACGAGGGGCGCCAGCAGCGTCAGCAGGCCCGGCACACCCCGCTCCACGAGGGCCTCGAGGTAGTCGTTGTGGACGTGATCGGTCACGCCTCGAAACCGCACGTCGCTGACGCCCCGGGCATCGGCCTCGTGCTGCCAGTCGACGAAGCGCAACGCCACCGCGCCAGGTCCCTGCCCGACCAGCGGACGGGCCGTGGCATGCGGCGCCACGACCTGCCAGAGGTACACACGCCCCTCCAGCGTCGTCTGCAGCGGACGCGCCGGCGACCACGCCACCGCGAGCGTGCCTATCACCAGAACGACGGCGAGGCCCGCGAGCGCACGCCCGGACCACCGCAGGCTGGCCCAGGTCATCGCACCGGCCGAGAGCCCGAGGACGGCCCCGCGCGATCCTGTCGCGACGAGCGCACCCATCAGGAGTACGAGCGAGACGAGCGCTGCGGCATACGACACGCCCGATTTCCCACGCGCCGTCGTCACGAGCGCGGCGCCGAGAGGCACCGACAACGCCATGAGGGCGCCGACGAAGTTCGGGTTGCCGAGTGTGCCGTGGACGCGCATCCGCACGCTCGCGCCGTCGACGGGGGCAGACCATCCGACCAGCGCGAACGGGTCCCATCCCATCCACTGGAGCAGTGCGACGACAGCAACGCCCGTGGCTCCGGTGAGCATCGCGGTCATCAACCGTGTCACCGGAATGCCCGCGCGCACCAGGGTGAGCGCGAACACGGGTGCCGCGATCCCGAGCGCCGTGTCGAAGAAGGCGGGCAACTCGCCGAGCGTGCCCGACACGATGAAGCCGGCCACCCAGGCGGCCACCAGCCATCCGACGCGTGACGGCACGCCCGTCGCGCGCGTGAGGGTCAACACGCCGGTCGCCAGCGCGCCGCCGGCGATCACCCACAGCTTCGGTGTGGAGAAAGGACGCGCCAGTCCGGGCACGACCACGAGCGGCAGCATCAGCACGGCAGCCGTGCCGACATGCCGGGCCGCGCGCACGCGGGCCGGAAGCGAGGGCGACACGGAGGCCACGACCGTGACCTTACCCGATAACCCGGGACGCGTCGACGCCGCCGACGAGGTCATCGTTTCGGTAACGCTGCGCCGGCAGGCAGCGCACGCCCGACGACCGACACAGGTACAATGCCGCCCCAGACGCATGGAGATCATTGCCGGCATCGACCTCGGTGGCACCGCGACCAACTACACACTGCTCGCGCCTGACGGGCGCTTCCTGATCGACGGGCTGTGCGAGCATCCGGCCAGATCCGTCGAAGGTCCGGACGTCTGCCTCGCGCAGATCGCCGACGGCCTGCACATCGCGCTCGCGCGTGCCGGTGTGGCGATGGACGATGTGGTGGCCGTGGGGCTCGACACACCGGGCCCGGCAAGTGCGGCAGGCGTGCTCAGCGCGAAGGGGTCGACCAACTTCGTGCACGCCGGCTGGGCGGGCTTCGATCTGCCCGGGGGCCTGTCGGC
>JAEZDP010000327.1 GCA_023418055.1 Acidobacteriota bacterium
GCTGGTGGGGGGCGCGGTCCTGCTCGGCCTGGCTGGCTACCTGCTGGCGCCCTGGCTCGGCCTGCGAGTGCAGGCGGCCTTCGGCGTCGTGGCCTTTCTGAGTGTGATCGCCGCGTGCTCGACAAACCTGGCTGCCGTGAACTGGCGAACGGTGGCCGCAGGGTTCGCGCTGCAGGTGGGCCTCGCGCTGCTGATCCTGCGCCTCGAGATCGGAGGCGTGCGTCCAGGCTACGTGTTGTTCAGCGGCATCGCCGCGATGGTGGCCCGCTTCCTCGAGTTCAGCAGCGCGGGGGCAACGTTCGTCTTCGGCGTGCTCGCCAACCAGCAGGCCATGGGTGAGGTCTTCGGCGGCGCCAACGGCTTCGTGTTCGCGTTCGTGGCGCTTCCGACCGTGATCTTCATCTCGGCGGTGTTCACGGCGCTCTACCACCTCGGCGTGTTGCAGTGGGTGGTGAAGCTGATGGCACGCGTGATGATGCGCCTGCTCGGCACGAGCGGCGCCGAAACCCTGTCGGCGGCGGCCAACGTGTTCATGGGCCAGACCGAGGCGCCCATCATCGTCAAGCCCTACATTCCGGCGATGACGCGGTCGGAGCTGCTGGCCATGATGGTCGGCGGCATGGCAACCATCTCCGGGGGCGTCATGGCGGTGTACATCGCCCTCGGGGCCGACCCCATCGCCATCCTGACGACGAGCGTGATGGCGGCGCCGTGTGGCCTGTACCTCGCCAAGATCCTGCTGCCCGAAACCGAGCAGCCCGTGACGCGCGGCGAGGTGCGCATCGACGTCGAGACCACTCACGCCAACATCGTGGACGCGGTGGCGACGGGGGCGTCCGAGGGGACGCAGTTGGCCATCAACATCGCCGCCATGCTCATCGCGTTCCTCGCGCTGATCGCGTTTGCCGACGGCATGTTGTCGCTCGTGAGCGCCGACCTCACGCTGGCGCGCATCTTCGGCTGGGTGTTCAGTCCCGTGGCCGTGCTGATGGGCGTGCCGGCGGCCGACGTGCCGGCCATCGCCGACCTGCTCGGCACCAAACTGGTCGCCAACGAGTTCGTCGCGTACGTGAAGCTCACGAGCGAGTATCGCGAGCAACTCGATCCCCGCTCGTATACGCTGGCCACCTTTGCCCTGACCGGTTTTGCCAATTTCGGCTCCATCGGCATCATGTTGGGAGGGCTCGGCGGCATGGCGCCGTCGCGTCGAGGTGACCTGGCCAGGCTCGGCGGTCGCGCGCTGCTCGGCGGCTTCGTCGCCACGCTCATCAACGCATCGCTGGCGGCGATGCTCATCTGAATCCCGATCCCCGATCCCCGATTCCCGATTCCCGATCCGCGATCCGCGATCCCCGATCACCGATCCCATGCCCCTCCTCACCGATCTCGACGAAGCCGTACGACTCGTCCGCGGCCAGGCCGGTCCGGCCCCTTCGCTGGCCATCGTGCTCGGCTCGGGGCTGGGCTCGTTTGCCGACACCCTGCACGACCCCACGACGTTGCCGTTCGAGATGATTCCGCACTGGCCGGCCGCGTCGGTGGTGGGACATGCGGGCCGGCTCGTCGTCGGCACGCACCGCTCGGGCCGCCGCCTGGCGGTGTTGTCGGGGCGCGTGCATCTCTACGAAGGGCACCCGATTGAGCGCGTGGTGTTCGGCGTGCGGGTGATGGCGCGCTGGGGCGTGCGTGACCTGGTGCTCACGAACGCCGCAGGCGGCGTCAACGCCTCGTACGCGCCGGGGTCGCTGATGCTCATCGAGGACCACATCAACCTCATGGGAGCCAACCCGCTGGTCGGGCCGAACGACGAGCGGCTGGGCGAGCGGTTTCCCGACATGACCCATGTGTACGCACCGACGCTGCGCGCAGCCGCGCTGGCGGCGGCGGAGGCTGCAGGCGTGCCGCTGGCACGGGGCATCTACGCCGGCGTGCTGGGGCCGAGTTACGAGACGCCTGCCGAAATTCGCGCGTTTCGGGCGCTCGGCGCCGACGCGGTCGGCATGTCCACGGTGCCCGAGGCGATCGCGGCGCGCCACATGGGCCTGCAGGTGCTGGGGCTCTCGTGCATCACCAATCCAGCCGCCGGCGTGCTGCCCGCGCCACTCCGCCATGACGAGGTGATGGCGGTGGCCGGCCGTGTGCGCGACGAGTTCATCGCCGTGCTCGACGCGCTGGTGGCATCGGCGCCGGAGCCCCCGCAATGACCCCCGGCGCACTGACCCGCGCGACCCGCGAGTTGGTGGAGGCCGCGCGTGCGGCCCGGGCGCACGCGTTTGCGCCGTTCTCCGGGTTTCCTGTCGGGGCCGCCTTGCGCCTGGCCGACGGCCGCATCGTCGCCGGCTGCAATGTCGAGAATGCGACCTTCGGGCTGACCGTCTGTGCCGTGCGGGTGGCGGTCTGGAAGGCCGTCTCCGATGGGGCGCGCCCCGGCGCGTTCACGGCCCTGGCCGTCGTGGCCACCGCCGAGGTCCCCACGCCCCCCTGCGGCGCCTGCCGCCAGGTGTTGTGGGAGTTCTGCGGCGACATCCCCGTCGTGTGCGTCACCGACGCCGGTGTTGTCGCCACCTATCGCCTGGCCGCGCTCTTGCCAGCCCCCTTCGACCAGTCGTTCCTCGAGACGCCGCGGAAGCCGGGCGAGAGCGGTCGATAGGCTAAGATCCCTCGCGCATGCTTCCGACGATTGCCTGGCAGGACGACCACGTGGTGATGATCGACCAGCGCAAGCTGCCGATCCGCGAGCAGTACGTCACCTGCCGGACACCCAAGGAGGTTGCGCGCGCCATCAAGACCATGGTCATCCGGGGCGCGCCTGCCATCGGGGTGGCGGCGGCGATGGGGCTGGTGCTGGGCGTGCGGGCGTCCACGGCGGCCGGTACGAAGCAACTCACCACCGAGTTCCTGCGCGACTGCGACCTCCTCGCGGCCACACGTCCGACCGCCGTCAACCTGTTCTGGGCCATCGACCGCATGAAGGCGGTGTTCTCGCGCGAGGTGCTGGCCGGCGCGAGCGTGGACGACCTGCGGCAGCGCATGTTGACCGAAGCGCTGGCCATCCACGACGAAGACCTCGCCAACTGCCGGGCCATCGGGCGAGCGGGCGGCGTGCTGATCCCGGACGGCTCGGGCGTGTTGACTCATTGCAACGCAGGGGCGCTGGCCACGGCCGGCTACGGCACGGCCCTTGGCGTCATCCGCGGCGCGGTCGACCTCGGACGCAAGGTCGCGGTGTTTGCCGACGAGACGCGTCCGGTGCTGCAGGGCGCACGGCTGACGGCGTGGGAACTCACACGCGACGGCATCGACACGACGGTCATTGCCGACAACATGGCCGCCGTGCTGATGCGCGAAGGGCGCATCGGCGCCGTGGTCGTCGGCGCCGACCGCATCGCCGCCAATGGCGACGTCGCCAACAAGATCGGCACCTACACGGTGGCCGTGCTCGCGCGGCAGCACGACATCCCGTTCTATGTGGCGGCACCGCTCTCCACGATCGACCTGGCGACGCCCGACGGCGCCGGCATCCCGATCGAGCAGCGCGATCGCCGCGAGGTGACTCACGTGGGCGCGACACAGGTCGCCCCTGACGCCGCCGCCGTCTACAACCCGGCCTTCGACGTCACCCCGAATGCCCTGGTGTCGGGCATCATCACCGAGAAGGGCGTCTGCCGCGCCCCGTACACCGCCTCGCTCGCGGCGCTGTTCGGGCCTGGTGCCTGATGCTCC
>JAEZDP010000335.1 GCA_023418055.1 Acidobacteriota bacterium
CTGCGCGTCGCCGACTGGGTGATGGCCGTCGGCAACCCGTACCAGCTGAGCGAAACGGTGACGCTCGGCATCGTGTCGGCCGTCGGCCGGACCAACGCCGCCATTTCCACGGTGGCCGACTACATCCAGACGGATGCGGCCATCAACCCCGGCAATTCGGGCGGCGCGCTCGTGAATCGGCGTGGCGAACTGGTCGGCATCAACACGTGGATCTACAGCGAGAGCGGCGGCTATCAGGGCATCGGGTTCGCCGTGCCGAGCAACACGGTGCGCGAAGTGGCCGACCAGATCCGCCAGTTCGGCGGCGTGCGGCGTGGGCTGGTGTCGGGCATCCAACGCATCACCGCCGTGACGCCCATCCTGGCGCGTGAGCTCGCCCTGCCCTCCACCGACGGCGCGCTGGTGTATCGCATGTCCCGCGCGGGTGACGCGTACAGCGCCGGCGTCCGTCCGGGTGACGTCATCGTCGAGTTCAACGGCGCGCCCATCGAGCGCCCTGAAGACTTCGAGCGCGCCATGCTGAAAGCGCCGATCGACTCGGTGGCCACGCTGCGGGTACGACGCGGCCCCGAAGAATTCACGGTCAAGGTGCCGGTCTCCGAGGCCACGCCCCGCCGCTGAGCCCTTCCAGTCGTGCCACGCGCGTGAGCCTGCGACCGCGTCTGACGTGTGAGCTGCGACCGATGCTGGAGCCCGGAGCCCGCAGCCTGGAACCAACCTACTTCGACACCGCAGGGTGCCCCGCGGCATACGCGCGCCACGGGCGGTCGGTCCCCACGCGGATCCCGATCCTGGGCCCCCACGCCACCCGAGGTGGCACCAGGCGCCGGTTCTCGATGCGTAGCGTGCCGTCGAGTGGCTGAAGATTCTGCGCGCCGGTGATGCCGAGCGCCAGCGTCAGGTTGCCGGGCCCGCGGCAGAGCGCGACGTCGGGCAGCGGCGCGGCACCGGGCCGCCGGCGGGCCAGGCGCCGTTGACGCATCAGCGGCAGGCCGTCGAGTGGGGCCAGGGCACGAATCAGCACGGCCGCCGGCGCGCCCTCCGCCCCAGTCACCGCGTTGACGAGCCAGTGGACACCGTAGTTGAAGTACACGTAGGCGAGGCCCGGCGGGCCATACAGGGGCGCGTTCCGGCGCGTGGGGCCGCAGGCCGCGTGACACGCCGGATCGTCCTCGCCGATGTACGCCTCGGTCTCGACGATCATGCCGGAGGCGAGGCCATCGGCCGTCTCGTGCACCAGGACCATGCCGATGAGATCGTGGGCGACCTCGAGCGTCGGGCGGTCGTAGAAGGCGCGCCGCAGCGCCCTGGGCTTACGCCTTGCGGAGGCGGGCAATGGCACGCTCCGCCGCTCGCACCACCCGCAGGTCGTCGTCGGTCCGGGCACGTTCGAGCAGGGTGAACGCCTCGTCGCCCCCGATGAAGCCGAGGACCATCACCGCGCGCTCCCGGGCGACGGGATCGGTGCTGCCGAGCGCCTGGCCGATGCCGGGCATCGCACGAATGCCGAGTTCCACGAGGTAACCCATGGCCTGCTCGTGGTACGCGCCGTTGTCGAGCGCGCCGATGAGCGTGGCGGTTTGTCCAGCGGCAGCGGGTCCGCCACCGACGCTTCCTGCGAAGGCGGCCGCCAATTGCGCCCGCCGGTCCTTCTCGCCCGCCATGGTCGTGGGCACGGTCTGCGCCGCCTCACGGTTCCCGCTGCGCGCGAGGCCTTCGGCCGCCAGGCGCCGGAGGTACGCGTTGCTCGACGCCAGGTGCTGCAGAAAGAGCGGCTGCGACGACGCGTGGGCGATACGCGCCAGCGCGTCGAATGCCGCTTCGGCGCGCGCGCCCTTGCCCTTGTAGTAGGTGAACTGCTCGGTCAGCGCCTGCAGGGACTGCCACGCCTTGATGTCGCCGAGCGACCGCATCGCCGCGGCCGCCACGCGGCTTTCCTTGTCGTTGAGCGCGGCCACGAGCGCGTCGCCGGCCGTTGACACGCGCAAGCCGCCAATCACGCGGGCTGCGGCTTCGCGCACGTCGGCACTCGGGTCCTGCAGGGCCCTGGCCAACGCGTCGGCCGCGTACTGCTGGAGCGGCGGACGGGCCATCACCCCGAGCCCGTACACGGCTTCGAGACGCACGCGGCGGTTGTTGTCGAACATGGCCTGCGCCAGGCCGTTGGTCAGTTCCAGCGGCACGGGCTGCGGAATCAACCCGTACGGCCCCAGGTCGTAGATGCTGCCCGCGGCGCTGGCGGCACGGGTCTCGACGATGAGGCCGCGGCGCTTGACGACGACGGGCTTCTCCACGTGGTACAGACTCAGCAGCGTGTGGATGGCCTCGAGCTGGATGTCGTCCTCGGGATCGGTGAGAAGGCCGGCGATGGGCGCGATCACCTCCGGATACCCGGTAGCGCCGAGCGCCCGCAGCGCGTCCACGCGCTCCTCCGGGGAGGGCGCCTGCAGCGACGCCACCACCTGGTCGTACGACTGGCGGGCGTCGGCAGGCGCCAGCGGCGGCTGCTGTTGGGCCGCGACGGACGGCGCAGAGAGACAGGCGGCGAGAGTCAGACAGACGCCAACGGGCGCAAACGGCTTCATGGGTGTCCACAATGCCGCACTCGGCGCACGGGCGCAAGCCTTCCGCCCTACGCCGTACGCCCTACGCCCTACGCCGTTGGCCTGACGCTTCAGCGTGGACGGCGTGAAGCGTACGGCGTGCGGCGTATGGCGTATGGCGTATGGCGTGAGGCGGATGGCGTGAGGCGTGAGGCGTATGGCGTGTGGCGTATGGCGTGCGGCGTATGGCGTGAGGCGCCTCACACCGCCAGCGTCCGGGTGCCGTCCAGCACGGAGGCCAGATGCCGGCCCGTGTGCGAGGCCTCGACCTCGAGCAGCGACTCGGGCGTGCCCACCGCCACGACATGGCCGCCGCCGGCGCCGCCCTCGGGACCGAGGTCGATCACCCAGTCGGCGGTCTTGATGACGTCGAGGTTGTGCTCGATGACGAGCAGCGAGTGTCCGGCGGCCAGCAGCTTGCGGAAGGCCGCGAGCAGCTTGGCGATGTCGTCGAAGTGCAGCCCGGTGGTCGGCTCGTCGAGGATGTACAGGACGCGCTCACCGCTTTGCGACGACAGGTGCGCCGCGATCTTGATGCGTTGCGCCTCGCCGCCCGAAAGCGTCGTGGCGGGCTGCCCGAGGCGCAGGTATCCGAGCCCGATCTCGTCCAGCACCTGCAGTCGCCGCAGGACCTTCGGCGAGCCGCTGAAGAACTGCAGGGCCTCGCGGACGGTCAGATCCAGCACCTGGTGGATGTTCCGACCCTTGTAGGCCACCTCCAGCACGGTGGACCGGAAACGCGTGCCGTTGCACACGTCGCAGGGGACGAAGACGTCGGCCAGGAACTGCATCTCGACCTTCACCTGCCCTTCCCCTTCACACGCGTCGCAGCGACCGCCGGGCACGTTGAACGAGAAGCTGCTGGCCGTGAGCCCCCGCGTCTTGGCATCTTTCGTGGCCGCAAAGAGTTCACGAATGGGGTCGAAGGCCTTGAGGTAGGTCACCGGGTTGGACCGCGGGGTCCGGCCAATCGGCGCCTGGTCCACCAGCACGACGTCGGAGACGAGTTCGGTGCCCTCGAGCCGCCGGCAGGCGCCTGCCGCCTTGTCCCACTCCCCCTTTGCCCGCTTGATGCCGGCGTGGATGACGTCGTGCACCAGCGTGGACTTGCCGGACCCCGACACCCCCGTCACCACGGTGAGCAGCCCGAGCGGCACCTCGACGTCGATGCCCTGCAGGTTGTGCTCGGAGGCGCCGTAGATCTTGAGGCGCTGGCCGGTCGGCCGTCGGCGCTGCTGGGGCACGGGGATGGCCAGGTCGTCGCGCAGGTACTTGCCCGTGAGCGAGCGCGGGTCGGCGCGCAGCCCCTCGAGCGAGCCGGCGTACACCACACGCCCGCCGAGGTCGCCGGCGCCGAGCCCCATGTCGATGATCTCGTCGGCCACCGCAATCATGTCGGCATCGTGTTCGACGACGAGCACGGTGTTCCCCTGGTCGCGCAACTGCCGCAGGATGCCGATGAGCCGCAGATTGTCGCGCGGATGGAGACCGATCGACGGCTCGTCGAGCACATACAGCGTGCCGACGAGCGCAGAGCCGAGCGACGTCGCCAGCGCGATGCGCTGCGCCTCGCCCCCCGACAGCGTGGACGACAGGCGGTCGAGCGACAGGTAGTCGAGGCCGACGTTGCTCAGGAACGCCAGGCGCTTGCGAATCTCGCGCAGCACCTTGTCGGCAATGGCCGCCTCGCGCTCGGTCAGGGCCAGCGTGTCGAAGAACGCGCCGGCATCCCGCACCGTCATGGCGCAGACGACGTCGATGGTCAGGCCGGCCACCTGCACGTCGCGCGCCTCGCGGCGCAGCCTTGCGCCCCCGCACTCCGGGCACGTCTGATACCCACGGTACCGGCTGAGGAAAACGCGCACGTGCACCTTGTACTTCTTGCGCTCGAGCCAGCGGAAGAAGCCGCGGATGCCCTCGAAGGCGCCGTGGCCGTCGAGGAGAATCGCGCGCTCCTCTTCGGACAGCTCGGCCCACGGCACATCGAGACGCACGAGACCATCGCGGCCGAGCCGTTTCACCTGCGCCTGGTAGCCGCGGTACTGCGGCTTCGTCCAGGGATCGATCGCGCCCTGTGCAAGGGTCTTCGAGGGGTCGGGCACCACGAGCCCGAGGTCGAGCTCCATCACGTTGCCGAAGCCGTGACACGTGGGGCACGCCCCGAACGGGTTGTTGAACGAGAAGAGCCGCGGCTGCGGCACCTCATAGGGAATCGCGCACTGCCGGCACTCGAAGCGCTCGCTGAACACGTGCCGCACGGGCGCCGTCCCGTCGTCGCCCAGTTGCAAGGCGAAGGCCGCGCCGCCACCCTCGAGATACGCAATCTCAAGTGAATCGGTGAGCCGGGCGACCACATCGGCCGACACGCGCACGCGGTCCACCACCACGTCCAGGACGGCATGGTCACGCAGGCGCTCGTGGTCCAGGTCGGGGAACGACACCGCGGCGCCGTCGATCAGCAGACGCGTGAACCCGCGGCGCCGCAGCGTGTCGAGCGTCGCGTCGAGCGCGCGGACCGCGTCGCGTCGGCGTCCGCCGTGACCCGCCCCGCGCTTCTCGACGCCCTCCTCGTCGTGTCCGCCGTCCTCGTCGCTGGCCTGGTCGGCGACATCCACGACCGGCATCTCGAAGCCGATGAGCAGCCGGGTGCCTTCGGGGAGCGCGGCCAGACGCGTCGCGACGATCTCAGCCGTCTCGCGCGTCACGTCGCGTCCACACTGCCGGCAGATCGTCCGGCCGACGCGCGCAAACAACAGTCGCAGGTAGTCGTGGATCTCCGTCGTCGTCCCCACGGTGCTGCGGGGGTTGCGGACCGTGTTCTTCTGGCGGATGGCAATCGCCGGGCAGATGCCCTCGATGACGTCCACCTCCGGCCGCTCCATCCGCTCGAGGAACTGGCGCGCGTAGGCCGACAGCGACTCCACGTAGCGACGCTGGCCTTCGGCGTAGATGGTGTCGAAGGCGAGCGACGACTTGCCCGACCCGCTCACCCCCGTGATGACGATGAGCTTGCGCGCGGGCAGCGTGACGTCCACGTTCTTCAGGTTGTGGGTGCGAACGCCTCGCGCGACGATGTCACGGATAGACGAGGAGGATGGCGTGGACATCAAACGATCATCGTAGCAGAACCCTGTGCTACGCTTCGGCCCACTCATGCAGATCCACGTCTTCGAATCCAAGCAGACCCTCGGCGAGGCCGCCGCAGAACGGGCCGCGCGGGTCATCCGCGACGCCGTCGAGGCGCGCGGCCAGGCGCGCATCATCGGCGCCACCGGCGCGTCGCAGTTCGAGTTCCTCGACGCCCTGACGGCGCGGACGGACGTGCCCTGGGCGCAGGTCGAGTTCTTCCACCTCGACGAGTACCTGGGGCTTCCGATCAGCCACCCCGCGAGCTTCCGGCGCTACCTGATCGATCGGCTGCTGAACAAGGTGCCGATGGGTACGGTGCACCTGCTCGACGGCGAGACCGATCCCGAAGGCGTCCGCCAGGCCGTGGGCCAGGCGCTGGCCGCCGCGCCGGTCGACCTCGCGTGCGTCGGCATCGGCGAGAACGGGCACCTGGCGTTCAACGACCCGCCCGCGGACTTCGACACGACCGACCCCTACCTGATCGTCACGCTCGACGAGGCGTGCCGGCGGCAACAGGTGGGCGAGGGCTGGTTCCCCGACCTCGACGCGGTGCCGACGCAGGCGCTGTCGATGTCGGTGCGGCAGATTCTCGCGACGCGCGAGATCCTCTGCATCGTTCCCGACGAGCGGAAAGCCGCCGCGGTGCAGGCGGCGCTCGAAGGGCCGGTAAGCCCGGACGTGCCGGCCTCGATTCTCCAGACCCACCCGCAGGTCACTTTCTATCTCGACCGCTTCTCCGCTGCCAGGCTGTCGCCCGACACGACGCCCTGGGTGGCAGACTGATTCGATCGCCGTCATGCCCGACGCCCGCCCTCCCCTGCGGCATCTCAGGTGGCGTGTCGCCATCCTGCTGTGCTTTGCGGCCGAACTGAACTACCTCGATCGGCAGACGCTGTCGGTGCTGGCGACGATGATCCAGCAGGACATCGGGTTCACCGACACGCAGTACGGGCAGATCACGTCGGCATTCCTGCTCAGCTACACGGTGATGTATGCCGTGAGCGGCCGCATCATCGACGTGATCGGCACGCGGAAGGGCTTCCTGTTCTTCGTCTCGGCCTGGTCGGTCGCGGCGATGGTGCACGGGCTGGCGCGGTCGGTCTTCCAGTTCCAGATCGCCCGCTTCCTGCTCGGGACGACCGAGGCGGCCATCATCCCGGGCGGCGTGAAGGCGGCCTCCGAGTGGTTCCCGATGAAGGAACGCGCCCTGGCCGTGGGCATCTTCAATGCGGGAACGGCCCTCGGGTCGACACTGGCCGTGCCCATCGTGGGAGCGCTGGGCCTGTACTTCGGGTGGCGCTGGGCCTTCGTCTTCACAGGGGCGATGGCGATTCTGTGGCTGCCCTTCTGGTACTTCCTCTACCACCGGCCTGAAGACCACAGCCGTATCAGCGACGAGGAGCGCACCCTCATCCTGGCCGACCGCACGGTGGCCGACCAGCAGAAGAGCCCGCCGCTGCTGTCGCTGCTCAAGATGCCCGAGACGTGGGGGTGTGTGGCAGCCCGTGCCCTCACCGACCCCATCACCTACTTCCTGATGTTCTGGGTGCCGAAGTACCTCCAGGAGGTGCGGGGCATCACGCTCGGCGAGTTCGCCGCCGTCGGCTGGATGCCGTTTGCGGCGTTGGCGCTCGGCAACATCGCCTCGGGCGGCATCCCGCGGTATCTCGTCACGCATCAGGGCTGGTCGGTCAACCGCGCCCGCAAGGTCACCACCTTCCTGGTGTCGGTCACCGCATGCGCCCTGTTTCTGGCCATCACGCGCACCGAGAACACGGTGCTCGCCTTTGCGTGCATCACCGGGGTGATGTTCTGCCACGGCGCCTGGGGCAACGTCATCCTGCCGGCTGAAGTGTTCCCGACGCGGGCGGTGGGCACCGTGACGGGCTTCGGCGGGTGCCTGGGCGGCGCCGTCGGCTTCGTCACGCAGCTCATCATCGGGCGCGTCGTGGACACCGCGGGCTACGTGCCGCTGTTCCTGGTCTGCTCGGTTGCCTATCTCGTCGCCTTTGCCGCCGTCGTGTTCCTCATCGGCGAACTGGGCCGCGTGCGCCACATCGACCAACATGCCTGAGTACACCGGACCGGCCCTCGTCGATCTGCAGGTCAACGGCTTTGCCGGGGTGGACTTCAACGACGCGGCGACCACCGCCGAGCAGGTTCAGGACGCGCTCACGGCCATGGAGGCGACAGGCGTGGGCCTGTGTCTGCCGACCATCATCACCTCGTCGCTCGAGCATTTCGCCGCATGTGCGCGGGTGGTGCTCTCGACCAGGCATCCTGCCATCGCGGGGCTGCACATGGAGGGCCCCTACATCTCGGCCGAGGACGGGTTCAGGGGCGCACATCCCCGCGCGCACGTCCGAGCGGCCTCTCTCGACGATTTCGAGCGGCGGCAGGAGGCCGCCGACGGGACGATTCGGCTGGTGACCCTCGCGCCCGAAGTGCCCGGTACCCTGTCGTTGACCGAACACCTGGCCAGCCGCGGCATCCGCGTGGCCATTGGCCACACCAACGCCTCCACCCAACAGCTGGCCGACGCCGTGTCGGCCGGCGCGACCTTGTCCACACATCTTGGCAACGGCTGTCCGGTGACGTTGGCGCGCCACCCCAACGTCATCTGGGATCAGCTGGCCGACGACAGGCTCACGGCCTCGCTCATCGTCGACGGCCACCACCTGCCGCCGGCCACGGTCAAGGTGATGATGCGAGCCAAGACGACCGCGCGCTGCCTGCTGGTCACCGACGCGATGATGGCCGCGGGGCGCCCTCCCGGGCGGTATCGCATCGGGGCGCTCGAGGTGGAGTTGTCCCCGTCGGGACGGGTCGCCGCCCCGGGTTCGGCCACGCTCGCCGGGTCCTCCCTGACGCTCGACCGGGCCGTCGCCCTGACGGTCCACATGGCCGGAGTCCCTCTCGAGGAGGCCGCTGCCATGGCCTCCACGCGGCCGGCTGCGTTCCTCGGCATCCCCACCCGAGGGGCGATCCGCATCACCCCGGCCGATCGGGCCGAGGACTGGCGGATTGCCGTCGATCTGCCGAAACACCAGGAAACACGGCCAGCTCAGCCTTGACGGCGGCTGGCGCGTCCTGCCAGAGTCACTTGCAAAAGTGAATGTCTGGCCTCGACGTTGTAATTCCGTCAGAATAGGCCGATTGACTGAAGGACGCAGGCACGTGGCCTGATCAAGTGCAGATCCGTGGCCAATTCCACCCACTCTGAGCGCTGGCTGTACCTGTATGTGGGCGCCGTGATCCTCGCCGGCACGGTTCTGCTCGGGCTGTATCTGCA
The DNA here is from genome assembly GCA_023418055.1 of Acidobacteriota bacterium. Lineage (GTDB taxonomy): Bacteria > Acidobacteriota > Vicinamibacteria > Vicinamibacterales > Vicinamibacteraceae > JAEZDP01. The sequence continues at coordinate 9,025 of JAEZDP010000335.1, forward strand.
CGAGGTGGGACGAAAACCCACGCTCTTTGCCATCCTCCTGGCGCTCGCGTCGCTGCTGTCGGCCCTCAAGATCCACGTGCCGCTGTCACGGGGGTGGGCCACGATGTCCACCTCGTTTGCGGCGCTCCTCGTGGCGCTGGTGACGGTGGGCTACGGGTCGGCCCTGGCCATAGCCGCTGTGTCGGGATGGGTGCAGTCGGCCTTCCACAGCAAGACGCGGTCGCCCCTCTATCGGCACATCTTCAACAGCGCCATGCTGGCGCTCTCGGTCGGGGCGGCGGGTGGCGCGTTCATGTTCCTGGGCGGCGAGCCCGGCTTGCTGGCCGAGGCCTACAAGATCGGCCCACTCCTTGGCGCCACGACGTCCTACTTCGTCGTCAACTCGCTCATCGTCTCGACGGCCGTCGCGCTGTCGACGGGCCAGGGCCTGTGGAAGTGCTGGCACGACAACTTCCTGTGGACCGCACCCGGCTACTTCCTGACCGCTGGCCTCGTGGCCCTTGGCGCGCTGGTCATCGAAAGCGGCCATTGGTACATCGCCCTGTTCGTCTTCGTGCCGGTGGTCTTCATCTACCACTCGTACAAGGTGTACTTCGGCCGGTTGAACGAAGAGCAGTTGCGCGTCCAGGCGATGGCCGACCTGCACGCGGCGGCGCGCGAGGATCTGGCCGCCGAGAAGGAGCGGCTGGCCGTCACGCTGCGCAGCATCGGCGACGCGGTCATCACCACTGACCTGCAGGGACGGGTCACGATGCTCAACAACGTGGCCGAGCAGCTCACGGGCAAGCTGCACGTCGCGGCCGTCGGTCGCGCGATCGACGACGTGTTGTGTCTGTGGGACACCGAGGGATCCCGTGTACAGGACGTGCCGCTCGAGCGCATCCTCACCGAGGGCCGCGTGCCCGACGAGTACCAGCAGGCCTCACTGATGACGCGCGACGGCATGCGGCTGTCGGTGCAGTTGTCCGGCGCGCCGATGTCCGATGGCGACGGCCAGCGCCTCGGGGTGGTGCTTGTCGTGCGCGACGTCACCGAAAGCGTCCGTCTCACGCAGGAACGCCTCCGCGCCAGCAAACTCGAGTCGCTCGGCGTGCTGGCCGGCGGCATCGCCCACGACTTCAACAACGTGCTCACCGCCGTGGTCGGCAACATCGCGCTCGCCCGGAGCGACGAGACCATCTCGCGCGAAACCGCCAGTTGGCTCGAAGAAGCTGAACGCGCGTGCCTGCGCGCCCGGACGCTCACCCATCAGCTGCTCACCTTCTCGCGCGGCGGCGATCCAGTGAAGCGCCCGATGCACCTCGGGCAACTCGTGGATGCCACGGTGCGCTTCGCGGTGAGCGGATCGAACGTCCGGGGTTCGGTGGACGTGCCGCCCGACCTCTGGGCCGTCGAGGCCGACGAGGGGCAGGTGGAGCAGGTGGTGCACAACATCGTGCTGAACGCCAAGCAGGCGATGCCGCGCGGCGGCCAGGTGGAGGTGTCGTGTCACAACGTCCGCTTCCGCCTGCCACACGAGGCTCCGGGCGAAGAGCGGCAGTTCGTGCGCATCAGCATCCGGGACCACGGCCCGGGCATCCCGTCGGAGCACGTGGAGCGGATCTTCGACCCCTACTTCACGACCAAGTCGTCGGGGACGGGGCTGGGGCTGGCCGTGTCGCACACGGTGATCCAGAACCATGGCGGGTTCATCAAGGTGGAGTCGGACCCCGGCCGCGGTGCGACGTTCCATGTGTACATGCCCCGCTCCACGCGTCGGGTCGCCGTGCAGCCGGCGCCGCCGACGCAGGCGATTCCGCGAGGCACGGGCCGCGTACTGGTGATGGACGACGAGCGGGCCATTGCCACCGTCACCGCCTCGATGCTGCGATCGCTCGGGTACCAGGCCGAGATCGTCTCGGATGGCGAGATGGCCGTC
>JAEZDP010000338.1 GCA_023418055.1 Acidobacteriota bacterium
CCGCACAGCTCGGAAGCGACCTGGCGCGCTGCGGCGTGCTCGTCGTGAGTGGCCTCGCGCGTGGCGTGGACGCGGCGGCCCACCGCGGCGCGCTCGACACGGGCCGCACCGTGGCCGTCCTCGGCACCGGCCTCGCCGTCGTCTACCCGGCCAGCCACACGTCGCTCGCGCAAGCCATCGCCCGTCAAGGCGCGCTCGTCACGGAGTTCGTGCCGGCAACCCCGCCCCGCGCCCACCATTTTCCTCTGCGCAATCGGGTGCTCAGCGGGCTCTCGCGCGCCGTTGTGGTGGTCGAGGCCGGCGAGCGCAGCGGCTCGCTCATCACCGCCCGCCTGGCGCTCGAACAGGGTCGCGACGTGATGGTCGTGCCCGGCGAGGTGCGTGGCGGCGCCAATCGGGGCGGACACGCGCTGCTGCGCGATGGCGCCCGTCTCGTCGAGAGCGCCGCCGACGACCTCGAGGAACTGCGATGGACGCCCCTGGCCGGCCCACCGCACGAGGCCATCTCCCTGCCCGCCACGGACCGGCCCGCCGACCCGCCGCTCCTGGCGGCCCTTCGCCAGACCCCGGGCCTCGGGCTCGACGATCTGGCCCTCCGATTGGGCAGGCCCGCCTCGGCGCTCCTGGCCGAACTGCTCGATTTCGAACTGGCCGGCCTCCTCGATCGCGACGCCCGGGGCCGATTCTTGCCCGCCGAACGGAAGTGGTAACGTAGGGGCCGAGCGCATGTCCAAGCCACTCGTCATCGTCGAATCGCCGGCAAAAGCCCGCACACTCGCCCGTTTTCTGGGCAACCAGTACCGTGTGGAGGCCAGTGTCGGGCACGTGCGCGACCTGCCTGAGAATGCAAGCGAGGTCCCCAAGGAGATCAAGGACAAGCCCTGGGGCCGGATGGGGGTGGACGTCGAGAACGGGTTCCGCCCGTACTACGTCGTCTCGTCGGACCGCACCCAGCGCATCCGAGAGCTGCGCAGCGCCGTGAAGGAAGCCGACGAGGTGCTGCTGGCCACCGACCCCGACCGCGAGGGCGAGTCGATCAGCTGGCACCTGCGCGAGATTCTCAAGCCGAAGGTGCCCGTCCGCCGCATCGTCTTCCACGAGATCACCGAGGAAGCCGTCCGTGACGCCATCGCCGAGGCACGCGACATCGACGCCAAGCTCGTGGACGCCCAGGAGAGCCGCCGCATCCTCGACCGCCTCTACGGGTACATGCTCTCGCCGGTGCTCTGGAAGAAGGTGCAGACCGGCCTGAGCGCCGGGCGCGTGCAGAGCGTGGCCGTGCGCCTGATCGTGGAGCGTGAAGAGGAGCGTCGCGCGTTCCAGCGCAGCAGCTTCTGGGACCTGGACGCGCGCCTGGGAGCCGGGGAGCGCGAGTTCGTCGCCTCGCTGGCAAAGATCGGCGGCGAGCGGCTGGCCACGGGCAAGGACTTCGACCCGGCGACCGGCGCCCTGATTGGCGACAAGGTGCGGCTGCTCGACGAGGCGGCGGCCACGGCCCTGGCCGCCGACCTGCAGTCGCAGCTGCCCTGGAAAGTCACGGCGGTGGACGAACGGCCGACCACCCAACGGCCGTACGCGCCCTTCACCACGTCCACGCTGCAGCAGGAAGCCAATCGGAAGCTCGGGTTCTCGGCCGACCGCACCATGCGGGCGGCGCAGCGGCTCTTCCAGGAAGGCATCATCTCGTACCACCGCACCGACTCCACCACGCTGAGCGACCGGGCCCTGCGGGAAGCGGCGCAGGCCATCGGACAGCTGTACGGCAAGGAGTTCTTCGGGGGGCCGCGCCAGTACCAGACGAAGGTCAAGAACGCCCAGGAGGCGCACGAGGCCATCCGTCCCACCGATTTCAGCCAGACGCCCCAGGTGCTCGCCGCGAAGGTGGACACCGACGAGGCGCGGCTCTACGAGCTCATCTGGAAGCGCACCGTCGCCTCGCAGATGGCCGACGCGCAGTTGCTGCGCACGACCATCGAGTTGACCGCCACGGGCAGCAACGGCCAGCCCCATGTCTTCACGGCGTCGGGGAAGGCGATCAAGTTCGCCGGATTCTTGCGGGCCTACGTCGAGGGGCGGGACGACCCCGCCGCTGAACTGGGCGATCAGGAGACGCTGCTGCCCAAGCTGCAGGTGGGCGATCTCGTCACCCGCGACGGGCCGCTCGCCCTGCGGGCCCTCGACGCCAAGTCGCACGAGACCAGCCCGCCCGCCCGCTACACCGACGCCTCGCTCGTCAAGCGCCTCGAGGACGACGGCATCGGGCGTCCGTCGACCTACGCCTCGATCATCTCGACCATCGAGCGCCGCGGGTACGTGTGGCGGCAGGGCAAGGCGCTCGTGCCCAGCTTCACCGCGTTTGCCGTGACGCGCCTGCTCAAGCAGCACTTCGGCGTGCTGGTCGAACTCGGCTTCACCGGACGGATCGAAGAGGAACTCGACGAAATCTCCAACGGCGAACTCGGCCGCGACCAGTTCCTCAACGAGTTCTACAACGGCACCGGGGGCGCCTGGCCCGGGCTGCGACACCTCGTCGAGAACGACAGCGGCATCGACTATCCGGTCATTGCCCTCGGCACCGACCCCGACACCGGCCAGGCGGTGGTCATCCGCATCGGCCGGTACGGCCCCTACGTCCAGATTGGCGAAGGGCCCGACGCCGTCAACGCCTCGGTCCCCGACGATGTGCCGCCGGCCGACTTCACGGTGGCCGAGGCCATCAAGCTCGGACGCGCACGGGCCGAAGGGCCACGGACGCTCGGCACCGATCCGAAGACGGGGCAGCCCGTCTACGTCATGACCGGCCGGTTCGGTCCCTACGTGCAACTGGGCGAGACCCCCGAGAAAGGCAGCAAGGTCAAGCCGAAGCGCGCCTCTCTCACCAAGGAGGACTCCGAGGACGCCATCACCCTCGATCGCGCCCTCCAGTTGCTCGCCCTGCCGAGGCACGTCGGACACGACGCCGAGGCCGGCGAAGACATCGTCGCCAACTTCGGGCGCTTCGGGCCGTATGTGAAGCGCGGCAGCGAGTTCCGCTCCCTTGCCTCTGACGCCGACGTGTTCGCCGTGACGCTCGAGCAGGCCATCGAGCTGTTCAAGCAGGAGAAGAAGTCGAGGCGCCGGGCTGCGGCCAAGACCATGCTGCGCGACCTCGGCGCGCATCCCGAGAGCGGCGCTGCGGTGCAGATCTTCGAGGGCCGATACGGGCCATATGTCAGCGACGGCACCACCAACGCTTCGTTGCCGAAGGACATGGCGCCCGATGCGCTCGCCCTCGACGAGGCGGTGGCGCTGCTGAAGGCCCGCGAAGGCGCGTCGCCCAAGGGCCGACGCGCCCGGAAGGCGCCGGCCAAGCGTGCGACCACGCCGCGCAAAGCGACGACCCGTAAGCGGACGACCTAGACGCGGTCAGATTTCGCCGGTCACAGGGCCACGCCACCGGTCACGGTGACACGGCGCGCCGTGACCTCACTGCAGGCACGATTTCATGAAACATCACGATGTCCCCCCCGCCGTCACCATCGTCGGCGGCGGCCTGGCCGGGTGCGAGGCCGCGTGGCAGGTGGCCTCGCGTGGCGTGCCCGTCCGCCTGTACGAGATGCGGCCGGTGCGGGCCACCGAGGTGCATCGCACCGACAGGCTGGCCGAACTCGTATGCAGCAACTCCTTTCGCGGCGACAAGCTCGACAACGCCGTCGGCCTGCTGAAGGAGGAGATGCGACGGATGGGGTCGCTCGTGATGCGGTGCGCCGAGTCGGCGCGCGTGCCCGCGGGCGCGGCGCTGGCCGTCGATCGTCAGGTGTTCTCGGATGCCGTGACGGCGGCCATCACCGCTCATCCCCATATAGAGGTTCGTCGCGAAGAGGTGCCGATGCTGCCGCCCTCGACGGTCGGCGGGATCACCATCGTCGCCACCGGGCCGTTGACGTCCGACGCGCTGTCGGATGACATCGTGCGGTTCGTCGGCGCCGAACACCTGTCGTTCTACGATGCGATTAGCCCGATCGTGCTGGCTGACTCCATCGACCGTCAGGTGGTGTACCGCGCGTCCCGCTGGGGGCGAAACGTGCGGCCCTCCACGGCGTCCGCCGATGAGACGTCTCCGGCGCCCGCCTGCGGCATCGACGATGGCGAGGGGGACTACCTCAACTGCCCGCTCGACGAGTCGCAGTACCGCGCGTTCTACGACGCCCTCACCACCGCTGAATCCGCCACCGTTCACGACTTCGAGAAGGCGCAGTTCTTCGAGGGCTGTCTTCCCGTGGAGGTGATGGCCCATCGCGGCGTGGACACGCTGCGATTCGGGCCGATGAAGCCGGTGGGGTTGCCGGACCCGCGCACCGGGCGGGTGCCGTACGCGGTCGTGCAACTCCGACAGGACACCCTGGCTGGCGACCACTACAGCCTCGTCGGCTTCCAGACGCAGCTCAAGTGGGGCGAGCAGGCACGTGTCTTCCGGATGATTCCCGGGCTCGAGCACGCCGAGTTTGCGCGCTTCGGCGTCGTCCACCGCAATACGTATCTCAATGGGCCGACGGTGCTGCAGGCGACCTGGCAGACGCGTGCCCGTGCCGATCTCTTCTTCGCCGGACAGGTGTCGGGCGTCGAGGGCTACGTGGAGTCGGCCGCCTCGGGCCTGGTCGCAGGGATCAACGCGGCGAGGATGGCCACGGGCAGCGATCCGGTGGTGCTGCCCCGCACGACGGCGCTCGGTGCCCTCGCGCACTACGTGTCGCACGCCGATCCGGCGCACTACCAGCCGACCAACATCACCTTCGGCATCATGCCGCCGCTCGAACAGCCGCCCCGGCGGAAGCCTCAGCGGAAGGAAGCGCTGGCGGCGCGTGCGCTGCGCGCGCTCGACGAGTGGCGGGCCGGCCTGCAGGTCGCCGACACCGTGCTGCAGGACCCGCGGTGAGCGCACGCCGGGCGGTCACGGTTCCCGACCGTCAGCTCTCGGCGGACTCGCCGCTCCGGGAGGCCATGCGCGGGTATCTCGAGTACCTGGCCTTGAACCGGAACGCGTCGGAGCACACCGTTCGCGGCTACGAGTCCGACCTGCTGCAGTACCTGTATTTCCTCGGGGCGTATACCTCCACGCGGCGCGACACGCTCGTGCCGGCGCACGTCACGACCGAAACCATCCGCGCGTTTCTCGGCGAACTGCACGCGCGCGGCAACACGCGCGCCTCGGCCGCCCGCCGCGTGTCGGCGTTGCGAGGCTTCGCGCGATACCTCCGGCACGAGGGCCTGCGCAGCGACGATCCTGCAGCCCTCGTGGGCACGCCGAAGCGCGAGCAGCGCATCCCGCAGGTGTTGTCGGTCGACGAGATCACGGCTCTCCTCGAGACACCAGACGTCGAGACGCCCCTCGGCCGCCGTGACCGCGCCATCCTCGAGTTGTTCTACGCCTCGGGCCTCCGCCTGTCCGAGGTCGTCGGCCTCGATCTCGACGACGTCAACCTGTCGGGGCGGATGGTGCGCGTGATGGGCAAGGGGCGGAAGGAGCGGCTGGTGCCGTTTCATGCGACGGCGGGCCGCGCGCTGGCCGCCTGGCTGCCCGACCGAGAACGTCTGGCACGCGACGCCGCTTCAGCGTCGACGCGTCCGATGCGGGGCCGGCCGCTCGAAACCCCGCTCTTTGTCAACTACCGCGGCACACGCCTGTCGCCGCGCAGCATCCATCGCCTGCTGGTGCGTTACGTGGCTGCCTGCAGTGCGCGCTACGGCATCAGCCCTCACGCGCTGCGCCACGCCTTCGCCACGCACCTGCTCGAACGCGGCGCCGACCTGCGCGCCATCCAGGAACTGCTCGGCCACAGCGCGCTGTCCACCACGCAACGCTACACGCAGGTCAACGTGCAGCATCTGCTCGACGTGTACCGCAAGGCGCACCCGAAGGCGTAAGGTCGGTTCTACGGTCTAGCGGTCTACGGTTCGCTACATGACAAACGGCGCCACGATCGGACCGCGGCGGCTCTTCGGGAAGTCGATGCCGAGGGTCTTGATCTTGTAGTTCATCACGCGCGGGCTGATGGCGAGCAGCTCGGCGGCATCCTTCTGTACCCAGTTGGCCATGCGCAGCGCCTCGACGACGGCCTGCCGCTCGATCTCTTCGAGCGCGATCCCCTGCGGCGGGATGCGCACGACCGTGCCTGTCGCGTCCCCTTCGGCGGTGGTGGGGGCGGGCGCGCGCGGCGGGGCGGCG
>JAEZDP010000398.1 GCA_023418055.1 Acidobacteriota bacterium
CCCCCCCCGGCCCGCCCCGGCGGCCCCCCCCCCCCCCCCCCGTGCCGCACGACACGACGACGTACACGCTTGCGTTGAACCAGGACAGCTTCTTCGGCTTCTACCCGATCTTCACCGGCGCGGTGAAGACGAGCGACACCGTCTCGTGGACCGGTTACGGCATCTTCTGGACCACGCCTTCGTTTGGCACGGGCGGCGGGGGAGGCTTGTGGACGGAAGTGGGTGGCGGCGTCAACATCAGCACCTTCGATGGGCAGCTCGGCATCAATCCCCAGGTCGGCATCCTCAATGGCAAGTTGCTCTCGGCCGGCGACTTCGCGATGGCGCTCGAAGGCATCGTCCCCAACCTGACGATGAACCTCGCGACCCCGCGGATCGAGGGACAGTTGTACGCCGGCTTCTATACCGCGATGCGGACGGGCCAGGTCCTCAACGCGGCGGGCGACGACTTGGTCGACACCGGCGTGAAGAACAACTTCACGCACTGGTGGCTCAGCACGGGATTGAAGCTCACACCAAGGTTCTCTGTCGGTGGCCACTACGAGCAGCTCGACTACCGCCCCAGCGGCCGCGATGCCTCGAGCGTCGAATCATCGGGCCTGTACAAATGGGCCGGTCCGTACGTGCAGGCCAACATGTCGTCGCGATTCTCGGTGCGGTTCCTGGCAGGCGCCAACGTGATGGATCGCCCAGATACCGACGGCAATGGCTCGTTCTACAAGATGACGGCTACCTACACGTTTCCGTAGAGCCGCAAGGCGTTTGGCGTATGGCGTATGGCGTAGGGCGTGAGCCGTGTCGTTTGTTATCGTCACGGCATGTCTTGCACCTGTGTGCACCTCACCGGCCGCGACGTCGGTGCCCTGAAGGCCCTGCTCGCGGTCTTCGCAGACGCCTTCGACGAACGCGAGACCTATCTCGGCGCCGTGCCGGATGACGCCTACCTGGAAGGTCTGCTCGAGTCGGGATCGTTCATCGCGGTGACGGCGAGCGTCGACGACGAGGTGGTCGGGGGGCTCGCCGCCTACGAGTTGCAGAAGTTCGAGCAGGCACGGCGCGAGATCTACATCTACGACCTGGCGGTTGCCGAGCCGTTCCGCCGGCGGGGCATCGCCACGGCGCTCATCCGCACGCTCCAGCGGATTGCGGCGGAGCGCGGTGCGTACGTGATCTACGTGCAGGCCGACCTCGAGGACGATCCGGCCATCAGGCTCTACGAGTCGCTCGGCCGCCGGGAAGACGTGCTGCACTTCGACATCGACGTGCCGTAGCGGCACCGCCGCGGCACGTCGGTGCACCCCGACGTAAGCGACGAACAGACGGCGGATCAGTCGCGAGGCTGGGGCACGTACCGCAGATAGGGCTTGAGCGTCCGCCAGCCGTCGGGATACTTCTCTCGCGCTTCGGCATCGGACACGGCCGGCACGATGATGACGTCCTCGCCCTGTGTCCAGTTGGCGGGGGTGGCCACCTTGTGCCTGGCGGTGAGCTGCAGTGAGTCGATCACCCGCAGCACCTCGTCGAAGTTGCGTCCTGCCGTCATCGGGTAGGAGAGCAGCAGCTTGATCTTCTTGTCGGGCCCGATGACGTACACGTTGCGGACGGTCTGGTTGTCCATCGCCGTGCGGCCGTCGCAGCTGTCGCCGGCATCGGCTGGCAGCATGCCGTACAGTCTCGACACCACCAGGTCGGCGTCGGCAATCATCGGGTAGTTGGGCGCCGTGCCCTGCGTCTCGGCAATGTCCTGCGCCCACCGCTCATGGCTTTCGAGCGGGTCGACGCTGAGGCCGATGATCTTGACCCCGCGCGCGTCGAACTCGTGCTTCACGCGTGCCATGTAGCCGAGTTCCGTCGTGCACACCGGCGTGAAATCCTTGGGGTGCGAGAAGAGCACACCCCACGAGTTGCCGAGCCACTCGTGGAAGTGCAGGGGGCCCTCGGTGGTCATCGCCTGGAAGTCGGGGGCGTCACTGCCGATCGGTAGCGGTCCAGTCATGGCGCGTTTCTACCACAACCGCCGCGGCGGAACCACTCCGGGGGAGCGGACGGAGGCCGTTATGATGCGGGGCGTGGAGTCCGTCGATGTCTGGGCGATGCAGCGGGCGCTGTCCCTGGCGCGCCGTGCCGCCGCCGAGGGTGAGGTGCCCGTGGGAGCGGTGGTGATGCTCGAGGGGCGCCTCGTCGGGCAGGGCTTCAACCGCCCCATCCGCGCTGCCGATCCCACTGCCCATGCCGAGGTCGTGGCCTTGCGGTCGGCCGCGGCGTTGACGGGCAACTACCGCCTGCCCGGCGCCACGCTGTATGTGACGATCGAGCCGTGCACCATGTGCGCCGGCGCCCTGGTGCATGCCCGCATCGCGCGCCTCGTCTTCGGCGCACGCGAGCCGCGGGCGGGCGCGGTCGTCTCGACGGGGCGATTGCTCGAGCAGCCGCACCTCAATCATCGCGTCGAGGTGGTCGAAGGGGTGTTGGCGGACGCGTCCGCGCTGATGCTGCGCGAGTTCTTCGCGGCGCGCCGCTCGTCGGCCTGAAGAGACCCACAGGCTATGCGGCCCCGCGCCACGCGCCGCGGCTCCGGCGCCCGCCCCGCGACCATCGATGCCGTCAGCGGTGCCCGGCGATGCTGACGCCGACCTGCATCGACGTGCCGGGCATCGGGTACCCCGGCCGGTACGCGTAAGCGGAATCGAACAGGTTCTCGATGGCGGCGAAGGCCTGTGCCCGTCCGCCGAACCAGGGGAGCCTCCATGCCGGGCGGACGTTGACCACCGCAAAGCCGTCGACGCGCTGCAGGTTGGCCGCACCGGCCGTGCGCGAGGCCGCGAGCACGACCATCGAACTCTGCGCCTGGGCGTCCACGCTCAGGCTGAACGGGCCCACGACGCCTGTGAGGCCGGCTACCAGCGCCCGCGCCGGGGCGTACGGAAGCGTGTCCAGTGACGCGTCGAGCAGCGTCAAGCCGCCAAAGGCCTGCCACCTCGGCGTGAGGGCCTGCCGCAGCGACAGTTCCGCACCTCGCACGCGGTAGCCACGGAGGTTGACGAAACCTGGCCGCGCCAGCGCCGGCGGAAAGCCGAAGACGAAGCGCGACGTCAGGCGGTCGTCGAAGACGGCGACGTCGATGGTCGTGGCAGGCGCCGGCGTGAACGCCACGCCCGTCTCGACGTGGTCCATACGCTCGGCACGCAGCGTTCGCCAACTGTCACCCAGCGGCGCGATGAGGTGTGACAGCGCCACCACTTCCTGGCCCGGGTAGTTGACCCCACGGGCGTAGTTCAGCCGCCAGGACAGGTTGCCGCCGTGGCGCACTACAACCCCGGCGTGTGGGGCTGCGGCGCTCTCGAAGACCGAGTGCGCGGTGTAGCGAAGGCCCGCCGATGGCGTGAAGCTCCAGGCGCCGCCGAGCGAGCGCGTGTGATCCACGGCCACGTGGGGGGACGTCACGGTGAGCCGTTCGCCGGCAAACGTCGAGGGTGGCGCGGGCGCGAGGCGGTCGAACTGCACGTCGCCCGACATGCTGTCGATGTCGAGGCCGGCCGAGACTCGACCGCCGGGCCACGCCGCGACCGCTTCACGCCAGCGCACGCCGACCGTCGCGAAGCTCGCCAGCGTGTCGCCGTCTGGAGCGGGCTGATTGAACCAGTTGCCGTTGCCGCGGTTCGCGTAGACGCGGAGCGAGCCAGCGGTTCGCCCGTGCGAGTGTCGCGCGGCGAGCGCCGCCAGCGTGCCATCGGTCTCGTAACGCCCGGTCTTCGTGTCGGGCCGACCCCACTCGCCCGGATCCGTCCCGACGCTGTCCACGTGCAGCACGGTGGCTTCGAGTGACCACCTGTCGCCGAGTCGGGCCCCCACCCGCGCAAACCCGTTGCCCATGCGTCCGTCGGCGTCCTCCCGATGGCCGTCGGACCGTGCCCACCCCTGCGCCGCCGCCACGTCCCACCGCCCACGGCGCCAGGTCAGATCGGCCTGTTCGGCGAGGGTGGCGAACGCGCCGCCGCTCACGCGCATCGAGCCCGCGAGCCCTTCGAGGCGGGCCCGCCGCGTCTCGACGTCCACCGCACTCAACGCGTTGCCGAATGCCTGCGGTTGCGGTCCCTTCAGCACCGTGATGCTGTCGATGCCACTCACCGGCAGGAGTCCGAGCAACGGGTGTCCCCACACGCCCATCTGAAAGGGGATGCCGTCGATGGACGTCTGCAGTTCGCTGCCGGGGCGGCTCGCGCCGGTGCCGCGGACGAACACGGCGCCGCCGTCGCCGCCGCCGAAGGTGCCAACGGGGCTGAAGCGCGAGATCGTCACGCCCGGTGTGCGTCGCAGTGCCGACGCCAAGTCGAGGGCGTGCAGGTCGAGCACCTGCGCCTCGGACACGACGGTTCGGGTACTGCCGTAGGCGTCGCTCGTCGTGGCGTCCACAAGAGGCGAGACGACAACCACCGTCTCCGGAGCGGTTTCGAGCACCAGGACGATCTGCAGGGACCCCGTGTCTGGGCCTGGCGACACGGCCATCTCACGCGGCGCAAAGGGCGGGCGTTCGACGCGAATGGTCAGTGTGGCGGGCGATCGAGGAGGCAGCGGCAGGCTGAATCGTCCCTCCGCGTCGGTGCGGGCGGCCGGCGCCACCGCGTGGAGACCAGACACGAGGCTGACGCGCGCCTCTGGCACCGGCGTGCCAGACGCATCGACGACGACGCCGGTGAGGGAGAGCGACTGCGCGTGTGCGGCCGTGGAGGCGAGCAGCAGGAGGAGGACCAGGACGACTCTGGGCACCAACACGCGGCGATCATGCCACGGGTGGGCACGCCGGGGTCAGGCCTGCCCGCGTCGGTCGTGGGGTCAGGTCTGCCGCGTGTGGTCTCACCTCTCACGCTTCCAGGTGATGGCCATGCCTCCGCCCCGCTCGTCGACAGTCGTTTCGGCGCCGGGTGTCCGCCGCAAAAGGGCGAGATAGTCGGCCGACCCGGCGGTGCCGCGTCCGCCTCGCCGCTCGCTGGTGTTGTGCGTCGTATAGCATCCCCCGACCGTCAGCTTCGGAAAGACGGCGGTGAAGTAGTTGGGATACCAGTCCTTGTCGGCGTCGCTGAAGACGAAGTCGAACGGCCCTGCCAGGGCCGGGACGATCTCGTGCGCGTCGCCGAGCCGCGCGTCGACATACGCTGCCAGCCCTGCCGCCTCGAAGTTGGCCAGCGCCTCCTTGTGTCGCGCAGCGTCCACCTCGACGGTGATGAGCCGTCCGCCGGTCTTGCTGAGGGCCCACGCGATCCAGATCCCCGAGTGTCCGGTGGACGTACCAATCTCCAGCGCCCGCGTGAACTTGTGTTCGACGATGAGGTCGTGGAGCAGTTGGCCGTCCTGTTCCGGGACGTTCAGGTCGCGCCATGTGTTGGCGCGGTCGGCGAGGAAGCGCTGCACGCGCGCGTCGAGCGCGGCGCGGTCGTGCGGTTGGGCGCGAGGCTGCGCGACGGCGAGCGCTGGCAGCCCGTAGAGACCGGCGGCATACAGCAGGAGCAGGGCAAACGTCTGGCGCATGGCCATCACCTCCGTGGGCGTCTTCGCCCATCCTGCCACCGCGGTGGCCTGGTGATGTGTGAAAAATCTGCGGCGCGCTTGTCGTGACTGGCTCGCGGTGGAACAATCGGCCCATGACAGGAGAGACGCATGGGTGATTCTTCAGCGGACGGCTCGGCGTCCGGCGGCGCGCGGCGACCGCATCCCGGCGATCTGTCGGCGACCTATCTCGAGTGGGATCTCGAGGCGGAACTCGACCAGTTGCGTCGCGAGGGGCCGTGGCCGCAGGGGCACACGGCCAAGACGCTGGCCAAGTACGACGACCTCCGGGTGGTGTTGGTCGCGCTGACGCAGGGCGCACGTATTCCGGAGCACCGCGCGGGCGGACGCATCACGCTGCAGGCGGTGGCGGGGCGGCTGCAGGTGCACGCGGCGGGGCGGACGTTCGACCTCCCGGCGGGACGCGTGCTGGCGCTCGAGCGTGACGTGGTGCACGACGTCGTGGCCGTGGAAGAGGGCGCGCTGCTGCTGACGATGGCGTGGGGTGGGCGGGGCGCGGACTGAGGCGGGCGGGCGGACGTCTGGCTGCGGAGGGCGCGACTAGCGCCGGGTGGCGTGGGGTGACGCTGGCCGTCGGGGCGTGCTAGGATCGCGATCTACCTCTGCGCGGAGAGGTACCGAAGTGGTCATAACGGGGGCGCCTCGAAAGCGTCTAGTCGGGAAACCGGCACGTGGGTTCGAATCCCACCCTCTCCGCCAACTTCCTCGCTTCGCTCAGTCGTTGTCGTCGA
>JAEZDP010000452.1 GCA_023418055.1 Acidobacteriota bacterium
CGCGGTTGACCACGTCGTAGGGGACGGCGGCGATGCGGGCGGCGAGGTCAGGACGAGGGCGCAGGGCGCGAAACGGGCGAATGAAAGCCATGTGGCTTCATTCTAGACGCCTCTGCGGAGGCGTGCCCGACGCGCCAGCCCACGTCCGCGGGGCTCAGTCGTTGCCGAGTGCGGCCGCGGTGCCCGTCGCGGGGCTGACCACTGCCGAGGCCAGCGTGGCCGTTGGGCGGTCGATGGCACCGGCAAAGCGCAGTTCCGTCCGCTCGCGCTGCGCGAGGAAGCTCGCCAGGTGCGCCTGCGGAATCGGCTGGCCCGGAGGCAGCTTGCGATGTTCCTCCAGCGGGTTGACGTGCGTGCCGTTCTTCAGCAGTTCGTAGTGCAGGTGGGGACCGGTGGCCAGGCCCGTGCGGCCGACACGCCCGATCATCTCGCCCTGTGCCACGCGTGACCCCACGCGGATGCCGGGCGCGATCGACGAGAAGTGCAGGTACCGCGTCTCGTACCCGTTGTTGTGCCTGATGAAGACGCTGTTCCCGCCGCCACCGGTCCAGCCGGCGCGTACGACGGTGCCCGACGACACGGCCAGCACCGGGGCGCCCGTGGGCGCGCCGTAGTCCACGCCGCGGTGGGCCCGGACGGTCTTCAGCACGGGATGCACGCGTCGGAACGAGAACTTCGACGTGACGCGCGGCTCGAACTTCAGCGGCGATTTCAGGAAGAAGCGTCGAAGTGACCGCCCCTCGCGGTCGTAGTAGTCCACCTTCTCGCCAGGCACCTCGTAGCGGAAGGCCTCGAACGTCTTGCCGCCATTGGTGAACTGCGCCGCGTGAATCGGACCGTAGCCGCCGAACTCGCCCTCGCGCACCAGCTTCTCGAACACGAGTTCGAACGAGTCGCCGGGCTGCAGGTCGTTGCTGAAGTCGATGTCGCCTTCGAAGATGCGCGCCAGTTCGAGCGCCAGCATGATGTTCTCGCCGGCCGCATTCACGGCGGCGATGAGCGACGGCGCGGACGAGGAAATCTCCCCACGGATCGAGACCAGCGCCCGGTGCTTCTCGTACGGCAGCACCTGCACGTCGAACTCGGGGACGGCGGCCGCGGCGGTTTCCGTGGACGCAGCCGCCTGCGTGGTGCCGACGACCTTCAGGAACTTGTCGGCATCGATCTGGTAGGTGAACTCGCGAATGACGCCGTCGAGCCCGAGTTCGAGCTTGTAGGGCTGCTCGGCCTTCAGCCGGCGCAGGTCGAACCCACTGCGGGCCGCATTCACGAAATGGTTGACGATGTCGTCGCTGACCTCGTGGGCGCGCAGCAGACTGGCGAGCGTGGCATTGCGCGGCACGCGCGCTTCGATCAAGCGGCCGGTTTCTTCGCGCACCTCGACAACCGGGACAGCGGTGGAGAGCGCCACAGGTGGCGGTGCCTGCCGGCAGGCCCCAGCCGTCATGAGCGGAATCAGCGCGAACGGGAGGATTCGGTTGGTCATGACGGGGCGAAGTGTAACACGCACTTCAATCTTTTGAATCGGCACGATCCATCCAGACGTGAGCCCCGGTCACGGTAGAATTCGCGCCTGCGGCCACGGACCGTCCGCAGACCTCCGAGGAGAGCGTAATGAAGGGCAGTCAGGTGAGGGAGTTCCGTGCCGGACGCGGGGCCGGGTTCGTGCTGCTGGCGGTGCTGACGACGCTGCCGGCGATGGCGCAGGTGCGGGACGAGCCGGACCTCGACGCGCTGTACCGCATCAAACACGAGGCGACCTCGAACTCGGCCGTGATGGAGACGCTGAGTCATCTCACCGACGTGCACGGCCCCCGGCTCACCAACTCACCGCTGATGCACGCGGCCGCCGACTGGGCGCAGGATCGCCTGAAGTCGTGGGGTCTGTCGAACGTCCGCACCGAGACGTGGGGCGAGTTCGGACGCGGCTGGGTGCACGAGCACGTGGCCATCCACATGACGGCGCCTCATCCGTTCGTGTTGCAGGGTTATCCGAAAGCCTGGACGCCAGGCACCAACGGCGCTGTCAGCGGTGACGCGGTGTTTGCCGTCATCGAGCGCGACGAAGACTTCGCGCGCCATCGCGGCACGCTGCGCGGCAAGTTCGTCCTGCAGTCGCCCATGCGCGACATCCGCGCGTATTTCGAGTCGCCGCTGCGCCGGCTCACCGACACCGAACTGCAGGCGCTCGCCAGGCAGGCGCTGGGCCAGGGCTCGCCCAACCAGCGTGGCGGGGCGGGGGCTTTCGCCAGCCTGGCCGAGTTCCGTGCCAAACGGCTGAAGTTCTTCAAGGACGAAGGCGTGCTGGCCATCCTCGAGATGTCGCCGGGCGACCGCGGCGACAACGGCGCCATCCGGGTGCAGGGGCCGGGGCCCGGCGAAGGGGGCCGCACGAAGGACACCGAATCGCCGCTGCCCCAGGTCGTGCTCTCGGCCGAACATTACGGGCGGCTGCAGCGCCTGCTCGACAAGAAGATCCCCGTGTCGCTGTCGCTCGACGTGCGCACCCGGTTCGTCGACACGCCGACCGACGTCTACAACGTGTTTGCCGAACTGCCAGGCACCGACAAGGCCGACG
The DNA here is from genome assembly GCA_023418055.1 of Acidobacteriota bacterium. Lineage (GTDB taxonomy): Bacteria > Acidobacteriota > Vicinamibacteria > Vicinamibacterales > Vicinamibacteraceae > JAEZDP01. The sequence continues at coordinate 2,579 of JAEZDP010000452.1, forward strand.
AGGTGGTGATGATCGGCGCGCACTTCGACTCGTGGCACTCCGGCACGGGCGCTACGGACAATGGCGCAAGCTCCGCCGTGATGATGGAAGCGATGCGCATCCTGAAGGCGAGCGGGCTGACGCCGCGCCGGACGATCCGCATGGCGCTCTGGACCGGAGAGGAGCAGGGGCTGCTCGGCTCGCGCGGGTACGTGAAGTCGCAGTTTGCCGACCCGGCCGACATGAAGGTGACCCCGGCCCACGAGAAGTTCTCCGTGTACTTCAACATGGACAACGGGGGCGGCGCATTTCGCGGCGTGTACCTGCAGGGCAACGAGGCCGCCGCGCCCATCTTCGAGCAGTGGATGAAGCCCTTTGCCAATGTCGGGATGAGCACGGCCACCATCCGCAACACCGGCGGTACCGACCACCTCGCCTTCGACGCGGTGGGACTGCCCGGATTCCAGTTCGTGCAGGACCCACTCGAGTACGGGTCGCGCACGCATCACACGAACCTCGACGTCTACGAGCGCGCCATTCCTGAGGACTTGATCCAGAACGCCATCATCGTCGCCACGTTCGCCTACCAGGCGGCCAACCGCGAGGAGCGGTTCCCGCGCAAGCCGCTGCCCATCGCGCGCCCGGAGACGCCGGCGCGGACGGCCACGCGGTGAGAGTTGAGGTGTAGATTATGGACGCTCCAGGCGCGGTGCTACCGTTGGGTAGGCAGAGGGAAACTGTCTACGTTCTCTTACGCGAGGACCAAGACGACCACGGGTTTGTTGACACCGGCGTCGTGGGGCTCTTTCGGAGCGAAGCCGACGCGATAGCGATGATGCACGCGGAAATCGCTGCCGCCAGACGCGTCGGAAAGCGAGTATGTGGAGACATTTCCGTGGAGTGGGAGGAAGACGATTGGGAGGTCTGTTGGACGGTCGTGCCGAAGTCACTGCGCTGACCGGCATTCCGAGATTTTCCAGCTACACTTCCCCATGCCCAGGGACCTCCGCTATCCGATCGGCAAGTTCGTCTTCGACGAGGACGTGACGCCGGACCTCCGTGCCGCCTCCATTCAGGCCATCGCGCAGTTTCCCCGGCAGCTCCGCACGGTCGTGGCGCCGATGAGCGACCGACAGCTCGAGACGCCGTACCGGGAAGGTGGGTGGACCGTCCGCCAGGTGGTGCACCACGTGGTCGACAGCCACATCAACGCGTACGTCCGCTTCCGCTGGGCGCTCACCGAAGACGCGCCGATGCTCAAGCCGTACGACGAGAAGGCGTGGGCCGAACTGCCGGACGCGCGCAACGCCCGCGTGGCGCTGTCACTCGACCTGCTCGGCGCGTTGCACGCCCGCTGGGTGACCCTGCTCGAGGCGATGACCGCCGACGACTTCGCCCGCCCGATCGAACATCCCGAATCGGGGCGACAACCGCTCGACCGCTTCCTGCAGCTGTATGCCTGGCACGGCCGTCACCACCTGGCCCACATCAACCTGGTGGCCGACCCGACGGGCAAGAACACGGACGACGTGAACATCGCCAGCTGACGGAGAGCACGCCCCGGTCATGACCACCCAACGCGAACGGATGCTGGCCGGCGAGTTGTACGATCCGCTCGATCCTGAACTGGCCGTGGCGCGCGAGCGCGCACGTGACCTGTGCCAGGCGCTCAACGCCACGCGCGAAGCCGAGCGCGACGAGCGCCAACGACTGGTGGGCGAGCTGTTTGGCACCGCCGGCAGCGGCGTCTGGGTGCAGCCGCCCTTCTACTGTGACTACGGCGCGCACATCAGCCTGGGCGAGCGCGTCTTCTTCAACTTCAACTGCGTCGTTCTCGACGTGTGCCCGGTGACCATCGGCAACTTCACGATGTTCGGGCCGGCCGTGCAGATCTACACGGCGACACACCCGTTCGACGCCGCGGTGCGACGTCAGCAGGAGTTCGGGCGTCCGGTGGTGATTGGCGACGATGTCTGGGTGGGTGGCGGCGCGATCATCTGTCCCGGCGTGACGATTGGATCGCGCAGCGTGATCGGCGCCGGCAGCGTCGTCACCAGGGACATCCCCGACGACGTGGTCGCTGCCGGCAACCCGTGCCGCGTGCTGCGGCACCTGTGAGCGTCAGACGAGCTTCGCGTCGAGCGTGATCTCGACGGCCGACAGGGCCTTCGAGATCGGGCAGTTCTTCTTGGCGCCCTGCGCGTGCTCCTGGAAGGTCGCGTCGTCGATGCCCGGGACCTCGGCCTCGGTCACCAGGTCGATGCGGGTGATGCCGAAGCCCTCACCCACCTTCTCGAGATGCACCTTGGCCTCGGTGGACACCCGCGTCACCGTGATGCCGGCCTTGCCGAGTCCCGCCGACAACGCCATCGAGAAGCAGCCCGCGTGTGCCGCCGCGATCAGCTCCTCGGGGTTCGTGCCGGTGCCGTTCTCGAAGCGTGACGGGAACGAATACGCCCCCTCGAACGCGCCGCTGCCGAGCGCGACGGTTCCTGATCCTTCCTTGAGCGATCCGTTCCACTGTGCTTTCGACGTCCTGATCATCTATGGGTTCCTTTCTGGATTGAGGCTACTTGGGCTACTGGCGTATGGCGTATGGCGTATGGCGTACGGCGTATGGCGTCTGGCGTACGGCGTGAGGCCTCAAGCGTGAGGCGTCGAGCGTCCCGACGCGTCGCTCATCTGCCTGAGTGTCGCCGCACGCTCGCGTCCGGCGGTGTCGGCAGTCAGAGTATCGACAGGTAGGGGCGAGATCCAGCTCCAGTTCTGCTCGCCGACCGACGCGGGCACGTTGATGCGGTCGCGCCAGCCGAAGAGATCCTGCAGCGGGAAGATGACCAGATCTGACGCTGCATGCATGAGGACGTCGAGAAACGCGTCGCGAAGCCGGTCGCTGAACGGCTCGTCGGGCGAATGCCCACGCCAGGCGAGCGGCGGCAGGGCGAGCACCGCGGCGCGTTCGTCGTGCGGGGCGGTGTCCCACCACGAGGCCAGCATGTCGGTGTCGTGCGTCCCTGTCGTCGCGAGTGACGCGCGCGGGTAGGCGGCGGGATCCCTGAAGGGCTGGCCAGGCGTGTGCCACTCGCGCTCCCAGCGCAGGACGCGATAGCCGGGCACGCCCAGGCGGTCGAGCGACTCACGGACGAAGTCGGGAATGGTGCCCAGGTCTTCGGCGATGATGGCGGCGCCGGCGCTGCGAAAGGCGTCGAGCACGGTCTCGCCCAGCCAGCGCTGTTCTGGCTCGTCGGCCGGCACGAAGTAGGGGGCGCCGCCGTCCACGGGACGGTTGTAGGTGCGATAGAACCCCACGAGATGGTCCACGCGATAGGCGTCGAACATCGAGGCGGCGCGACGTCCTCGGGCGCGCAGCCACGCGAAGTCGGTGCGTGCGACGACGTCCCAGCGATAGACGGGCAGGCCCCAGTCCTGCCCCGTGGCCGAGAAGGCATCGGGCGGCGTCCCGACGGTGGCGTCGCGCGAGAAGAGTTCCTGATGCGCCCACACGTCGGCGCTGTCGCTGCTGACCATGAACGGCAGGTCGCCGATGAGGGCGATGCCTGCGAGATCCTGCCGTGCCTGGCGCCACTGCGAGTGGGCGTGCCACTGCAGCCACTGCGTGAAGAGCAGCGCGTCGGCGTGCTCGAGCCGTGCCGCGGCTATCGCCTCAGGATCGCGCGTCGCGAGCGCCCCCGGCCAGTCCCACCACGGCCTCGCCTGGTGCTCGTCGTGCAACACGCGGAACAGCACGTAGTCGTCGAGCCACCACGCCTCGTCGCCGATGAAGGCCTGCAGTGCCCCGGCGGCGGGCGCCCCCGGTTCCCAGTCGTGGACGACGAAATGGCGGAAGGCGCGAGCGAGCACCGCCATCTTCAGCGCGCGTACGGACACATAGTCCACGCGCGGCGACTGCCGCACGGCCTCCAGCCGTGCTGATTCGTCGTCGTCCAGCTGCACCGCGCCGCTGGCCACGGCGTCCACGTGATCGACCGCGATGTAGATCGGATCGGTGGCCATGGCGGTCAACGCCGAATACGGCGAACTCTGCCCGGTGGCCATGTCGTTCACCGGAAGAATCTGGAGCGCGCGCATGCCGGCGTCGCGCAGCCAGGGCGCGAGCGCGGCCATGTCGCCGATGTCGCCGATGCCCCAGCTGCGTGACGAGACCATCGAGAACAGCGGCAGCAGCACACCGGCGCAGCGCGGCAGCTCGCCGCGACCGGCGCCATGGCCCGTCGGGGCGTCGGATGGGGATGGGTGGGTCATGTGGACACGCTTTCCGCCAGCAGCACCTGCGACAGCAGCTCGAGGCCTTCGTCGAACTCGGCGGGCGGCGTGAGAAGGCTCACGACGAGATAGCCGTCGTGTGCGAAGTCGTAGAAGTAGGCCGGGTGGACGAGCACGCCCTCCCGCAGGAGGGTGCGCACGAGCGCGTCGGGATCGCCTACGGCTGGGGCACGCAGCACGGCCGTCCAGCCGCCGTGCGGACGGCGCAGCGACAGCATGCCGTCCCGGGCCACGCGCGCGGCGAGGCCATCGAGGTTGCGTCGCAGTCGCTGCTGGATCTGCGCACGCACGACAGCGCCCTCGGCCAGCAGCGCGGGCAGGGCCAGTTGCACCGGCGTGGACACCGACAGATACGTGTCGGCAATCATCTCGAGACGCGCGAGGGCAGCGTCCACCAGGTCGTCCGGCCCGTCGATGGATGTCCAGGCGAGCTTGGCCTGTGGCAGTCCGACCAGCTTCGACAGGCCGCCCATGCGGAACACGAGCGTCTCGGGCGACATCGCCGTGGCGGCGTCCGCCTGCACGTGGATGTCGTCGAACACGTACGGCGCGAAGACTTCATCGATGATGAGCGGGAGGCGGTGGCGTGCCGCGCAGTCTGCGAGGGCCGCCCACTCGTCGGGCGTCGGCACCGACCCTGTGGGGTTGTTCGGCGCGACGATGACGATGGCGCGCGTGCGGGGCGTGAGTGACGCCTCGAGATGACCGAGGTCGAGTGTCCAGCGCCCGGCGTCGTGCAGCGGGTACCGATCGACGTACACGCCCTCGAGGGCCGCGAGATGTTCGATGAGGGGATAGCTCGGGGCCGGGGCCAGCACGCGGTCGCCGGCGTCGCACAGCAGCTTGAAGAGGAATGCGTAGGCCTCGCTGGTGCTGGCGGTCAGCAGCAGGCGGTCGGGCCGCGGCGGCAGGAACGGGTGTGCGTCGAGCACCGCCTGGCGTGCCGAGGGCAGTCCGAGACTGGACGGCGTATAGTCGAGGCTGTGCGCGTTCGACCATGCGGTCGACAGCGTTTGAGGATAGAAGAAGCCAGCCGCTGTCGGGTTCGACAGCGTCAGATCCACACGAATGCGACCGGCCCGGCGTGCCTCTGCCATGACGGCGGCAAGTGCGGTGGGCGCGACGGACGCCGGAAGTCGGCTGGAAAACATGGCCTCCGGCAGCTTACCACCGGGGTGTCGACCGGACGGACCCACCGCGGTCCAGGAGAATCAGATGCACGTGTTTCGGGTAGCTGCAACGCTGGCGGTGGCGGCCATGACCGCCGGCTGTCTGTCGATCGATTCGAACATCAAGGTGAAGCCCGATGGCACCGGCACCATCGAGCAGACCATGCTGGTGAACTCGTCGGCCATGGGGATGATGTCGATGATGGGCGGGGGCGAGTCGGGCGATGCGCCCAAGGGCCCGACACCCGACGACATGTTCAGTGAGGAGAAGCTGCGCGCCGAGGCGGCCAAGCTCGGGGAAGGCGTGACCTACGTGTCGAGTTCGCCCCTCACGCAAGGTGAGATGAAGGGCGTGAAGGCGCTCTTCGCGTTCACCGACTTCAACAAGCTGAAGCTCACCACCGCGCCGCCCGACGTCGGCGGTGAGGGCGAGACCATGAAGGCCAGCGGCACGGGGAGCACGCTCGACATGGTGCTGTCGCGCACCGGCGCCTCCTCGCTCATCACGCTCGACATGTTCAACAACAAGGGTGCGGCGGCCGCGTCCGACGTGCCCGCCGCGGAAGAGGGCGCCGCCGGCGAGAACCCGTTCGGCGACATGCCGAAGGAGATGATGGGCATGCTGGCACCGATGTTCAAGGACATGCGCGTGGCGGTGTCGGTGGAACCCGTCGGCCAGCTGGTGCGCACCAATGCCACCCATGTGGATGGCCAGAAGATCACCGTGCTCGACATCGCGTTCGGCGAGCTCTTCGCCAACCCGGCCAGCTTCGAGAAGATGGAGAAACTGGGCAACAACCCGTCACTCGACCAGATCCGCACGGCCCTGGCCGGCGTCAAGGGCATCAAGATCAACGAGGTCGAGAAGCTCGAGATCGAGTTCAAATAGACATCGAGCATCAGGCATCAAGACGGGCGCTGGGGAGCATTTCCGGCGCCCGTCGTGCCTTCGTGGCCTGCTCGAATGCGAAGGCGTAGCCGAGGAGGGTCGCCTCCGACCAGGCCGGCCCGATGAACGACACTCCAATCGGCAGACCGAAGACGTGGCCGGCGGGCACCGTGATGCTGGGATAGCCCGACACCGCGGCGGGGCCGGAACTCCCGCCCGTGCCCGCGTCGCCGTTGACGAGGTCGGTCAGCCACGCCGGGCCGCCGCTCGGGGCGATGAGGGCATCCACCCTGTGCCGGCGGAACACGGCATCGAGCCCCTCCTCGCGCGACAGACGCCGGGCCTTCGCCCTGGCGTCGCGGTAGGACTTCTCGCGCAGCGACCCCTTCTCGTGCGCGCGCACGAACAGGTCCTGTCCGAAGTACGGCATCTCGTCGGCCGCATGGGCCTCGTTGAAGGCAATGAGATCTGCGAGCGACGTCATCGGCGCGCCATCGCCAAGCCCCGCAAGGTATGCATTCAGGCCGTCCTTGAACTCGTACAGCAGCACCTCGAACTCCGCCTCGCCGAACGCGCCCCGCGTCGGCAGATCTGCCGGGTCGACGATCACGGCGCCTGCCACCGCGATGGCGGCGACGGCCTGTTCCACGGCCGCGTCCACACGAGGGTCGCTGCCGAAGAAGTTGCGCATCACGCCGATGCGGGCCCCCGCCAGCGCCTCGACGCGTAAGGCCGCCATGTAGTCGGCGGGACCGCCGCGTGGCCGGGCTCCCGTGGCGGCGTCACGCGGATCGGCTCCCGCAATCACGCCGAGCAGCACGGCCGCGTCCGCAACCGTACGGCACATCGGCCCCGCCGTGTCCTGACTCGACGAAATCGGGATGATGCCGCTGCGGCTGACGAGGCCGACCGTCGGCTTGACCCCGACAATCCCGTTGCGGGCGGAGGGACAGATGATCGAGCCGTCCGTCTCGGTGCCGATCGCGACGGCACACAGGTTTGCCGCCACGGCCACGCCCGAGCCCGAACTCGATCCACACGGGTTGCGGTCGAGTGCGTACGGGTTCCGCGTGAGGCCGCCCCGCGCACTCCATCCGCTGGTCGAGTGGCTCGAGCGGAAGTTGGCCCACTCGCTCAGGTTCGTCTTGCCGAGCAGCACCGCGCCAGCTGCGCGCAGCCGCTCGACGACGAACGCGTCGCGCACAGGGCGGGCGTCGACCATCGCCAGCGATCCAGCCGTCGTCTTCATGCGATCGGCCGTGTCGATGTTGTCCTTGATGAGCACGGGGATGCCGTGCAGTGGCCCCCGCGTCGCACCCGCGGCCCGCTCGCGGTCACGTTGCGCCGCGATGTCGAGCGCGTCGGGATTGACCTCGATCACGCTGTTGAGGCGCGGCCCCGAGCGGTCGAGCGCCGCAATGCGCTGCAGGTAGGCTTCGGTGAGCAACCGCGCGGTGATCTCGCCGCGGGCCATCGCCTGCCCGAGCGACGCCACGGTCGCCTCTTCGACGTCGAAGGCGGTCGTGGCGGAGGGTTGGGCCGTCACCGCACGCGGGGCGGCCAGCGCTCCAGCGACGAGCGTGGCACGCTGCAGGAAGTCGCGTCGTTCCATGAATGCGCGATGTTACACTCTGGGCTCCCACCGGCCAGCCTTCATGATGCACACACGATTGACCGCGATAGCCCTCGCCGTTGCCCTGAGCCAGTCAGCGGCGGCGCAGACGCCCTCCACCACGCCCACCGCCGGGCACGAGGCCGCAGCCACCATCGCGTCGCGCACGCAGGGCTTCGTCAGGATGGACGGGTTCCTGCCGCTGTACTGGGACGAACGCGGCGGACGGCTGCTGCTCGAGATCGGCGTGTTCGACCGCGACCTGCTGTACGTCGTCTCGCTGCCGGCCGGCCTGGGCTCCAACCCCGTCGGACTCGACCGCGGGCAGTTGGGCGGCACCCACGTCGTCACGTTCCGCCGGGTCGGCCCGCGCGTGCTGATGACACAGGCCAACCACAGGTTCCGAGCGCTCACCGACGATCCGGCCGAACGCCGCGCGGTGGCCGACTCGTTTGCTTCGTCGGTCTTGTGGGGCTTCAAGGTCGAAGCCGAAGAGAACGGGCGCGTGCTGGTGGATGCCACCGACATGGTGCTGCGTGACGCGCACGGCGTCGCCGAGCGCCTGCGTCGCGCCAACCAGGGCACCTATCGCGTGGACGCGTCGCGAAGCGCGGTGCATCTGCCCCGGACGAAGGCGTTTCCCGCGAATACAGAGATGGAAGCCGTGATCACGCTCACGACCGACGGCGCGCCCGGCCCGCTCGTGAGCCAGGTGACGCCCACGCCCCACAGCGTCACCGTCCGTCAGCATCACTCCTTCGTCGAACTGCCCGACCTGGCCACGAGCACCTATCGCCCGCGCACGGCCGATCCACGGGTCGGACTCATCGACCTGACCTTCCACGACTACGCCTCGCCCATCACCGAGCCCATCGAGAAGCACTGGGTGGTGCGGCATCACCTGCAGAAGAAGGATCCCTCGGCTGCCGTCAGCGACGCAGTCGCGCCGATCGTGTACTACGTGGACAACGGCACCCCCGAGCCCATCCGCTCTGCGCTGCTCGACGGCGCGCGCTGGTGGAACGCGGCGTTCGAGGCGGCGGGCTTCCGTAACGCCTATCGGGTGGAGGTACTCCCCGAGGACGCCGACCCCATGGATCTCCGCTACAACATGATCCACTGGGTGCACCGATCGACGCGCGGCTGGTCCTATGGCGCGAGCGTGGTCGATCCGCGGACCGGGCAGATCCTCAAGGGCAACGTCAGCCTCGGCTCCTTGCGCGCCCGCCAGGACGTCATGCTGGCCACGGGTCTGACCTCGCCGCTCGCCGCCGACGATCCGCTCGGGCAGTTGCGCTGCGAGGCCGGCGACGCCCTCGACGCCGAATACCTCGCCCAGGTGACGCCCTCGGCAGATGCCGAGCAGATGGCGCTCGCCCGCATCCGGCAGCTCTCTGCGCACGAAGTGGGACATACCCTCGGCTTCTCGCACAACTTCGCCGCGAGCACCTATGGACGCGCGTCAGTGATGGACTACCCCGCGCCGCTCGTGAAGATCACCAACGGTGCGCTGGACTTGTCCGAGGCCTACGGCGTCGGTGTGGGCCCGTTCGACACGTTCGCCGTGCGGTACGCGTATTCGCAGTTTCCGGCCAGCACGGACGAAGCAGCCGAACTCGCCCGCATCGTCGAGGCTGGCGTGGGCGCGGGCATGCTCTATGTGAGTGATGCCGACGCCCGGCCCGCTGGCGCCGCGCATCCGCTCGGGCACCTCTGGGACAACGGCAGCGACCCGGTGGCGGCGTTGGGACACGAACTCGAGGTGCGGCGGATCGCGATGGAGCGCTTCGGCCTGTCGAGCATTCGCGACGGGGCGTCGCTCAGCTTCCTCGAGCAGACGTTCCTGCCGCTGTACCTGCACCATCGCTACCAGGTGCAGGCCACGGTGAAGTCGGTGGGCGGCGTGCACTACACCTACGCGGTGAAGCATGGTGACGCGACCAGGCCCGACCCCCCTCGCGTCGTCGAGCCGGAGGTGCAGCGCGCCGCACTGGCGGCCGTGTTGCGCACGCTCAGCCCAGACGTGCTGATGGTGCCCGAGCGCATCCTCGCGCTGCTGCAGCCGCGTGCCGAGGTCTTCGGGGGCTTCAACACCGAGTTGTTCCCGAAGCGCACGGGCCCGACGTTCGACGCCATCGGCGCGGCGACGATTGCCGCCGACCTCACCATCTCGGCGCTGCTCAACGGAGAGCGTGCCGCGCGTCTCGTCGAACTCCACGCCCGCGACGCGCGCAACCCCGGCCTGCAGGACGTCTTCGACGGCCTCGCCTCAGCGGTGCGGTCGTCGGCGGAGCCCTCCGACGGCCTCGCCGGCGCCATACAGCGGTCGGTGCAGGCGCTCTATGTCCGTCGCCTCATGGACCTGGCCAGCGACACGACGACATCGTCGGACGTGCGTGCGCAGGCCACGGCGGCGCTGCGGTCGGTGCAGCGGTGGGCGGGACCGATGTCGCCCGGCTGGGAAGCGCACCGCGCAGCCCTCGATGCCGACATCGAGCGATTCCTGTCTCGCCCTGAAAACCCCCTGACGCCGCCCAGTCCCCTGCCGACACCCGCAGGCGATCCCATCGGCGGCAGGTAGCGCGTCACCGGTCGAACGTGCTGCCGCGATGTGCCGAGCCGCGCGCCCAGAACGGACCGGTCGGCGTCGTGCCGTACACGGCCTGCTCGACGTACAGCGCGGCCCCTTGTGACGCCGCGGTCACCTTGACGCCGATGTCGGCCCGGGTGCCCGCTGGCAGCACGCCGCGCAGCGCGCTGGCGAGCGCAATCGTGAATCGGCTGCCCGCGCCCACGGTCACGGGAATCTCGACGGGTTCGCGGTCGACGAAATACACCGTCACCGTGACCGACTCGTCGACCGCCGCGGCATTGGCGATGAGCACGTACGTGTCGATCGGCGGCTCCTCCCCCTGGGCCACTACGTGCACCTCGCCGCCCGCGACCAGCCACTCGGCGGAAGGCTCGCCCGCAAACCCGCTGGCGGCGTGGCCTTCGTACCAGGCCGCCGGGGTGCCCGGCCACCACATGGCACGTTCGGCCACGAATGGCTGGGAAGCCGACAGCTCGACCGACAGGGCGGGCTGCTGCGCCAACGACACACCCTCGTCGGTCACTTCCTGATTGAGCCAGATGGTCAGCCGCTCACGCGGCCCCGCCGTGCGCGTGAAGGTGAGCGGCGCACCTGCGGTCGACCCATCTGGCAGGAACACGCGTGCCTGCACCTCGAGCGGCGTGTCGTAGGGGTTGGCCACCGCGAGGAACGTGCTGAAGAAGTCGGCCGTGGCGCCCTCGGCGAAGAACCAGCGCGTGGCCAGCGCCTGTTCCCCCGCAGACGCATGTCCTGCCGGAAACACCAGCGCGGCGTCCCGCGTGTACATCGCACGTTCGACGACGATGGGCACGGCGTCGAGTGACGTCACCGTGGCGCCGAGTTGCGCCGACGACAGGCCGGGTTCCTGGTTCACCCAGATCGTCTGCCGCGCGCCTGCCGGCACCAGGTAATCGCGCGTGACGGCGCCGACCCCCTGCACGAAGTACTCGATGCGCACGGGTGCGTCAGTGTCTGCTGACGTGTTCTGGACGAGGTAGAAGAGGTCGAAGATTGTCGTCGCCCCTTCGGCGAAGTGCCAGACGGTGCCAGGCGACAACTGCCCCCTCTCGCTGTGGCTGCCGTACGCGCTGGACGAGACGTCCCAGGTCATCGTGCGCGCCGTGGCCAGCCGCTGGTTGGCGTGCAGCGTCGTGGCGAACTCCGCCGAAGACAGCCGCGACTGCGAACCCGCGTCGGCGACAGCCACGCGTTGCGCTCCGAGGGGCAGCGTCTGCGTCACCTCCTGCTGCGTGGCCGTCTGCCACTGCGCGATCGCGACCACGGGCGATCCGGTGTCGTTGAGCACGCTGAACCGCGAGCTGAAGAACCCCGTGGCGCCCTCGGCGAAGTAGCCCACAGGCTGACCCGTCGGATGCAGACCGCGCCGCAGCGCCTCGGCGTTGACGATGCCGTCGCCATTCGGATCGCCAAACGGTCCGCCGTCTTCCGCGCCCAGCCCGGGCAGCCCGAAGAGTGCCTCCCACTCGTCGCGCAGGCCGTTGCCGTCGGCATCGTCGGATGTCGTGAGGCGGTAGATGGAGCCTGCCGCGGGGCAGTCGGGATAATCGCACCCACCGTTCATGTAGGTCAGGAACAGCTCGCCGTGCAGGTCGGCATCCACCGACACCAGGATGCCGGTGCCGGACGGGACGATGTTGAAGGTGGTGGCGAAGTCGGTGGCAGTGCGCTGGCCGGTGACCGGGTCGGTGACCAGGGCAATCGAGTGCACCAGCCTCAGAGCGCCGGAGATGTCGCCAAACACGTAGCGGCCCTTCATGGCGTCGCCGAGCAACGCCCCCCGATAAACGTGGCCACCCGTGATGGAGCTTCCGAGATTGCCTGATGCCGGACAGGTCTGCCCTGCGGGCGTCGGCCGGCAGTACGCGAAGATCGGGTCGACGAGCGGCCCGAAGGACGCGGCCACGTCCGGCGGCGCGTTGTCGTTGACGAGCGGACCTTCGCGCAGCGGCCAGCCGTAATTGAGGCCGCCGACGCCCGGGGGCTGGTACGACACCTCTTCGGCCGCTGCCTGGCCGACGTCGCCGATGTAGAGCGCGCCGTCGCCTCCGAGCGCCGGCGTGTCGAAGCTGATGCGCCACGGGTTACGCAGCCCGAAGGCCCAGATCTCGTGCCTGGCCGCAATCGGCATCCCGTCGACGAACGGGTTGTCGGCCGGCACGCGGTAGCCGCGCATGGCCACCGGGTCACCCGGCGCAGCGTCGAGCGCAGGCACGCGGACGTCTATACGGAGGAGCTTGCCCAGCAGGCTGGTGGGGTTCTGCGCGTTCCTGAACGCGTCGTTCGCGCCGCCGCCGTCACCCATCGCGAGATAGAGGTAGCCGTCCGGGCCGAACGCCATGTCGCCGCCGTTGTGGCTGGAGTCGGGCTGGTCGATGAAGCGGCGCGGCACCTGCGCACCGAAATCGAGGTCGAACCGAGAGGCCTCATCGGCGCGGTAGGGGTCGTCCTCGCGACGCGTGAAGCGGGCAATCACCGTGTCGCCGTTGTCGTCGGCGTGTTCGGACGCGCGCGTGAAGTTGATCCAGAAGCGGCGGGTGGTTGCGTAATCGGGATCGAACGCGAGGCCGAGCAGCCCCTGCTCGCCGTCGGTTGCCACCTGCCCGGTGAGGTCGAGGAAGATCTCCGGCCGCAACGTTCCGCGTTCGATGATGCGGATGCGGCCGGCCTTCTCGAGCACGTACTGCAGGGTGGGGTCGGTCGGGTGCGGCACGAACCCCACCGGCTGCACGAGGCCGGTGACGTAGGGGACCGCGCGGAGGGTCTGCGCCTCCGCACCGGTCCAGAAGCTCGAGAGTAGGGCGACAGTTACGACCCAGATGGCGACACGCATCCCCCAATCATACGGCGGGCCGTCGTGCCCGGAGCCGCTACTGCGTCGGACGCAACAGCTGCCTGAAGGTCAGCGTGTTGATGTCGCGGAACATCGGCGTGCGCGGAGGCAGCAGCATCGGGTCGAGGAACTCCTCCTCGAACACGACGGTACGGCCAGGCGGGATGTACACGTTCTCACAGCATTTCCAGGTGCCGACCGCCTGCCGGCTGTTGAACAGGCTGACCATCGACCCGCGGTAGTTGAAGATGGTGGCCGCGCCCCAGTTCTCGATGAACCTGAGGAAGTTGTGCGCGCCGCCGTCGCTGCCGAAGTTGGCCGGGTCGCCCGCGTTGTTGTTGGGATACGGGAAGTTGATGCCTTTGCCGGCGATGACGCCCATCCGGTACCAGGTGGTGGCCGCGTCGCGCCCATTCGGGTTGTGCGGCGAGGTGAACGAGTTGATGTCGTTCCAGTTGCGCGACAGCAGCGTCACGGCGTCGGCGATGATCGCCGCCGATCGATGCAGTCCGCCAGGCGCGGTGAAGCCGTTCGAGTTGCACGCGGCGGTCGGGGTGCCGCACGCGTTGAAGTTGCCCTGCACGTACACCGGGTTCTCGGACGCGATCGTGAGCCCCTGTCGTCCATTCGACGGCAGCTGGTTGAGCCCGCCGTTGACCAGCTTCAGCGCCCGGCGGAAGAACACCGGGCGATTGGCCCGCGCCACGCCGCGGTTGACGCGGCTGCTCCACACGTTGACTCCGTTGTCGATTGGACTGCCCGATCCCCAGGAGCCACCGCCGCTCGGGTTGACCACCGTGTAGTCGATGCGGGGCGTGTTGCCGTACCGTTCGACCGTCCCGTTGCCGTTCATGTCCTCGCCCACCTGCAGCGTGTTGTTCGGCGTGCTCACGCTGTCGGTGTTGATGAAGTCCTCCCAGCCGTACTCGCCCGTCTCGAGGTTGGCGCCGTTCTTGTTGCCGCGGCGGTCCGAGAAGTACACCACGTAGCCGGTCTCGTTCTGCGAACCCGGACCTGACGCGCCGATGGCGCCCTCGATCCAGCGCTTGAAGTTGTTCACGTCGAGCTCGACGTAGTGGATGATGCCGCCGAGGTACATCAGATTCTGCCCCGTGGACTCGTTGTCGCGGCGCAGGCCTTCGCGCGGATCGTACAGGGCGTTCGACCAGAGGTCGCGGCCGTCGGACCCCGGCGATCCCGAGGCGCCGCAGGTACCGCCGCTGAACGAGGGTGAGTCCTTGACGTGCTGCAGCCGGATGACGGCGTTCGGATCGCGGTCGGTGCAGCCGCTGTTCGAGAGGTTGCGGCCGGTGATGCCGAGCGACAGGATCTCGTTGGTGACGTCGGTCCACACGCCGTTGACGTCCTGCCGGTTGATCAGGATGAACCCACCGATGAGCGGCGTGTTGGCTGCCGACCGGTAGCCATCGTTCGCACTGCCGGTCGAGCGCGCCAGGCGCCGACCGCCGGCTGCTGCGGGCAGCGTCTGGACGCCGAGCGACACCGGCGTCCCGACTACGTCGGGCAGCGCCGTGAGTTCCGCCTCGGTGTCCGACAGCAGGATACGCAGCGTCGCCAGGTTGTAGAAGCGCTGGGGACGCAGCGTCGCCGGGTCGGGGCTGGCCGGGTTCGGCCGCCGGATGATGTCCACCGGCTCGGCGCCGTCGCTCACGAGCGGGAGTTCCAGCGGCCGTGCGCCTGTCAGGCCCGTGCGGATGTACGACTTGTACAGATTGGTCGAGATGTTGGTCCAGTTGTTGTTGCGCGCCGAACCGACGTTGCCCACGAGGCTGCCCTCGTTGCTGCCAAGGTTCCGGCACCCGGCTGCACTGGCCGGTGGCGGCTTGCACCCGCCGGTCGTCGCCATGCGGATGGTGCCCGTATAGGCGGCTGCCGACTGGCCGTTGGCAAAGTGCGTGCGGATGATCTCGCGCACCGCCGACACGCGATCCGACAGGGTCAGCGTGGTGTTGGCCACCGACGAGATGAAGATGTTGCTGTTGCTGTGGACGCGCCCGCCGAACGCGA
Organism: Acidobacteriota bacterium; assembly: GCA_023418055.1. Taxonomy (GTDB): domain Bacteria; phylum Acidobacteriota; class Vicinamibacteria; order Vicinamibacterales; family Vicinamibacteraceae; genus JAEZDP01. The sequence goes on from JAEZDP010000452.1 coordinate 17,984, forward strand.
ACTCGTTGGCGTGGAACGACAGGTCGTTCTCCGAGAAGATGCCGAACTGGAACACCGGCACGCCCACCGTCTGCATCGTCCGACGCATGCGCACCTCGCCACCCGTCGCCGACCGCGCCGTGATGGTGATGGTGTAGGGCGTGATGAGCCCGACGAGCCCCTGGAAGGGCCCCGACGGCACCTGGCGTGTGGACACGGGCTCGGCCACGATGCGATAGCCGTCGTTGGCATTGCCGCCCGGCGCGTCGTACGCGAACCCGGGCACCACGGGAGGCGCCGCTTCGAGGCCGTCGAGGACGGCGCGGTTGGGGCTGTAGTTGCCACCGAGGAACACGTCGCCGAGATCGGCCGTGAGCTTCTCGAGCCCCGCGTGCGCGGCCGCATACCCCTGGGTCTGGTCGCGGTTCAGCCCGCCGGCTTCCTGGTCGGCCACCACGAGGGCCACGAACCCGGCAAGCAGCGCCGACATCAGCATCATCACCATCACGGTGGACAGCAGCGCCATGCCGCGCTCGCTGCGAGCGCCTCCGCACGTGTCGGTCGGCCGAAGGCCGTCTGCCATGCCTGTCTTGGTCATGAGTAGCGATCCACGAGCGCCAGGCTCCGAAGGCTGACCTGGGTGGCCAGCGTGTTCCTGAAGAACTGACGGGTCTGCTGATGGCGGCCGGCCGAGCGGCCGGTGAGCCACACGTTGACCTTCCGCACCTGGTCGGTCGAGCACACGGCCGGTGCGCACATCCCCGCCCCCGACAGATCGTCGGCGTTCATCGGCACGTTCACCGGGTTGGCCAGGTCGTCCACGACGTCATAGGTCAGCGTGAAGCCGTCGATGGACGTGGCCACCGCCGTCGGGCGCCGGGCGTTGATGCGGCGCATCAGCCGCATGCCCGGCCCGTTGGCCGGGTCCTCCATGTAGTAGCTGATCATCCGGATGCGCGTGGCGCGCGTCGGCACGATCTGGAACGTGCAGGGCCGTGGCGCCGGCGGACAGACGGCGGTCTCTACCGGGGCCTCCGCCACGTAGTGTGCGAGGGTGCCGATGACTGCGGCGCCCACCTGGTTCAGGTTCAGCGGGTCGCCGTTCTCGAACAGCACCACGCCGCCCTCGTTGATCGCGGTGACGTACTTGAGCGTGCTCTGCGACTGCTTGGTGAACATGATGAGGTCGCCCACGCGCAGGTTGTCGCCCCGTACGTCGGGGTCGTCATCGACGAACACCTCGCGGCTCACCGTCATGCTCGTGGCGGTCAGCGCTTCGAGTTCGATGTCCTCGAACGCGTTGTCGGCCGAGAGGGTCGTGATGATGTCGGTCGGCTGCCCGTCGATGAGCGGGCCCATGCCTGGACCGGCCGTCACGGCTGACAGCGCCACCAGGGCAGGATCGAACTCCGCGATGATGTCGTCAGGTTCGCCGATCGGGTCGAAGGGACCGGGGCGGCGGACGGGCTGCGCACCAGGGCCGGTCGGGATCCCGATGACCCGTCCGAGTGGCAGGCCCTGTCCCACCTGCGTCAGGTCGCGAACGACGAGGTCCATCGCCACGCGCAGGTTGTTGTTCAGCTGCGTGGTCAGCTTGACGGCGTCGTTGGCGCGCATGGCGCTGGTCATGGCGACGAACACGCCGCTCATCACGAGCGCCATGAGCCCCATGCTCACGACGAGCTCTACGAGCGAGAACCCGCGCGCGGAGTGCAGGCGGTGCGGTGGAGTGATGGCCATCGGCATGTCCTACGAGTAGTTCGACACGTACGTGGTCAGTCGGTAGTTGCGGACGATGCTGCCGACGCGATAGCGCACCGTGACTCGAATCTCACGCAGCGAGTTCGAGTGGTCGCAGATCCAGACTTCGCGCCAGTACTGGCTCATCGTCTCTTCCCAGTCGTCGGCCGTGTTGGGCAGCCCGTCGGCGCCGAGGTGCCGCACACGCTCGAGCGGCAGCTCGTCGTCGCCCGCCGTGTTGATCAGGCCGTCGTCTCCGGCGACACGCAGGCCGCCTTCCTGTTCGCCGTCGATGAACACGCCGGCTGTCGCGTCCCATCCATCGGGTGCGGCCACCCCAGGGCACATGCGCGCGGTTTCGTTGCGGATGCGCCGCCAGGGAATGGTGCGGGTGTCGCGCGCGGTGTGCACACTCTCGACGGCTTCGCGCGCCTTCTCACGGGCGATGAGGTTGGCCGACGACGTCGAGGCGTGGGCCATGCCGAGCAGGAACACCTGCCCGAGGCCCATGAGCGCCACGGTGAGCAGCAGCATCGAGACGAGCACCTCGAGGATGCTGAAGCCGGCGTCGTCTTTCATCTCGGTCATCGGATCACTCCACCCACGCGCTGCCGTTCCACTGCCAGGTCTCGATGAGCGAGGTCGCCCCGAACACCGTGATGGCGCGGGCCGTTTCGGGTCGCTGGGCCTGGCCCAGGAAGAGCGTGCCGTTTGTCACGTCGCCACTGGCGTCCACGAACGTCCCTTCAGGTGTGAACCACCAGGGGCCCGCCCCCGTGAACTCGCGCGAGCCATTCCCGGCCGCAAAGGCGTTGGGAGTGTCGGCGGGCTGGATGCCGGGGAAACGCTGATACGTGACGCCCTGCTCGAACAGCGCCTCGTCCACGAGGGTCAGCGCGCCGGACTCGATGATGGCGCCGGCGCCATCCACGTCGAGTTCACGGCGGAAGCAGCGCGCGACGTCGGGCTCGACGAACACCACCTGCATGTTGCGGCGCTGCGTGATCGACTGCTCGCGGCACGTGCGCAGCAGCGAGGCGAGTTGCAGGGTGCCGCTGTCGGACTTCGCGGCTCCGATGACGCCGGGCAGGACGACCATCGAGACCGCCAGCAGGGCCGAGATGGTGAGGAGCACCATCAAGGTCTCGATGAGGGTGAAGCCGTGCGGCGAGCGGGCGGTCTGGCGCATGCGTGCGTGTCTCGTCACCGGAATCGGCCACGAGTGCCGCCTTCTTCAGCAAGCCCCGTTCCACGCGGCTACGGCCCGGCTTGGCGGGGCCCCCGTCGGTTGCGGAGGCCTCGCGCAGCGGGCGCTTACAGATCTGTGTGCCGGATCGCGATTCGGACGGTCAGTCCTGCGTGTCGTCAGCCGCCTGGGTGGCGGCGTCTTCTACGGTGGCGAGCACCCAGGACGTGCGCTGCTCGAAGTAGCCGTCCACGAAGGACGTGAGCCGCGCCTGCTCGAGCCGACCGCCGGTGATGGCCTCGAAGAACCCGTGGTTGGCCTTGTCGAACACCTTGATGGTCACGTTGTGGCGGCCGGCCGCTCGCAGCGCCGCTTCCATCCGCTTGCGATGCACGCGGGGCGGGACCAGCGTGTCGAGTTCGCCGTAGAGGACAAGCATCGGCACCTCGAGGCGCTCGAGCACGGGGATGGGGTCGTAGCCGAACACGTGGTCCCAGTGCCAGCGCAACGACGCCAGCGACGTGGGCGGATTGGTGTAGGCCAGCCAGGCCGTGTCGGCGGCATCGTCCATGAGCGCGTGGAGGCGGGGCCAGCCCTCCCCAGTGCGTGCGACCTCGAACTTCAGGTCCATGAAGGCCAACGCCCGCGCGACGGCCTCGCGCGGGAACCCGTCGGCCTGCAGTTGTGACTCCACGCGCAGGCGCGCGTGCTCGCGCGGGGTGAGCGTGGGAGCCGACTCGACGACCACGTAGGCCACGTCACGCGACTTCGACGCCGCGAGTGGTGCCACCCAGCCGCCGAGGCTGACCCCGTGCAGCCCGACCGCCGACGCGCGGATGTCCGGCCGTGACCGCAGGAACGCCACGCCAGCGAGGGCATCTGCGGCGAGATCGTCGAAAGTGGCGCGCGCCCACGACCCTGTGGAGGCCCCCGCTCCTCGCTTGTCGGTGATGAGCACGGCCACGCCATTGCGCGCGAAATGGTCGGCAAATGGACGCAGCACGTCGCGCGTGACGCCGCCCGAGCCGTGAATCATCACGAGCGCCGGATGCGGGCCGGGCGCCGCCGGACGCAGCAGCGTGCCGGCGATGGTGACCTCGCCGCTCTCGAACGACACCTCTTCCTGCTCGTAGTAGGTGGCGCGGCTGGCCGCAACCGTGCGGCCGGATCGCCGGAGGTGCACCGTCGTGGCCGTGTCGTCGTTCCCTCGCGTGAAGGTGAGGTCGACGGCCACCGGATAGCCGGTGCCCATCGAGGGCCCGCCGATGTAGCGATCGCGCCCGACGGCATACAGGGTGCCGGTGCGGCCCGTGTCGTAGTCCACGTACACCGCACCGTCAGCCGAGGGCGTCACCAGCAGGACCTTCTCGTCGTCGCCGTCCCAGCGGTAGGTGCCGAAGATGCCCTGAAGGTCGGTCTTCGTGGGCTGCACCAGCTTCAGCAACTCGAAACGTGCATAGCCGGACGGCCCCTGCCGTACGCTGCCCTGGAGGCGCCCGTCATCGTCGATGCGCCCTTCGAACAGCATGTTGGCGTTGGCGGCTGGCAGTTCGAAGCTGACCTTGTTCCCGCGCTGGCGGATGTTCTGCAGCGCGATGCCGAACTCGGCCCGCAGCGGCACGTCCATGACCGCGGCCGCGCCCTCGGCCGTGGACGAGAAGCGAACGTCGACGGCCACCATGTCGTGGCGGCCCTGAAAACCGCCCACCCACCGTCCGTCGAGTGACGGCTCGGCATGAGCGAGTGCGGGGGTCAGGAGGGTCAGACACGCGCCGACGACGTGGAGTCGACGATGCAGGGAGGTAAGGGTCTTCACGTGCGTCCCTCCGGGTAGTGCCGTGTGGCGTTACCCGGAGAGACGGGGGAAGGCGAGGGGCGTTCAGCGGTTTGACACGACCGGTGCGCGGCCTGGGACGAGGGTGCCGATCAGTGGGACGAGACCGTGGCAGGTGGCGTGGGCCGCGTGACCAGGCTCACGACCAACCCGACGCCGACGACGCCGAGCGCGCCGAAGACGTTGTGCCACAGGAACGAGATGTCTGGACGGAAGATGGCGACCGACGCCACGAGAACCATTCCGCCGATGAGGCCGACGAAGGCCCCGGTGCCCGTGGCGCGCCGTGTGACCATGGCGAGGATGAACACGCCGAGAATCGACCCGTAGAAGAACGACCCGAAGCGGTTGACCACCTCGATGAGGGAGCCCAGGTTGGTGGCGTACACGGCCACGACGCAGGCAAAGAGGCCCCAGAAGCCGGTGGCGTACTTGGACACGCGCAGGTAGTGGGCATCGGGCGCGTCGGGCCGCAGCAGGCGCCGGTAGAAGTCGATGACCGTGGTGGTGGCCAGCGCGTTCAGTTCCGACGAGATGCTCGACATGGCCGCGGCGAGGATGGCGGCCAGCAGGATGCCGACGAGCCCCACCGGAAGTGCCGTCGTGACGAAGGTGGGAAAGACGTAGTTGACGTCACGGTAGCTGCGGTCGCCCGTCACCTCGGTGACGATGTCGATGGCCTCGGTGCGCAGCGCCTTGACGCGTGCCTCGGCCTCGAGAAACCCCGCCTTGGCCGTCTCGTAGCCCGCACCGGCGGGAGCGGCGGCAAGCGCCCGGGCGGCATCGCGGCGCGTGGCAAATGCGTCGCCGAAGCGCGACTCGACGTCTTCGTACCTGGCGCCGGCGGCACTGGCACGCACGCGCGCGTCGTGCACCGGGTTGAAGAGCACCGGCGGCTGGTTGAACAGGTAGAAGACGAAGACCATCACGCCGATGAGCAACACCAGCACCTGCAGCGGGATCTTCCAGTACGCGCTCATGAAGAGCGACGAGGTGGCCGCCTGCTCCGACCGGGCGGTGAGGTAGCGCTGCACCTGGCTCTGGTCGCAGCCGAAGTAGGAGAGCATCAGGAACAGGCCGCCGATGAACCCCGACCACACGGTGTAGGTCTCGCTCAGCGTGAACCGGAAGTCGAAGGCCTGCAGCCGCCCGGTGGTGGCCGCCACGCGCAGGGCCTCGCCCATCGACACCTGCTCGGGCAGGTTGACGACGAGCGCGACCATCACGGCGAGCAGGCCGAAGACGATGAGGAACATCTGCTTGACGTCTGCCCAGGTCACCGCCTGCACGCCGCCGAGCATCGTGTACAGCGCGGTCGGCACGCCGATGGCCAGCACCGTGATGGTGAGGTTCCAACCGAGCAGCACCGACAGGATGACGGCAGGGGCCGCGATGATGGTGCCGCACGACAGCCCCCGCGAGGCCAGGAACAGCGCGCTCGTGAGCGTGCGCGTCTTGATGTCGAACCGACGCTCGAGGAACTCGTAGGCCGTGAAGACCTTCGCGCGGTGGAAGAAGGGCACGGCGGTCACCGAGAGGATGACCATGGCCAGTGGCAGCCCGAAGTAGAACTGCACGAAGCGCAGGCCGTCGGTGAACCCCTGTCCGGTGGTCCCCACCATCGTGATGGCGCTCAGCTGCGTGGCCATCACCGACAGGCCCACCGCCCACCACGGGTTGCTGCGGTTGGCGAGAAAGTAGCCCTCAATCGCGCTGCTGTCGCGCGATCGGACGCCGGTCCATACAATCCAGACCAGGTACAGCGCGATGATGAACCAGTCGATGGGATGCATGGCGCTTACGCGGTGAACCAGGTCTGGAGCAGCCAGAGCGCGGCCAGCGTGACGGCTTCGACCGCCAGGACCAGGACGGCGGACCGCCAGATGTTGGTGGTGGATCCGAAGCCGCCCGTCACAGCGCCCTCACCGCGTCACGAAGGGCCGCCGCGGCCTCGTGCAGCGCACGCCGCCTCTCGGCGACGGCCTGACGGTCGGCGTCGAGGGCCGCCCCTTCGACGTCGAGGGCGGCGCGCGTGCGCGTGGGCGCTGGACCGCCCCACGTCGTCCGGACCTCGACGAAGTGCTTCGGGCTCAGGATGCCCGCCAGCGTTGCGGCGTCGATGTCGAGGGGCGTGCCCAGCACCGCTCCACTCGCTCGTGCGAGCGACACCTCGGGCGGCAGGCCCGGCACGTCGAGCTGCTCGCGGACGAATGTCCCCGCCACCTCGTGGCTGGCCCGGAACGGCAGGCCGTAGGACCGCGCAAGTGTGTCGGCCAGCTCCGTGACCGTGGTGCCGCCCGTGGCAGCCCGCTCGGCCATCCTGGCCTCGTTGAAGGTGGCCTCGCTCATGGCCGCGCCGACCAGCCGTATCGCGCGCGCCCCATCACGGAACGCGTGGGCCACGAGCGGCTGCAGGTCGTCCTCGGTATCGACGATGTCGCCAAAGGGCGTGTTGTGGACGGCCAGCGTGATGCCCTGCGCCTGGCCGAGCGCCTTGCTGCCAAGGGCCCGGGCATGCTCGAGCGCCACGGGGTTGCGCTTCTGCGGCATGATGCTGCTGCACTGCACGTAGCCCTCGGACAGGCGCAGGTACCCGAACTCCGCCGTGCACCACAGCAGCAGGTCCTGCACGAGGCGTCCCACGCCGACAAGCGTCACCGCGAGGGCCGACGCGGCTTCGAGCAGGTAGTCCACCGTGGCGATGCTGCCGTAGGTGTTGCCCGTCGGACCGCTGAAGCCGAGGAGCGCGCTGGTGCGGTCGCGGTCGATCGGAAACCCCGTGCCCGTGATGGCGCAGGCCCCCAGGGGGTTGCGGTTGACCGTCGTGTAGGCGGCCCGCAGGCGCTGGTGGTCGCGGCCGAGCTGCTCGATGGCCGCCAGCAGGTAGTGCGCCACGGTGGTGGGCTGGGCCGGCTGGGTGTGCGTGTGGGCCGCGAAGATCGTCTCGACATGGCGTGCCGCCAGCCCGATGAGCGACGCCCGCAGTTCGTCCACGGCATCGGCGATGTCGAGCACCGCCACTCGCAGGCGCATGCGGTACATCGTCATGTCGATGTCGTTACGGCTCCGGGCCGTGTGCAGCCGTCCAGCGACCTCGTCCCCGCACGCGTGCCTGAGCTGTGCCTCCAGGTAGAAGAAGAGGTCTTCGTAACTGCCGTCGTAGGACACGCGCCGGACGTCGTCTTCGTCGATGCCGTCGAGCCCGGCACGCAACTGCCTGGCTTCGTCACGCGAGACGATGCCCTGCTCGGTGAGCATCACGAGATGCGCGTAGTCGATCGCCCGCATCTGGGGCAGGAACAGGCGTTTGGCGTCTTCGAAGATGTCGTCGAGTACCAGTCGGACGTAGTCGGGCGCAAAGGAAGCCATCGCGCGAAGGATATCAGGAGGGCATCGCGCGGCGAGCCAGCCGCGAGACGACGACGGTCACCGCGATGGTGGCCACGAGGCCGATGCCGAGCAGCACGTACTGCGCGGTGTCACGGGGCGGGGCCGTCCCGCTAGCCAGGGCCGCGAGATCGCCGATCACCCTGCCGTAGTACACGTACAGGATCGTGCCCGGCAGCATCCCGGGCGAGGCGATCAGCATGTCCTTGAGCGAGATGCGCGTCAGCCCGAGCAGGTAGTTGAGCAGCGTGAAGGGCACGAGCGGCGTGAGCCGCAACAGGAAGACGATGCGGCGGCCGTCGGTGGCCACCGCCTTGTCGATGGCGGCAAAGCGCGGCCAGTCGGCGGCCCATTGCTCCACCCACGGCCGGGCGATGTGCCGCCCGGCGAGAAAGGCCAGCGCCGACCCGGCCACGGCGCCCGCAAAGACGTACACGACACCCCAGACGAGGCCGAACACCGCCCCCGCTGCCAGGGTGAGCCACGACGCCGGGATGAACGAGACCACCGCCACCGCATAGAGCGCGGCAAAGAGGACGCCCGCCCACGCCCCGAACGAGTCCACCCAGGCCACGATGCCGGGCAGCCGCGGCCCGACCTGGGTCACCGCGAGCCAGACGCCGACGGCAGCGACGACCAGCACGCCGGCCCGTGTCGCAGCGCGGCGGCTCAACGCCGCCATGCGAGCCACCGCTCGAAGAGGGACTTCACCGTCGGGGTCAGCCGTCCGCGGTTGTGCAGGTCACCGACCTTGCGGATGGCTTCCGCCCTGGTCGGATAGGGATGGATGATGCCGGCGAGATCGGCCGCAGGCACCTGGCGTGCCACGAGCACGGCCACCTCGCCTATGAGGTCGCCTGCGCTGTCGCCGACGATCGTGCCGCCGACGACCACGCCCTTCTTCGTGAACAGCCGTACGAACCCGTCTTCGCGCCCGTCGGTGATGGCCCGATCGACGTCGCGCCATTTCACCTCGAGCACCACGAGGTCGGCATCGTCGTCCGCCGCCGTCCGGCCGACGTGCGCCACTTCCGGGTCGGTGTAGGTGCAGCGCGGAATCGTGAGGGCCGAGACGCGCTTCCGTCCGACGAACAGCGCGTTCTGCACGACAATCCTGGCACTGGCGTCCGCGGCGTGGGTGAAGTGGTCCGCGAGGCAGACGTCGCCGCACGCGTAGATGTGGTCGGCGCTCGTCTGCAGAAAGTCGTTCACCGTGACGCCCGTCCGCGTCGTCGTCACGCCGGCCGCATCGAGGCGCAGAGACTCGATGTTCGGGGCGCGCCCGGCGGCGACGAGCACGTGATCGACGGTGACGCGCCCCACGTGTCCGCCTGCCAGGGTGGCGACGATGCCGTCGGGCGTGCGCTCGACCTGTTCGACCGTGGTGCCCACGTGGACCACCGCGCCGTCGGCCACGAGCGCGTCGTGCACGAGCCTGGCGACGTCGGCCGTCTCCTTGCCGAGCAGCTGGGGCTGCGATTCGACGAGCGTCACCGCGGTGCCGAGGCGCTGGAAGGCCTGCGCCAACTCGCAGCCGATGGGACCGCCGCCCAGCACGAGCAGCCTGCGGGGCTGTTCGGTGAGTTCGAAGACGGTCTCGTTGGTGAGCGGAGCCACGGCGGCCAGCCCGTCTATCGGCGGCACCACCGGCCGCCCCCCGGTTGCGATGACGGCGCGGGCGAACCGCAGGGTGGCGCCGGCGACGGCCACGTGCTCGCGGTCGAGGAAGTGGGCATCGCCGAGGAAGACGTCCACGCCGAGCGATGAGAAGCGCTCAACCGAGTCGTGGGCGCTGATGCGATGGCGCACCTCACGCACGCGCGCCATGACGGCAGCGAAATCGACATGGACTCCGGTCGCAGAGACGCCATGCGCCGGGGCGGCCTTCATCGACGTGGCCAGGTGTGCGGCGCGCAGCAGCGTCTTGGACGGCACGCAGCCGACGTTGAGGCAGTCGCCGCCCATCGCCCGGCGCTCGACGAGCGCGACCTTGGCGCCGAGGCCGGCGGCGCCGGCCGCGGTGACGAGCCCCGCGGTTCCCGCGCCGATGACGACGAGGTTGTAGCGTGAGGCGGGCTGGGGGTTGCGGTGGTCAGGCGGAAACACCCGGGCGTCGAGGGGAGGCTTCACGAAGTCCAGGTCGGCCATGGCCTCACTCCTTTCACCCGTGCAGGGCGAGCAGCGCGGCGGCCAGGGCCGCCAGCGTCCATCCAGGCAGGCCTACCGCCCGGGCCCGCCCCGTGAGGAGGTGGACCACGGCGTGGGCGACCAGCCCCCACAACACGCCCTGCGTGATCGACAGCGTGAGCGGGATGAGCACAAGCGTCAGGAACGCCGGCACCATGGCCTCGAACCTGTCGAACGGCAGGTGACGGCACGTCCCGAACATCATCAAGCCGACGAGCATCAGCACGGGCGCCGTCGCATATGGCGGGATCGCCGCGACGAGCGGCGCGAGAAACAGGCAGGGCAGGAAGCACAGGGCCGCCACCACGGCGGTCGTACCCGTCCGGCCCCCTGCCTCGATGCCGGCTGCACTTTCGACGTACGCCGTGCCTGGTGAGGTCCCGACCAGGCCCGCCCCCAACGTGGCCAGCGCGTCCACGAGCAGCCCCTGGCGCATGCGCACCGGCCGCCCGTCGGGCTCGACGAAGCCCGTCGCCTGTGAGACGCCCAGGAACGTCGAGAGCGAGTCGAAGAGGTCGGTGAACAGCAGCGCCACGATGCCGGCCCAGAACATGGGCTGCAGCGCGCCCATGACGTCGAGCTTGAAGAGGGCACTCGACACGTCGGGGGTGCTCACCCAGGTCTCGGGCGGCTGGACGAACCCGCCGAGCCAGGCCGCGGCCGACACCGCCGCGATGCTCACGAGAAACGCCGACGCCTGGCGCCGCGCCAGCAGCGTCACGGCGATGACGAGTCCCGCCAGGGCGAACCCGACTTCGTGCCCGATGGGCCCTGGCGCCACGATGGTGGCCGGACTCGCGACCACGAGACCTGCACTGCGCAGCCCGATGAAGGTGAGCAGCAGGCCGATGCCGGCAGCCATGCCCGTCCTGAGCGAGGACGGGATGGCCTCTGCCACCCACTCACGCACCCGCGTCACCGACACCAGCACGAAGAGCACGCCGGACCAGAAGACCATCCCGAGCGCGATGGGCCATGGCACGCCCTGCCCCAGCACCAGGGTGTAGGCGAAGAACGCGTTCAACCCCATGCCGGGCGCCACCACGAACGGCAGGCGTGCATACAGCCCCATCAACAGCGTGGAGGCGAAACACACCAGCACCGTGGCGGTCAGCACGCCGTCGAAGGGCATGCCCGTGCCGTCAGTGGCGAGGATCGCGGGGTTGACGGCCACGATGTAGGCGGTGGCCAGGAAGGAGGTGACACCGGCCACCACCTCGGTGCGCAGCGTCACGACCGGCGGGCTGGGCTCAGCGCGCAAGGCTCTGGAGGAAGGGCTCGAGCACGGCCATCACGCGCGCCCACCGGTAGTGGGTCTCGACGTACACGCGGCCCTGGGCGCCCAGCCTCGTGGCCAGCCGCTCGTCGGTGGCCAGCAGCGTGAGGGCTTCGACGAACTCGTTGGCGTGATGGTAGTAGAGACCGCCGTTGGCCCGCGTGGTCTGCCCGGCGAGCACCTTGCAGCCTCCGTTGACCAGCGCCGGCACGCCGTGATTCCACGCTTCGAGCAGCACCAGGCTCAGGCTCTCGTAGGGCGAGGGCATGACGAGCGTGCGCGCAGAGCCGAGCAGCGTCTCGCGCAGGTGCTCGGGCACGAAGCCCAGGGGACGGATCTGCGGATGGCTCGGTACCTCCATGAACTCGGGGCCGGCCAGGACCAGCGGCAGGTCGGGCCTGCCGCGATCCACGTAGCGCTGGTAGTGCCGGAACATCGTCTCGCAGCCCTTGTTGCGCTCGACGCGGCCGAGATAGAGCGCGTAGGGAAACGTCACCCCGAGGTCTTCGAGTTCGGACCGCAGCTCGGGATGCGGCAACTCGGCGGGCGCCAGCCCAGAGCCGACCACGCACGAGGGCGGGGGATCGCCGTGCACGCGCGAGGCCACCAACTGCTGCTCCTCGGGGGTGAGGAAGATGTAGCCGGCCGGCAGCGCGAAGAACTCCGCCAGGACGTCGAGGAACACCAGCGGGTCTTCTTCGGCGGTGGGCACGAGCACCGCTCGATCCCTGACGAGCGGCAGGCCGAAGAACGACGGGTAGTACCGGTACGACCAGAACAGCACAAGGTCGTACTGCGTGCCGTGGTAGCGAAGGTGGTCGAGCAGGGCGGGCGTCTTCGGCCCGTTCTCTTCGAACCACGCATACTGGTCCTCTCGCGTGGAACGACGGCCGAACACCTGATGGCTCAGATCGGCGAACCGGTGCAGGCGACGCTGCCGCGCGACCGGGAAGCGCAGCACGCGCACGGCGCCGAGGCGGCTCTCGCCGGCCGGGTACGCGTTGCGCCACTGCAGGTAGTCGCGGGCGCAACTGGTGAGCACCGCGACGTCGTGATGTTCGGCCAGCCGCTCGGCAACGGCGCGGCAGTGCGCCTCGGCCCCCCCGGTCACGTCGGCGCCGTACCGCTGCACGACGCAGGCAATCTTCACGAGGGGCCGTCCTGTGGCCGGTCGCCGAGTGCGTCGAGGCGCGCCGTCAGCCGTGCGTTCTCGACGGCCAGGCGCTGCAGGCACGACATCAGCACGATGTTCAGGCGCTCCTGGCGCGCGAAGTTCTCGCGTGAGTAGTCGAACAGCCACCGCATCAGCGGCAGCAGCACGCGTCGCTTGAAGCCGACCACCAGCGTGCCGATGACCGGCCGGTGGCTGTGCAGCCGCAGCGACGGGTCCAGCCGCCAGCCGTCCTCATCGTCGAGCAGTTCGGGCAGCAGGAGCTTGTGGCGCTCAGCGTGCAGCAAGGCGTCGTGCAGCAGGCGCTCGGCGGCGTCGAAGGTGGCCGCATCGGCAAACTCGCGCGCGCCATGCTTCACGAGACGGGCCTGCACGTCGGCGCGCACCCGCGCACGCACCTCGGCCATCACTTCCTCGATGTCGACGGCGCGGGGCGGCAGGGGTTCGGTCACGGCAAGTCCTTGAGCTGTGGCATTTTACCCCACAGCGTCCGGGTGCCGGGTTGGCACGGACCGACGCCACGCCGTATGCTTCTCGTTTGACCTGCCGACCCCGGCGGGTGCTGTGGCACGGCCTACTTCATGGAATTGCTGTCCGATCTGCTCGCCTGGGTCCGTCAACTGCACAGTGACGAGGGCATCCGCGCCCTCATCCAGTGGGGCGGCCTCACGGTCCTCGTCGCCATCGTCTTTGCCGAAACCGGACTGCTGGCTGGGTTCTTCCTGCCAGGGGATTCCCTGCTGGTGACGGCCGGCGTGGTGTGCGCGGGCGCCATTCCGGGCCTGCCGCCGCTCAACATCTACCTCACCAACGTGCTGCTGGTGCTGGCGGCCGTCATCGGTGACCAGGTGGGGTACATGCTGGGACGCCGGGCGGGACGGGCCATCTACCATCAGCCCGACACGCGGTTCTTCAAGAAGAAGTACCTCTACGAGGCGCAGGAGTTGTATGCCACCAAGGGCGGCAGCTCGCTCGTCATCGCACGCTTCGTGCCCGTGATGCGCACCTTCGTGCCGTTCATCGCGGGCGTCGCGCACATGCCTTACCGGAGCTTCGTCTTCTACAACATCGCCGGCGGCGTGTTGTGGGTGACCAGCCTGCTGTGGGTGGGCTACTTCCTCGGGCTGAGCCCGCTCGTCGAGCAGGTGCACCACGTGATCCTGCTCGTGATCTTCGTGTCGGTGTTGCCGCTGCTGTGGGAGGTCTGGAAGCGCGTGCGCAAGAGCCGGCACGTCGAGCCGGTCGGGCCGGCGACCACGATCCCCAAGACCGAAGTCACCGACCCGCTCGACGGCCGCTAGGCGCTGCCGACCGGTGGCCGGGTCGATCCCGGGAAGTTGACCATCCACTGCACCCCGTAGCGATCGACGCACATCCCGTAGAGTTCGGCCCACTCCGTCTGGCCGAGCGCCATCTCCACCGAGCCGCCGTCGCTCAGACGGTCGAACACCCGGCGCGCTTCGTCGGCATCCTCGGCCTCGATGGAGATCGCGAAGTTGTTGCCGGCCACGAGCGTCCGGCCGTGCGACTCGAGCGCGTCGGTGCCCATCAACATGGTGCGCCCGAGCGGCAGCGCGATGTGGGCGATCTTGTCGGCGTCTGGGCCGCTGTCCATGCCCGGACCGAAGTCGCGAAAGCGCATGACCATCGGGAACTCGCCACCGAATACCGACCGGTAGAACGTGAAGGCCTCCTCGGTGGTGCCAGGAAAATTGAGATAGGGATTGGCTACTTGCATGTCGGTGTCTCCTTGATCGCACGGTGCGTCGAGTGCTACACCCTTGTCGACCGGAAGGACGCGGAATCGACGCAGGCCATCGGGGTACACTGAGGGCCGTTCAGGACGCCCGCCTTGCCTTTCGACTGCCGGCACCAGTACGTCCACGGCCATGACGCCTGCGTCGCGGCCTGTCCCACGCGGTCAGCGTCGAGCGCGTTCAGTTTCGTACGGGTGGACCGTGCGGACACCCCGCCCGTGCCGCGGCCAGACACCCTCGACGTGGCCGTGCTCGACATGAACCACGGCTGGCCGAACCTCGGGCACGACTCGGTCGTCCACTCGCTGCGCCACATCGCGTGCGACCTGCTCGACGCCCTGGACGAGGCCGGGCTCAGGATGCGCGTGACTTCCTACGATGTCCGGCGCGGCAGCGCGCTGCCGCCCCTCGACGCCGACGGCGGGCTGATCGCCGTGGGCACGGGCGGCCCCGGCCACATCGACCCGGCGCGCAACGACGGCATCGACCCCGGGAGCCAGGGCATTGCGGAGGACCCGTCGTGGGAGCCCGGCGTCCACGCGCTCTTCGACACGCTGCTGGCCCACCCCGAGGGCGTGCTGCTCGGCATCTGTCATACGTTTGGCATCATGTGCCGGTGGCGCGACGTGGCCGAGCCGAGGCTGCGCGGTGAGGACAAGGGCGGCAAGAGCGCAGGCATCCAGGAGAATCTGCTGACGGCTACGGCTGGCGACCATCCGTGGTTCGCCCACCTGGCCAACGAGGTGGGCTCGCGCATCGAGGTGCTCGACAGCCGCCTGTACGACCTGGTGCCGGCCCGGCCCCTGCCGGCTGATGTGGTGCCGCTGGCTTACGAATCGATCGGCGTGGGCGGACCGCCCGGCCCGGCCCTCACCATGATGGAGCTTGCCCGCGACGCCACCGGCACGATGCCGCGCGTGCTGGGCGTCAATCATCACCCGGAGATCGTCAACCGGCCACGTCAACTCGCCCTCCTGCGGCGACGACGGACCTTCGGCGACATCTCCGATGCGTGGTACGAGGAACGGCGCCGGACGCTCATGCAGACGCTCGACGACCGCGGCGGCGAACAGCCGCTCACCGTGACCTCCAGCTTCTCGCTGCATGGGCCCTTGCGCTATCACGTGGGGCGACACCTGCGCCTGCTCGCGGAACGTCGAGGTCGACGCTGGCCGTTCCATGAACGCGAGATGCCGCTGGCCATGACGCGCGAGGGGCTGGTGCTGTCGCTCGCCGAACTCGAGGGGCGGCCGTGATTCCGCAGCCGCCCTTCTCGGCGCAGATGACCGAGGCCGAAGAGCGCCGGCGCTTCGAGGAGCTGAAGCCGCGCCTCAACGCGGTGTGGGACGTCCTGCTGCGCACCGAGAACGAGCCGGGCACTTCGGTGGTCGTCCCGTCGCTGACGCTGGACCAGGACGAACTGCGGAAGCTCGAAGGCGCGGCGTTCTACGAAGAGCGGCTGCTGTTTCTGCTCATCCGCCTGCGCAATCCCCGCGCACACGTGGTCTACGTGACGTCGCAGCCGGTGCACCCGCTCATCCTCGACTACTACCTGCACCTGCTCGCCGGCGTGCCGGCCAGCCATGCCCGTGCGCGGCTCACCATGTTGTGCACGTACGACTCGTCGCCACGGCCGCTCACGCAGAAGGTGCTCGAGCGTCCCCGCCTCATCGAGCGCATCCGCGCGGCCATCCACGACCCGGCGCGTGCCTACCTGACGGTGTTCAACTCCACGCCGCTCGAACGGCGCCTGTCGGTGCTGCTCGGCATCCCGCTCAACGGCCTCGACCCCGACCTGAACTACCTCGGCACCAAGTCGGGCAGCCGCAAGGTGTTCCGCGCGGCGGGCGTGGAACTGCCGCTCGGCTTCGAGGACCTCACCGGCGAAGCCGACGTCGAGGACGCGCTCATCGAGCTGCGGCGCGAGCGTCCGGGGCTCCGCAAGGCGGTCATCAAGCTGAACGACAGCTTCTCGGGGGAAGGGAACGCCATCTTCCGGTATCCCGACGCGGAGGGCGACAAGCCGCGGCTGCGCAAGGCGCTGCGCGACCTCGAGTTCTCCGTGCCCTGGGAGACGCACCGCAACTACTTCCAGAAGTTCACGCGCATGGGCGGCATCGTCGAGGAGTTCATCGACGCAGCGTACAAGACGTCGCCCTCGGCCCAACTGCGCACCAGCCCGCGCGGCGAGGTGTTGCCCATCTCGACCCACGACCAGATCCTCGGTGGGCCGTCGGGCCAGGTCTACCAAGGCTGCAGCTTTCCGGCGGTGGACGACTATCGGATGGCCATCCAGGAGCGCAGCCTGCGCATCGGCGCGGTGCTCGCCCGGTACGGCGTCGTGAGCCGTTTCGGCGTCGACTTTCTCGCCTTCCGCGACGCCCTCGACCAGCCGTGGAAGGTGAGCGCGCTCGAAATCAACCTGCGTGTGGTGGGCACGACCCACCCGTTCCTCGCGCTGCAGTTCCTCACCGGCGGGACGCTCGACCCGGACACCGGCATGTTCATGTCGCTCAGCGGCCGGGCGAAGTACTACATGGCCACCGACAACCTCCGCGCGTCCACCTACCGCGGCGTGTTGCCCGAAGACCTCATCGACATCGTCACCGACAACGGGTTGCACTACAGCCATCGCACCGAGTCGGGCGTGCTGTTTCATCTCATCGGGGCGCTGTCCGAATACGGCAAGCTCGGACTGACGGTCATCGCCAACAGCCCCGAAGAGGTGCAGGACCTCTATGCACGGACGCTGGAGGTGCTTGCGCGCGAGACGAGCATCGGCCACGACCAGCCCACGCCCGCGTGAGCGCGGCCACTGCTATACTCCGTCGCGTCACGGATCAGCTGTGAACCCTGGTGCCGGCGCGGCATCGGGGATCGGCGCTGCGGAGCGGCGCGTCAGGAAGGCGCATGGGCCTGTTCGACCTCCCCCGGATTCATGTCTGGGGACGGCATGTCGTCAACGCCGCCACCGGCAACAACGACAGCGCCTCGCCGGGCACCGAACTGAGCGTGGTGTCCAACACCGAACGCGTCCGGGCGATGACCGAAGGACGCACCGACGAGCAGTTCCGCGCCTGGATGACCGGGCTCGACAAGTACGGGCTGCTGCGCTGTCAGTGGAACTACTACGGTGACTTCAGCTTCCGGTTCACCGACGTGCGGGTGCAGTCGGTGCAACTCTCGCATGACGAGGTCGTCACCGACCCTGCCGCGGATCCGCTGATTGGCGGGCAGGTGTACCTGAACAACGCGCTGCTCTGCGACACCAACCCCGAAGGTTTCACGAGCACGCAGGTCTTCTCGGACGCCCTCGAGATCCGCGCGCCACAGGCGCTTGGTGGCACCGGTACCTTTCTGAGCCGTCGTCCGGCACGCAGCACCACGCGGTGGCTGAACTGGTACCGCAACGTCTCGTACCACGGGCTGTTCGGGCTGCCCCCTGACGGGGCCAACGGCAAGCTGTCGAGTGGCGGCGCCGGCGGCGCGTCTGCCACCTTCATCTGCGGCATCGAGGTGAAGCCGCACGACCTCGTGCCCGGACGCCACAAGACCGCCGACGACGACCAGGTGCTGCACAAGTTCCTGCCGTCGGGTTCGCCTGCGCTGCAGGCCTTTGCCGACGTGCTGAAGCAGCCGGGGGCCAAGGGGCTGCTGTTCCGGTACAACCTCTACCTCACCTTTCCGCTGCTGTCGGACACCGAGCTGGCCGTGGAGTTTGCGGCCGGGCGCAAGGTGGCCAACCCGGCTCCGGGCCTCGTCGTCGGCACCATCGCCCCATGGTTCGAGGGCGAGCCGGCCACCGTGGCGATGGGGCGGCACCTGAAGCCGGTGCAGCCGTTTGCCAACCCCTACCGGCCCACGGTGCCGTACTACCTCTCGCCGGCGGTCGCCCACGTGGATGCCGACTCGCGTCACGTGGTGCTCGACATGGCCAACGTGTTGCCCGAGGACGGCCCCGACGGCGACAAGTACAACCTCGGCACGCTGACGCTCGGTGTGCGTGCGGCGACGCCGCCGGGCGTGGACCCCGCCTCCAACACGTCCGAGATCGTGTCGCTCGGCACGATCAGGAACGACCGGGCGTCCTACGTGTCGCGCGGTGGGATGGTGGACCTGCCGTATGGGGACGCCGGGCGACGCGCGCTGCGCTGGCTCGAGTCCGACGATCACGAACTGGTGCTGCAGACCAGCCTGAACGGCGTGCTGCTGTCGGAATCGCCGTACATGGTGGCGTCCGACTGCAGCTGCTGCTATCTCGACGAGCTGCCGCCCGGGCAGTCGTGGACCGATGCCGAGGTGCGACATCGGCTGGCGCACCAGCCCTCGGCGGCGCTGCGCGGCGAGTTCGACCTGCACGTGCGGCGTCGCGGCCGCGTGCCCGTCGGCGACACGCTCGTGCGCGTCGAGCAGTGGAAGGAAACGCCCACCGGCTACGTGAACGAATACGGGGTGTATCGGTATCCGACGCTCATCGACACCGACACGCTCGTCGTGTCCGGCGGCGTGGGCCGCTACGAGATGCAGCCGAAAGAGGGGTCGGGGATGCGGGTCTTCCGCCTCGTCCCTCCGGAGAACTACCCGCAGGACATCGCGCCGAACACGCTGGCCACGCTCGCCTTCCAGGAGTTCTTCACCGAACTTCGGGTGTTGCCGTGGGACGACTACTCGGCCATCCCCGACGCGCAGGTCACCTTCGACCTCGTGTATCGCGAGATCTTCCGCTACTACGACCTGATCCTTCCGGCCATGAGCGCACGCCTCGACATGACGAGCGAGGCGGTGTGGGCCACGCCCACGGCCGCACGCTACGTGCTGCGCATGATCGACCCGGCCATCTGGCACACCTACAACTACATGCCGCGCACGCGAGACTTGTCGGCGCCCCGCCGCGCGCTGCTGCGCCGGTTCTGCCTCGGCGTGCTCGCCAGGTACGACACGCCGTCGCAGGCGACCTCGCCGGCTGTACCCGTCCCCGATGTCACCGCGTCGCCGACCACCCGCGCGCGAGGCCGCGCCCGTACGTAGGCAGGAGCTTCCTCATGTTGCGCATCGACTGGCAGGCGGGCGAACTGCCGACGGACTTCGACGACGACTATCTCGAACTGGTGCACCTGCTGACGGAGGCGGCGGCGCTGGAACACGCGTTGATGATCGCTTACCTCTACGCGCTCTTCTCCATCAAGGACGAACACGCCAGGGTACGTGGTGACGTGCGTGTCCGCTCGTTCCTCGAGCACTCGCCCGCGGGCCGCGGAGGGACGGCCGTGCTGCACGCCCATGAGAGCTTCCTGGACGTGGCCATCGAAGAGATGCAGCACCTGAGCCTGGTCAACCGCCTGCTCGCCGACCTGGGCGCATCACCGAACTTCACGCCCCACGAGTTCCCGTACACGTCGGACCTCTACCCCTTCGACATCGAGCTGCGATCGCTCACGCAGTACTCCGCCGCCACCTACCTCTGGATTGAAGCCGACGACTGCGCGCTGAGCCTGCGGCCCGAGTGCCGCAAGACGGGCGAACCGGTGGCATTCGTGAAAGAGGTCCGCGAGGTGATTCGCGCCGGGTCGAAGCGCTACCACGAATACCCCATCGACGAGCAGCAGTTGAGCCACGTCGGCAGCCTCTATCACCGCATCGTGGCGTTGCTGCAGCGCGTGGCGAATGCGCCGCCGCCCATGCTCGGCCAGGATTTTCCCTGGGGCGACTGGGAGCAGCGGTTGAACTTCGTGATGTTCCAGGGCGAGGAGAGCCACTACCGCTTCTTCAGGCGCGTCTACACCGGCGAGGCGTTCGGTGCAGACGCGTCGATCTGGACGCCGGGTCCGGACTTCCCTGCGCACCACTTCACGCGGCACACGGCGTTCACCGCCCGCCCCCACGTGATTCGCAACGAACAGGCACGACGGGTCGCCTGGTTGTCGAACCTGCACTACTGGATCATCCTCGCGCTGCTCGACCTGGCCTATCGCGCCCGCGATCTGAACGTCGTCTACAACGCCGCGCACCTGAGCTATCAGTACAAGGCCATCGACAACATGACGATGTCGCTGTGGTCGCTGGGGCGGTTCCTCGCCGACAGGTTCACCGTGGGCGTGCCCTTCGACGCATTGGGCCCGCAGTACGCGCTCGGGCGCAACCCGGCGTCCACCGCCTGGCTGGTGGCTCGACTCGTGCGCGAAGCCAGCGCCAAGGCCACGGCGCTGCACGCCGAAGGCCTGCTGCCTGACGACTTCAACCTGGCGATCTACGATCTGACGCTGGCGGGACTGGAGGACGCGTAGTCGGAGGTCGTGGGTCCACAGATCGAACATCACAGGTCGAGGTCACAGGTCTTACGTCGATGAGCCGGCGCACGGAGGTGTTTCAGGGCACCGACAGATTCTCGGTGGTGCGGCTGGTGGGAACCGGCGGCATGGGCGTCGTCTATGAGGTCTACGACCGTGAGCGGCGTCAGACCGTGGCACTGAAGACCCTGCGGAACCTCGACGCGACGTCGCTCTACCGCTTCAAGCACGAGTTCCGGGCACTGGCCGACATCGTCCACCCGAATCTCATTCCGCTGTACGAGCTGTTTGCCGACGAGCGTCACTGGTTCTTCACGATGGAGCTGGTGGAACGGGCCAGCGACTTCCTGTCGTACGTCCGCAACGCAGACACCGACAGCGAGTCGTCGTCGGAGACGGCCACACACACGCTGATTCACCCGAGCCTCGCAGGGCCGGTGATGTCGGCTGGGCTGGGGCGATCGTCCGAGGCGCGTGGCACGGCGGGGCGGGTGCCGGGAGTTCCGGTGGCCGACTTCGACAGGCTGCGGGACGCCCTGCGGCAGTTGGCCGATGGTGTGGCCACTCTGCACGATGCCGGCAAGCTGCATCGCGACCTGAAGCCGCGCAACGTGATCGTGCGCCCGGACGGACGCCTCGTCGTGCTCGACCTGGGACTCGTGGCCGACCTGTTGCAGGGGCCGTCGGAGCGAAGCGGGTCGGGAACAGGCAGCGGTCGGGGCACGGATGGGGAGGGGCGCGGCACGCCGGTATCTGGCGCCCCCAGCTACGAGGGCAGCGATCGCAAGTTCGCGGGCACCATCGCGTACATGTCGCCTGAACAGGCGGCGCGTGCGGCGCTGACGCCCGCGAGCGACTGGTATGCGGTCGGCGTGATGCTGTTTCAGGCGCTCACCGGGCACCTGCCGTTCGACGGCATGGCCGCGAAGGTGCTGCGCGAGAAGCAGGATCTCGAGGCGCCACGCCTCGAAGAGCTGGCCGACGACCTGCCCGCCGACCTCGTGACCCTGTGCGAACAGATGCTTCGGCGCGACCCGGCGGCGAGGCCAACGGGGGCAACGATCCTCGAGCGGCTCGGCG
>JAEZDP010000022.1 GCA_023418055.1 Acidobacteriota bacterium
GGGGCGGTCTCCACGAACACGACGTCGCGGCCGTCCACCCGCTGGACCGCATCGGTCGGCACCGCAAGAGCCATCCGTGACTCGCCCGAGAGCACGAGCCGCGCGTACATCTCGGGCTTGAGCCGGCGGTCGCCATTCGGCAACTCGGCACGCACGGTGATGCGTCGCGTGTCGGCGGCCACCACGTCCCCGATATAGGTCACGCGCGCGCTGAAGGTCTCGTCGGGAAAGGCCGTGACTCGCACGGTGGCGTCGCGGCCGGTCTGCAGCAGCGGCGCCCAGCGCTCATCGACCTCGCCGCCCACCCAGAGTGTCGAGAGGTCGCTCACGACGAACATCGGCTGACCCGACGTCACGGCGGTGCCCGGCGTCACGAGGCGCTCGAGCACCGTGCCCGCCAGCGGCGCACGTACCGGCACGTGATCGTCGTGATGACCTTCCGGGCCCATCTTGTCGATGGCCGCGACGTCCACGCCGTAGTAGCCGAGTTCCGCGCGCGCCCGCGCCTGGTCGGCTCTGGCCATCTCGATCTCACGGCGCAGCGCCGTCACCGCGGTCGTGGCGCGTTCCACGTCCTGCGGCGACGCGGCCCCGTCGGCCAGCAGCCGCTCCGACCGTGCGAGCGTCGAGGTCGCATACGCCAGATCGCTCTCGAGGCGCGCCGCCCCACTCACGGCCTTGCGCAGGGCCGCCACGGCGTCGTGCGTCACGTGCGAGTGCAGTTCGATGAGCACCGCGCCACGGCGCACCGTGTCACCGACGTCGGCGTGCACGGCGTCCACGCGCGCGTCGAGGGGCGCACCGATGCGCGCCGTGTGACGCTGGTCGAGTTGCAGGACCGCCGGCGCCTCGAACCTCTCGGCCCACGGCTCCGTGTCGACCGTCGTGACGACGATGCCGCCCCGCGTCATCTGTTCTGCGGTCAGTTGCACGTCGACCGGGGCTGCTCCCGTGGCGCCGGCCTCAGCCTCCGGGGCGGGCGCGGGCGTCGACCCGCAGGCAGACACGCCGACGAGCGCGAGCAGCAGGATGAGCGACGTCGGACGGGCGGCGAGCGAAGTCATGGCAGGGGCAATCCAAGGAGGACACGGGCCTGAAGCGAAGCCCGCAGGGCGTCCAGGGTGAGGGCGAGCGCGTCGAGCCGCGATTCGGCGACGAGTCGTTCGGCGTCGAGCAGGCGCACGAGGTCGGCGTCGCCCTCGCGAAACGCGCTGCGCGCGGCTCGCTGCGAGGCGAGGGCGGGCTCGAGCAGGTCCACCTGTGCAGCCTGCTGCCAGAGGTCGCCGGCCAGGTTCGCCGCCTGCAGCAATCGGGCACGCGCAAGACGTCGCGCGTCGTCGACCTCCAGGGCCGCCGCGTCGAGTGCCGCGCGTGCGCGGGCGCGGGGCGCCTGCTGGCGGTCGAAGAGGGGCACCGTCATGCTCAGGCCAGCCATGCCCGTGTCGAGGAACTGCGTGCGCTTGTAACCGCCCGTCACCTCGAGCGATGGCCAGACCGAGGCGTCGGCAAACGCTTTCGCAAACCGCGCCTGCTCGAGACGCGAGAGTGCAGCCCGCACGGATGGCCGTCCGTCGACGCGCGACTCGATGAGGGCGGCGTCGGCGGGCGGCGGCGCAACATCCGGTGGTGGCGGGGGCCGCAGGTCCAGGCCCTCACAGTTCGTGCGCGCGAGTGCGGCGCAGAACGCCACACGAACATTCCGGCCCTCGGCGTCGAGACGGGCCGCGGCCACACGCACACGCACCCGTTCGGCCTGCAGTCGGCCCAGGTCACCGGAGGGCGCCGTTCCTTCCTCCACGCGCCGCTGCTGGATGCGCACGAGTTCGTCGAGGCCCTCGAGCCGCTCGGCCAGCACCTCGCGTGCCTGCGACGCCCGGAGGAGTTCGACGAAGAGCGAGACGACGTCGATGGCCACGGCTTCGGCCTCGACGTCAGCGACTGCCGCGGCCACCTCGACGTCAGCCGCGGCGAGCCGGCGCACGGCACCCAGGCGTCCGCCGAGCGGGATGCTCTGCACGACGAACACCCCGTGGTCCGGCTGCAGCACGACGGGCGGCTGCGGTCGGCTGCGGAGTCCTTCGCCGAGCCACGAGATCGAGGGATTCGGAAGCCGCCCGGCCAGGGGCGCGGCGGCCTGTTCACCCGCGACGCGGGCCCGCTGCGCCTCGAGCGCCGGTGAGGCGGCGAGTGCCTCGGCCACGGCCGCGCTCACCGTAAGTGTCGCGGAGGGCGGCGAAGGCTGTCCGTGAACGACAACGAGCGTCCACGGGAGACAGAGCAGGGCGAGTACCCGCCGAGGGGCCATGGCCCCTCAGTCTTAGCTCCGGAAGATGTGAATGAGATGAGAGAGGGGGCGCCGCGCCTATCGCTGGGGCGCGACGCACGCAATGGCCGACAACGCGCTCAACGCGATGAGCGGCACGGCCTGGGGCAGGTTGCTGGCGGTGGCAAACACGGCACACGCCGACAGCACGGTGGCCACGAACGGGCGATACAGGCGGCGAACTGCGCGGGTGGGCACGGCCTCGTCATCCTCTCCTGTTGTTCCTAACGCTCTTCAGGCGTTATCGGAACGAAGAGAGGAAAACTGCAGCAGCCCTACCAGTTCAGCTTGCCCGGCAGGTACTCGTCGATGAGGTCCAGGTAATACGGCTTGAGTTCCTTCACGTTCGGCCGGGCGTCGCCCTTGGAGTACAGATCGAAGCGGTTGAACGCCTTCACCCACTTCATCGTCTCGCGGTCGTGGTCGTTGGCCAGGTGCTGGTAGGCGCCTTCCTTGTGCCACGGGTAGAACGAGTGGTAGCGCAGCGCGTACAGCCCGCCGTCGGGCAGCCGCCCCTTGACCACGTGGTAGATGTACTCGTCGTGGCCCCACGACAGGTGGATGTTGTCGAGGCCGCAGTTGGGCTCGTAGATGCCGTACTCGGTCTGGTAGACGGGGTGCTCGCTGTCGGGATTGAGCGCGAAGAACTCGGGATAGACGCACTTGTCCGAGAACTTGCAGCCCACCACGAACGTGTCGCCGACGACGGCCCACTGGGGCTCGCCCCAGATGCACAGGATTTTGCCGAGGTCGTGGATGAGCCCGGTCAGCTGGAACCATCGCGGCTGCCCGGCGGCCCGGATGGCTTCGGCCGTCTGCATCGCGTGTTCGATCTGCGTGAAGTCGACGTCGGGGTCGCTGTCGTCGACGAGCTGGTCCAGGTACTCGAGCGCCTCCCACACGGTCATCTGCATGCGGTTCAGGCCAAGGTACTCGGCCTTCTTCTGCTGCACGAAGTCGTATGTCTGGAAGGTGTGATTGAGCCGGTAGAACTCCTTGACCGTGCTGCGAGCCTCGGCCTCGTAGTTCCGGAACTCCTCGGGCTTGCGGCCCTCGGCCGCGTGCGTCAATGCCTGGGCCATCTGCGCGCTCCTCGCGAAAACGAACGTCCAGTATATGTCAGTGTTACGATCGCGTGAAGAGATGGACGTCAAGGAACTGACCGCCTTCGAGAGCTCGAGCCTTCGCCAGCGCCAGCCGCTGCCCGAGGCCTACATGGACCTGACCGCCGACGAGATGGAGGCACGGATCAGGGCCGCGCGCGCCGATCTCGGCACGCGCCTCATCATCCTCGGCCATCACTACCAGCGCGACGAGGTGATCGTCCACGCCGACATCGTCGGCGACTCGTGGAAGCTGTCGCGCGAGGCCGCCAGCCGGCCCGAGGCCGAGTTCATCATCTTCTGCGGCGTGCACTTCATGGCCGAAAGTGCCGACGTGCTGAGCGCCGACCACCAGCGCGTCAGCCTGCCGGACCTCGCCGCCGGCTGCTCGATGGCCGACATGGCCGACCTCGAACAGTTGGAGATCTGCTGGCGGGAACTCGAGGAGGTGGGCATCACCGACGTGGTGCCCGGCACCTACATCAACTCGTCGGCCGCCATCAAGGCGTTCGGCGGTGAACACGGCGGCGTCGTCTGCACCTCGAGCAACGCCAGAGCCACGTTGACGTGGGCCTGGGAGCGCGGGCGCCACATCCTCTTCCTTCCCGACCAGCACCTGGGCCGCAACACCGCCTTCGACATGGGCGTGCCCCTCGACGAGATGCACGTCTGGGACTACGAGGAGCCCTACGGCGGACACGACGTGGCCACGCTCCAGCGGTCGCGCATGCTGCTGTGGAAAGGGCACTGCTCGGTGCACACGCGTTTCACGCCGCAGCAGATCGCGAACGTGCGACGGCAGTACCCCGGCATCCAGGTCGTCGTCCATCCCGAATGCACCTTCGACGTGGTGCAGGCCGCCGATGCCCATGGCTCGACCGAGTTCATCCTCAAGACGGTGCGCGAGTCGCCGGCGGGCTCGGTGTGGGCCGTCGGCACCGAAATCCACCTGGTCAACCGCCTGGCCAACGAGGTAGCACCCGACCGCACGGTGGTGACCCTCGACCAGTTCGGCTGCCTCTGCTCGACGATGTTCCGCGTGTCGCCGAACCACCTGCTCTGGATCCTGGACGGCCTGCGCGAGGGCGTCGTGCACAACCACGTGCAGGTGCCCGAGGCCACCAAGTACTGGGCCCGCGTGGCGCTCGACCGGATGCTCACGATTCAGTAGCGTCACACGCCTCACGCCACACGCCACACGCCGCCACGTGAACCTACTGAATGCCGCCCCCGGTACCTGCTGACATGACGTGGCTCGGCCGGCTGCGCCGCCGCTGGGACGTGAGTACCGGGCAGGTGCTCGTCATCCTGCTGGTCTTCGCGTGCACCGGGTTCACGGTGATGTTCCTCAAGCAGCCCATCGTCGCGCTGCTGGCAGGAGAGGGCGAACAGTCCGTGCTCCTCGGCGTGGCGTACTACGTGCTCGTGCTGCCGCTGTACAACGCCATCCTGCTGGCCTACGGGACGCTGTTCGGTCAGTTCCGTTTCTTCTGGAACTTCGAGCGTCGGTTCGTCACGAGGCTGATGTCATGGCGCCGTCGCGCGTCAGCCCAGGCGGTCACGGCGGCCGATCGCTGATCCAAGGACGGCTCCGGCTGCGGCCCACGCGACGCCCGTCGGCACGACGGTCGTCATCCAGTAGCGCAGGCCCGGATTCCCGTGGCGCCAGACGTCGAACCACTCCATGCGGTACGTCGACCACTCGCCCCAGGCGAGCAGCGTGCAGGCGCCGATGAGGCCAGCCGCGACGCTGTCCAGTCGTCGCCGCGCCAGCCAGAGCGTCGCCCAGATGGGCAGGGTCACCACCACGCCGGCCGTGAAAAGCAGCGCCGCGAACCACAGCAGTCCGGGTACGGCCCGGAGCAGGCGAAGAGGCGAGCCGATGCCGTATCCCCACGCGACGTTCAGCGCTCCGCTGAGACCGAACAGCACGACCGTATACGCCAGGTAGGCAGTGCCGAGCACACGCACGAGGCGGCCGCTCGCGGCATTGAGGCGTGGTGGCGGGCGTGTAACAGCGCGCCGGTCGTCTGCTGGCCGCGCGTCGTGGACCGAGCTATGATCGACGGGCTGTCCGTATTCCTCCCGGTGCGTCATGGACGTGCCGTTCTCCAGAAAGGACGTGGTTGACATGGCCCACGAACTGCCCCCGCTTCCGTATGCCTTCAACGCGCTCGAGCCGTTCATCGACGAGCAGACGATGCAGATCCACCACGGCAAGCATCATCAGACCTACGTGAACAACCTGAACGGGGCCGTCGAGAAGCATGCCTCACTGCAAGGCAAGAGCGTCGACGAGCTGATCGCGAACCTCGATGCGGTGCCCGAAGACGTCCGCACCGTCGTGCGGAACAACGGCGGCGGCCACGCCAACCACACGCTGTTCTGGCAGATCATGGGCCCGAACGCCGGCGGCGCGCCGACCGGGGCCGTGGCCGAAGCCATCGACAAGGCGTTTGGCAGCTTCGACGCCTTCAAGGAGGCGTTCACGAAGGCGGCCGTCGGACGCTTCGGCAGTGGCTGGGCCTGGCTCGTGAAGTCCGGCAACGGCGTCGAGATCACCAGCACGCCCAACCAGGACTCGCCGCTGATGGAGGGCAAGACTCCCATCCTCGGGATCGACGTCTGGGAGCACGCCTACTACCTCAAGTACCAGAACAAGCGGCCCGACTACATCGCGGCCTGGTTCAACGTCGTGAACTGGGCCGAGGTGAACAAGCGGTTCGGCGCGTAGACGAGACGTCGCGGGGCGCGGGTCCGGGGCGACCTGCGACCCGCGACCTCAGTACCGGACCACGGCTACCCTTGTGCCGGGCTCCAGTCGTTCCACCCCGATCGGCACCTCGATGTACCCGTCCGCCTCGGCCAGGCTGGTGATGTCGCCAGAGCCCTTGAACACCGGCACGGCCTCATCGTCCTGCAACCGAACCTGGTAGAACTGCAGCCGATTGGCCGGTGAGGTCACCGCACGCGTCAGCGTCGCCTGACGTATCTCCGGCTCGTACGGCGGCAGGCCCGCCAGCGCGCGCAGCAGGGGAATGAGCAGGACATACGCGTTGGACAGGCACGAGGTTGGGTTGCCCGGCATGCCCAGCACCAGTTGGGTGCCGATACGGCCGCACAGCGTAGGCTTGCCAGGTTTCACGGCGATGCCGTGAAACACGATCTCGCCCCTGGCCGACACCACATCCACCAGGACGTCACGCTCGCCGGCGGAACTTCCTCCCGAACACACCAGCAGGTCGGCGTCGGCGGCAGCGTCGAGTGCGCGGTGCCACGCCGTCACGTCGTCTTCCACGCGCGGCACGCACCGCGTCGCGGCGCCATGGTCGCGGCAGATGGCCTCGAGCGTGAAGCGATTCGAGTCGTAGATGCGGCCCGGGACGGGCGGCTCGCCCGGCATCAGGAGTTCATCACCCGACGAGACGATGACCACCTGCGGGCGGATGCGCACGGCCACCTGCGCAAGCCCCAGCGAGGCGAGCAGGCCTACGCGTCCGGGCGTCAGGAGGCTGCCCGCCGCCAACACATGCGCCCCCGCAGCCACGTCGTGCCCACGCGGCGAGATGTGGTGCCCAGCGCCGGCCGCGTCGAAGACGGCCACGCGGTCGTCGTCGCGGCGCGTGCGTTCGACCATCACCACCGCGTCGGCGCCAGCGGGTACGGGCGCACCCGTGGCGATGGCGATGCACGTGCCGGCCACGCACGTCTCGTCAGGCAGCGACCCCGGGCGTGAGATGCCCGCCAACGTGAGCACGGCGGGCGACTCCGGTGTCGCGTCGCGCACGTCGGCCGAGCGCACGGCATAGCCGTCCATGGCGGCGCGGTCGAAGCCAGGGACGTCGAAAGGCGACACGACGTTCACGCCGAGCACCCGACCGGCAGCCTCGTGAAGCGGCACCCTCTCGCACGAGGTGACGGGGCGCACGACCGCCTGCAGGCGTGCCCGCGCCTCGTCGAGCGTGATGACGTCGGTCAGCGGACGCATGCCGCCAAACGGGCCCTGGCTCATCGCGCGGCCTCCCGCACGAGGTGCCCGAGTTCAGGCAGCACCAGCTTCTCGAGGGCCAGCGTGATGGCGCCCACCGACCCGGGGAGCGCGATGATCACCCGGCACTGCGACACGCCGGCGCAGGCGCGACTGAGCATGGCGGCCGGTCCGATCTGCTGGTAGCTCAACATGCGGAACAACTCGCCGAAGCCCGGGATGGGTTTGTCGAGCATCTGGTAGATGGCCTCGTAGGTCGAGTCCCTGGACGTGACGCCGGTACCGCCCGTCGTCAGGATCGCCTGGACCTCGTCGCGCGCGCGCTGTCGCTGGATCCACGCCTGCACCTTGACCGGTTCGTCCGGCACCAGACCCCGATCGCAGACGACGTGCCCGGCGGCGGTGAGCAGCGTGACGAGCGTGGTGCCGCCCGTGTCGGTGTCGAGCGTCCGCGTGTCGCTGATGGTGAGCACGGCGCAACGGACGGACGCCGGGGCCGTGGCGTGATGGGTTTCGACGGACACGGAGGGAAGAGTACAGGAGGAACGACACACGGCAGAAGCCGTGGGCCGGCCTGCTCGACACCGCTCGATCCGTTGTGATAGATTCTCGAATTCGTGCACGGGCACTGGCTCGTGACACAGCCCCTCGCGCCCTTAGCTCAGCTGGATAGAGCGTCTGGCTACGAACCAGGAGGTCGCACGTTCGAATCGTGCAGGGCGCACCATCCTTCCGAACTCCCTGATGTCTTGCAGCTGTGTGCACCTCACCGGCCGCGACGTCGGTGCCCTGAAGGCCCTGCTCG
>JAEZDP010000084.1 GCA_023418055.1 Acidobacteriota bacterium
CTGCCGGCCGAGGGGGCGAAGGTCGCGCATTTCTGCTCGATGTGCGGGCCGAAGTTCTGCTCGATGGAGATCACGCAGCAGGTGCGTGAGTACGCGGCGCAGAAGGGTCTCGACGAGGCAGCGGCGCTCGACGCCGGGCTGGCGGAGAAGTCGGAGGACTTCGCGCGCGCCGGGGAGATCTACGTGAAGAGGGCCGACAGGTAGGAACGCCTTCTCGTCGTCTGCGCGCCGCGGGGGCAGGCTTCAGGTCTCAGCTCACGGGTGCGCCCCTTGGACTCCCTGAGCGCTGCGACGCTGCAATCGTTGCGACGTCCGGCACCGCGACCATCGCAGTTCCTGCATCGATGACGTCGCCGCGGGCCTCGAACCTGCGGCACCGCCGGCTCTGCCGATGGCGCGAGGTTTGCGTCATCCGGTGCGTGGGTTCGCTGCCAACACCGCCACAGGGTCCACGGCTCCTCGACCGCGTGCGTGCCGCCATTCGTGTCCGTCACTACAGTCGGCGGACGGAGAAGGTCTACGTCGCGTGGGTACGGCGCTACGTGTTGTTTCATGGCAAGCGACATCCCGCCGGTCTGGGAGAGGCGGAGGTGTCGGCGTTCCTCTCGGCGCTGGCAGCGCGTGGTCTCAGCGCGTCGTCGCAGAACCAGGCGCTCGGGGCGTTGCAGTTCCTGTACCGCGTCGTGCTGGAGCAGGACGTGCGCTGGCTGGCCGGGCTCGTGCGCGCGCGGCGGCCGGTGCGAATGCCCGTCGTGCTGTCTCGCGGCGAGGTGGCGGCGCTGCTCGCGCAACTCGACGGCGTCGTCTGGCTCATGGCGTCGCTGATGTACGGGGCAGGGCTTCGCCTGGAGGAGTGCGTCACGCTGCGGGTCAAGGACGTGCATCTCGAGCGCGGCGAGCTGACGGTCCGCCACGGCAAGGGCGGCGCCGACCGCGTGACGGTGCTGCCGTCCGCGCTCCGGGCGCGGCTGCGGTCGCATCTCGAGATTGTGCGTGCCCAACATGGACGCGACCTCGACGCCGGCCTCGGGAGCGTCGCGCTGCCTGGCGCGCTCGCGGCCAAGTATCCGAGAGCCTCGCGCGAGTGGGCATGGCAATGGGTGTTCCCTGCGACCCGGCACTATCTGGACCCGGCCACGGGCGAGCGTCGGCGGCATCACCTGCACGAGACGGTGGTGCAGCGTGCGGTGAAGGAGGCCGCGCGCCGTGCGGGTCTCGCGCGAGCGGCAACGTGCCACACCCTGCGCCACTCGTTTGCGACGCACCTGCTCGAGTCGGGGCACGACATCCGGACGATCCAGGAGTTGCTCGGCCACCGGGACGTCAGCACGACGATGATTTATACGCATGTGCTGAACCGCGGTGCCGGGGGCGTGCGGAGTCCGCTTGACGACCTCGGTCCGAAGTGACCCCAGGCGTGCTATCTCGCGGGTCTCCCCCGTGCTATCCAGATCGGGATATCCTCGGCTTCGTGTCGGCCGGCGCGTCCGACGACCTGTTTTGGCAGCCGGTTGCGCCCTTGCCGCCTCCGGCTCTGCGTGCTAGCTTGCGGCGACACGCGGTCCGGCCCGGACTATCGAGGTCGACCCAATGATTGTTAGCCGGTTCTAGATATGGCATCAGCAATCGCACTGACCGCGCTCGCACTTTGGTCTTTGGTCGCTCCTCAGCCCGACGCGTTGGCATCCACGAAGCCACCGCTCGACGCGAAGGTGCGGGCCACGAGCGCGAAGGCCTGTGCGGTCGATCACGACATCGTCCAGCTCACCATCGCGGGAGAGCTGTTGCTCGTCAATCAAGACGTCGAGCCCTTGATCCTGGTGCGGGGTTCGCCCGTCCTGGAGTACTGGCGGATAGCCAGCGACCTCCAGGAGTTGACATCCAGCGATTGGGCTCATGACTCCCACTACGGCACGGCCCCCGGCGGAGCATCACCGACACTCGGCGCTGCGCCCGATGGCCGCTTCGTCGTGGTTCAGCCGGGGCATCGACACGCTGAGCCGATTCAGTGGTCATTCTTCGTCGTCGGCTCGTTCAATTCGTCTCGATGGTTCGCTCAGGGAATCGCCTTTCCCAGCGTCGCATGGGATGAGGAAGCGGAGCAGGTCGCGTCGAAGGCCTGGAGCGACCTTGGCCGGCTGTGGACTCGTGGCATCGAGACGGCGGTCTTCGATGTCGACATCGGCTCAGAGCCAATACCATCGTGCGAGACCGTCTAACACCGGCTTGCAGCCGACGGCGGCCCGGCGCATCATGTGGCCGCCGCGGCTGAAGCCGAAAACGTTAGCCAGACACGATGAGCGACAGAGAGTACGCCACGGAACTGCGCACGCAGGCGGCTCGCGTACTCGAGGCGCATCCGACACTGCCGCACCGCTGGCAGGCCCGCGACGAACTCTGCTTTCCGTCGGTGGCGGAGCAGGGCTTCGACGTGATTGTGCGACCGGAGCCAGATGGAATCACCGTGCTCACCAGTGTCGGGTTTCACGAGCACTTTGATGGCGCGCCTGCGAGCGCTGTCGGAGATGCCCTTGGCTTCACCCGCGACCTCCTCAGTCCACACATGCGGGTGCGCGAGCGGCGGTCCGGAACGCGCCCATACCGGTGGTGCGTCGAGCGACGCGACTCGGATGAGTGGTGCGTCGTGGCCGAAACAGGCCTGCTATTGTGGAACTACTTGGGCCGGCGTTCCGAGCGCGTCCATCAGAACTGCCAACTGCCGGGCCGTCTCGAGCAACGCGGCTCGATCAGTTCCAACCATGGCCATGGCGCTGGCTAACCAGCGGTTGCAGCCGACGGCGCCTGGTGCCCTGAGCGCGCCGCGGCTGAACCGCACACGTTAGCCGGGCGACAGCGATGGGTCAGCGAACGATCTACGTCCCGCTTCTCGACGAAGGAACGGAAGTATGGCGTCCTGTAGCGGCCGAGGAACTGCCCAATGGCGTGTTCCGCATCGTCGCCGGGCGCCCGGATTGGAACGACGAGCGGTGGGAGTTTCCTCCGGGAGCGGTCGTCTGCTGTGAGCAGCGCGAGCTCTCGGGCGAGTCAGCACTCGTTGCCGTCAAGAGGGCGACCGTCTAACCAGCCGCTCCAGCCGACGAGCGGCGGCGGAGCATCGATGTTGAGTCGAGCAGTTGATCGCGCCGCTCGCGGCTGAGCGGCATCGCGTTAGGTGGACCACCAAGCTATGAGTGACCATCCCCGCGAGATCCACCCGGACGACGCGAGTCCGCGATTGCTCTCGCTCATTCGCGACCTCACGATCCGTCTACTCAACGGGCCC
>JAEZDP010000105.1 GCA_023418055.1 Acidobacteriota bacterium
CGCGTGCCGTGGCCTCGCGCTCGTCGAGCGCCACCGCCAGCAGGCCGATGCCGGCCGCCTGCAGCGCCGGTGCGCCGCGCCCGAGCGCCGTCACGGCGTCCCGCGCGGCATCGACGTCGGCACGCCAGAGCAGCACCACCGCTGGCGTCCCAGCCAGGGACGCCCGAGCACGCGTGACGCCATCGAGGTCCAGCGCCGAGAAGTCGGGCGTCGGGAACGGCTCGTACAGCCACGTCGTGTCGGGCGCCTCTCCTTCGGCTGTCGTCCCGACCGGGCTCTCTGACGGCAGCGCGCGGTCCCTGACGATCGGCTCACGCTCGAGCGTGCCGCCTTCCACGAGCCGGAAGCGCGTGTCCACTGGAAGGTTCTCGAACACCTGCGTCTCGCCCGACGGCCACTCGACCGTCAGCGTCCGCACCTCGCGGCTGCTGCCCAGACCGAACAGCAACTCCTTCGAGTGTTGCGACAGGAACCCAGAACCCGCGGTCACCTGCTTCACGCCGCGCACGGCGTCGGTCTCGACGCGCACCCGCGCTCCCACGGCATCCCGATTGCTCCTGGTGCCCTCGAGCCGGATGGCCAGCACGGCGCGCGCCGGGTGGTCGTTCCTGAAGAATCGCAGTTGCGGGGCCTGACGGGACGCCATCACCGCCAGGTCGGGGTCGCCGTCTCGGTCGAGGTCGATCACCGCAAACCCGCGGCCATCCTGGTCGAGGTCCAGCCCCACCGCCCCCGACACATCGTCGAAGCCGCCCCGCCCGTCGTTGCGCAGCACGACGTTGCGTTGCCGGCTCGCGATCGAGTCGTGGATGAGCCGCTGGTTGATCGCGCGCCACGCATCGTCGTACGGCGTGCCCTTGGCGGCGGCCAGCGGCGACCGCGCCACCACCTGCCGCCAGAAGTAGCTCTCGAGGTCGGTACGCGCACGCTTACGCGTCAACATGCCGTTGACGATGTGCAGGTCCTGCCAGCCGTCGCTGTCGAAGTCGATGGCGTCGGAGGCCCAGGCCCAGCGGCCCATGGCGGCGCCGGCCTCGACGGAGCGATCCTCGAAGCGTCCGTCGCCCAGGTTGCGGAACAGCGAGTTGCCGCGGGCGTGCCGTCGGTAGAGCCCGCGGACGTCATCGGTCGCCTCCGGCAGGAACGCGGACGACGAGGTCACGCGCTGGCCGGGGGCGCTCCACATGTTGCCGGTGTAGATGTCGAGGCGCCCGTCGTTGTCGTAGTCGAGAAACGCTGCGCTCATCCCCGCGGCGTGGTCGAGCACGCCGGCCTCTGCGGCCACGTCGCGGAAGCGTACCTGTCCGGCCTGCCGTCCCAGGTTGCGATAGAGGTTGTTGGTGCCGAAGTCATTGGCCACCAGCAGGTCGGGCCACCCGTCGTCGTCGTAGTCGCCCCAGGTGGCGGCAAAGTGGTAGCGGTCGTTGCCCTCCTCGAGACCGGTTTCACGCGTGACGTCCACGAAGCGGCCAGTGCCGTCGTTGCGGAACAGGTGTCCGGGCGGGCCGTTGCGCGCGTCGTGATAGGGCACGGGCGTGCCGGCCTTGTCGTCGCCCGCACCGAAGAAGTACGAGTAGACGCACAGGTACACGTCGAGGAACCCGTCGCGGTCGAAGTCGGCCATCGCCAGTCCGGTGAGGACGCCGCTGAGCGGGGTGGCGAAGCCGAACGCCCGCGACACCTGTGTGAAGCGGCCGGTGCCGTCGTTGAAGAAGGCCAGCGGCTGGGCGCTCGTGGCAAGCACCAGGTCCTGGTCGCCGTCGTTGTCGATGTCGGCAAAGAGGGCCTGCGCGGTGTCGTCGAGCAGGTCCATGCCCGAGCGGGCGGTGATGTCCTCGAACGTGCCGTCGCCGCGCGCACGCAGCAGCAGGTTGGGAAGGCTGGCGGGCTGCGCGACGTAGATGTCGTCGAGACCGTCGCCGTCCACGTCGCCGACTGCGACACCATGGTGGCCGTTCGAGTCGCGCGTGAGCACGGCGTCGATCGAGGCCATCCACGTGTCGAGGTCCACCGACAACTGCGCGGTGACCGCCGACGCCTCACGCAGGGCGTCGGCCGTGACTTCGCGAAAGATCGGCGAGCGTGCACGGCTGACGACATGTGGGCCTGCGACCCATTCCTGCACGGCCCACCCTTGCGGCCCCTGACGCCACGTGAGGCGCCACGTTCCGACATATGCGGCGCGCGACGTCCCATCGGCACTGCGGCCCACCAGTTCCGCCCGGACGTCCGTCCGCCACTCGTTCGTGCCCGGCACCTGCGCAATCGCGGTGACGACGAACTCGGTGACGGCCAGGGGCGGCATGCCTGCGACGAGCGAGCGGAGATCGGCGACGAACGCGTCGGCGCCCAGTGACGCGTCGGCCAGCTCGGGGCCCGAGCGCGCGACCGTCAGCGGGCCGTCGGCGTCCGGCGGTGGCGCCACCGACAGCAGGCGGCTGCCGCGCATGTCTGGTGCCAACACGCCCGCCGGCGGCGGGGCCTGGGGCGTCCCGCTCCGCAACCACTCGCCAAGCGCGTCGAGGCGCGCCTCGAGATCGACGACGAGCGCTTCCTCGGGAAAGGCGTCGTTGCCCGGCTCGATGTCGGCAAGGAACGGCGCCAGCGCTTCCGGAGTGGTGAGGTCCGGGCGGAACAGCGCAGGAGGATCCTGCGCGGTCACCACGACGGGCACGACCACAGGCGTCATCGCCAATGCCAGGGCCGCGCCGCGTGCGACCCACCGGCGGCAAGTCGTCCAATGTCTCATCGTGCGTCCTCACGAAGGCGCGCATCCTCGGTGAGTGCCAGCGTGTGATAGCGGTCGGCGGCCAGGTTCGTCCAGCGCCAGCGGTGCCCGCCCGGCATGCGCACCTCCACCGTCGCGGGCCCGGCATCCGCGGCCAGGCCGAACAGCACGCGCAGGTCACTTTGCGACAGGTAGCTGCCTCCCGAGCGCACCTCCCGCACCTGCGAACGTCCGTTTGCCGTGACCGTCACCACCGCGCCGATGCCGAAGCGGTTGCCGGAGGGCGCCGTCAGCCCGATGCCGACCCAGTGATGTGCGTGCTCCTGCCGGTTCTCGAGCACCGTCGGCACATCGTCCATGTTGCTGACGATGATGTCGGGGTCGCCGTCGTTGTCGAGGTCGCCGATGGCGAGGCCGCGGCTGACCTTTTCCACCTGCAGCCCCGGGCCGGCCGTGTCGGACACATCCACGAACTGTCCACCCACGTTGCGCAGCACCTGGTTCTTCTGGGCAAAGTCTTCGCCAAGAGCAGGGAAGTCGCCGATGTCGGCAAAGATGTGTCCGTTGGCGACGACGAGGTCGGCGTGCCCGTCGAGGTCGACGTCGGCAAAGGCCACGCCCCAGCCCATGCGCGTGAAGGTGGAGGCCGCAAGGCCGCTGGCGACGCTTGCGTCCTCGAACAGCGCGCCGCCGAGGTTGCGGTACAGGCTGTTGCGGTCGTGGGCGAAAGCGGTGAGCACCAGATCCATACGCCCGTCGTCGTCGGCATCGCCCGCGTCGGCGCCCATGCCGGCTTGTGCGCGAGCTTCGCCGTTGACGGCGACCCCGGCGAGCAGGCCGATGCTCTCGAAGGTGCCGTCGCCGAGGTTGCGGTACAGGAAGTTCGGGTTCGAGTCGTTGGCCACGAAGAGGTCCACGTGCCCGTCGCCGTCGATGTCTGTCGTGACGACGCCGAAGCCGTACGCGCGTGCGGTGTCGGCGAGGCCGCGCGCGGCCGACGACTCGCGGAAGCGGCCATCGCCGAGGTTCTCGAAGTACAGGTCGGATTCTCCCGGCAGTCCCGCGGGGCCCACCATCACCTTGGGGCCGTTGCGCCACGTCAAGGTCCGTCGGGCTGACACCAGATCGTCCCACGTGGTCTCGACGTACCGTGCCACGTAGAGGTCGAGGTCGCCATCGCCGTCGGCGTCGAAGAAGGCACAGCCCGTGCTCCAGCCGCCGGCTTCGACTCCGGCCTGCGGGGCGATGTCCTCGAAGGTGCCGTCGCCGCGGTTGCGGAACAGGACGTTCGGCCCCCAGTTGGTCACGTACAGATCGAG
This sequence comes from Acidobacteriota bacterium, assembly GCA_023418055.1. Lineage (GTDB taxonomy): Bacteria > Acidobacteriota > Vicinamibacteria > Vicinamibacterales > Vicinamibacteraceae > JAEZDP01. The sequence continues at coordinate 4,048 of JAEZDP010000105.1, forward strand.
GTGCCCGTCGCCATCCGCATCTCCGGCGCAGGCGCCGTTGCCCCAGGCGGCGAAGTCCACCCCTGCCCGTGCGGACACGTCCTCGAACTGCCAGTTACCGAGATTGCGGTAGAGCGCGTTGCGGTGCGGGATGCGCTCGCGTGTCGGCGTGAGTTGCGCGGCAGTCACCAAGTAGATGTCGAGCCAGCCGTCGCCATCGTAGTCGAAGAGGGCCACCCCGTTGCCGGCCGATTCGAGGATGTGATCCTTGGTGGGCCCACCCGCCCAGGTGCGGGTCGGCAACGGGTCGCGCGCCTCGAACCTGATGGCCGAGGCCGTCGCGTCTGGAGGCGGAGGTGGGGGCGCCGCCGGTGCCGGCCCCATCGCCGTGGCATGACCGCCCAGCACGGGTTCTGGCGCGCTGGTGCGGCTGTAGGTGCCCTGGAACGTCAGGCCGAGCGCCACCTCGTCGAGGCGGGTGCGCACCTGCTCGAGCAACGCGCGCAACGCGGCCGCATCGACACCGCGGGCCGTGCGTGCCGCAGCAAGCGTGTCGGGGCGCTGGGTGTCGGCGCCCGAGGCCACCTCCCGCAGAGCGGTCGAGGCACTCCGCAGCGCGGCCTGCAGATCGGGCGGCAGCAGCGGGGCGACCGGCGAGGCTGGGGCGTCGGTCTGGGGCGGCGTTCCCAACCGTCCCAGCGTGTCGGCGAGCCGGGCCAGCACATCGGCTCTCGCCGCGGGCGAGGCGTCGCGGTCGTCGGCCGCCTCCAGGTTGCGGACGGCGTCACGTTGCCACGCGCGCCACTGCTCGCGCTGGCGCTGTGCGGCGTCTGCCGGCACCTGGTCCTGCGCCTGCGTACGCACCTCCAGGGGGACGCTCGCGACCCCGCCCATCCCGAGCACGCTCACCAGGGCGGGGAACACCACGCCGCAAATAGCCGTACGTCGTCGAGAACGCCCCTGACGACCGGCCTTCTGGATCGCCGACACAAAATGTTGGATCCGCAAGGTCATGGTTGGTGCATTCTGGACGATAATCGAAATCCGGATCAGCCATCGTGCGCCGAATCAGCCCCACCGCTTTCCGCATAGCCCATCGCGGGACGTCGCGCGAGATCAACCGCCAGATCGCGCTGAACCTGGTGCGTTTGCGGCAGCCCATCTCGCGTGCCGACCTGGCCCGGCTCATGGGGGTGCGCCGCGGCGCCATCAGCCGCCTGGTGCAGGATCTCATCGACACCAAGCAGGTGTTCGAGGGCGCCAAAGCCGACACCAAGCGGGGGCGGAAGCCGCAATACCTGTACATCGAAACGCGTCAGCGCTGCGCCATTGCCGTGGACATCAGCGCCAGCCGGACGCTCTTTCAGGTCACCGACACCCTGGGCCACCCGTTGCTGCCGCTGCAGGAGTTGCCGACGCCAGAGGCGCCTGCCGATCTGGTCGCCGACCTGGCCAGCCGCCTGAACGCGGTGCTCGAGGAGCATCGCGAAGTGGGCGAGTGCCTCGGGATCGGGGTGGCCGTCGCCGGACTGGTGGACGTCAAGCACGGCCGCCTGAGGCGTGCGCCCACACTCGGCTGGTGCGAGGTGGACCTGCGTGAGCCGCTCGAGCATGCCACCGGCCTGCCGGTTGTCGTCGAGAACTCCGTCAAAGCGTGTGTGCTGGCGCAAGTGTGGGCGGTGCGTGGCATCACGCCGGTGGACGGCCCTTTGGTGTTCGTGAACGCGTCGGACGGCGTGGGCGTGGGGATTGCCATCGACGGGCAACTCCTGCGCGGCGCCTACAACAGCGCGGGCGAGTTCGGTCACATCCCGCTCAGTCTGGACGGGCCGCTGTGTGCGTGCGGGCAACGGGGATGTTGGGAGGCGTACGTGTCGGTGGGCGCGACGGTGGCGCGCTACCTCGGCGCCGATATCTCATGGCCGGCGGCCGGGCGTACCCGCACCACCACCGTCACGACGATCGTCGAACGGGCGCGCGCCGGAGAGGCACGGGCGCTAGAGGTGCTGCGCGAAACGGGGGAGTACCTGGGGCTCGGCCTGGCGACCGTCATCAAGGCCGTCGAGCCGGCGCGCATCTACATGAGCGGCGAGATCACCGAAGGGTGGGACCTGCTGTTGCCGTCGCTGCGGCAGGCGGTGCGCGCGCGGGCGCTCATCCCCGAGGCCGCCGATCTCGAGATCGTCCCCGTCGCACTCGGCGAACATCCCCGCCTGCGGGGCGCCGCGGCGCTGGTCACCAGCCCAGCGTTTGCGGCCCCGGTCGTCGCCTGACCGCTGTCGCGACGAGTCGCTGCTTGCGCCGGTCGACACGCGCGGCGCCGCGCTCCCCGATCCCCGATCCCCGATCCCCGATCCGCGATCCGCGATCCGCGATCCCCGATCCCCGATCCGCGATCCCCGATCCGCGATCCGCGATCCCCACATTGGGCACGTCGCCGCCTACCTGTGGC
>JAEZDP010000017.1 GCA_023418055.1 Acidobacteriota bacterium
CCAGCAGGTCGATCGTCACCGTCGCGTCGCTGCCGGCTGGCGTGTCCGACACGAGGAATGACGCGAAATCGGGGCCGAGCCCTATCGCCAGCGTCGCCGGGGGCACGATGGAGGCCGCCGCAACCACGGGGGAGGGCGCAATGGCCGTGATGTCGGCGTCGAGCGCATCCGCGGCGATCCGCACGAGCAGTCGCCCCTCTTCCTGCACGACGGTGTGCGATGCAGTCGGCGCAAGCGTGACGACCACCCGCGTGCCGCCTGGCAGCGGTTCGGTGCGGGCGGTCAGCGCCGGGACGGTCAGGTTGCCGACGATGACCAGTGACGAGCGGCGGCGCACGTCGATCGGCGGACCGTCCCCCGGCGTGGCGGCCAGCACACGGTCGAGCACCTCCACCGGAAGCAGCCAGGTGGCGCCCTGACGGAGAGGCGGTCGCGGCAGCGTCACGAGCCGTCCACCGACGGATGCCAGCCCCTGGTCGATCGACAGGACGATGGTCTGCTCGCGGAAGGTCAGCAGCAGCCCGCCGGCCCGGTCCTCGCGCACCGTGGCGCCAAAGACGCTCGACACCTCCGCCGCGCTGACGTACTCGGCACCGGACACCACGACGATGGGGAGGGGCTGACGGCCCGTTTCGCGCAGTACGGTCCAGGCGCGGCGCTGCTGTCCGGCCGCCGACTGCGACGCTGGCTGCGCGTCCATGCCCGTGACGGCCAGCGCGCCCGCGAAGGCCACCGATAGGAACGAGGTGAGGAGGCGCGTCCGGAACACCCGTTCATGATACGAGAGCAGGGCAGGAACGAAGGAACGAAGGAACGAAGGAACCAAGGAACGAAGGAGCCAAGGAGCCAAGGAGCCAAGGAACGAAGGAACTGAGGAACGAAGGAGCGAAGGAACTGAGGAAGGACGGTCGGGTGGACGGAAGACGCCGTCGACCGTAGACCGTGGACGGTAGACCGTGGACCGGTAGACCGCTTTACAGCATGTGACTGACCAACTGGTAGAGCCCGACCGCCGCGATGAGCAGCGCCGAGATCCACAGCCCGATCGTCCAGCCCAGGCTTGGCGCGAGGCCCGCTGGGACGCGGCGGTGGCGGAAGTACACGGCGGCACCGGCCAGCAGCGGCAGCATCAGGCCCTGGCCGACAGCGCCGATGAGCACGAGGGTCACGGGGCGGGGCCAGAAGAGGTAGGCGGAGGCCGAGGCCAGCGGCAACAGGACGCACGCCACCTGGACGGCACGACGGCGCGCAGCGTCGGTGGCTGGCCGGATGACGCCGAACAGCGTCGAGGCGTCCACCAGCAGGCGTGCATTCGAGGCGGTGGCCACGAAAAACGTCGAGTAGAGCACGACGAACGCGCCAACCAGGAAGATCCCCGTGCTCCAGGGGCCCAGCGACTGCTCGTACATCCCCGCGAGTGACGGCAACAGATCGGCGTCGCTGACGTCGCGCGACTGCCGATGCAGCACCGCGGCGCCCAGCAGGTAGAAGGCCAGGGTGGCCACCGTGTAGATGCCCAGCGACACGAACGCGTCGAGGCGCATGACGCCCATCCAGCCACGAGCGCGCGCCAGCCAGGCCGACATCGCGCCCGTCGGCGCGCCCACGCTTCGTCCGTAGCCCTTCTCGAGACACCAGTACGGGTAGTAGATGAGTTCAGACGCGCCGACGCCGGTCACCCCGAACGCGGCGAAGGCTAACGTGAAGGACGCCGGCGTGCTCGGCCAGAAGCCCTCCATGAGTTGGGCGCCGGTCACACGGTACGGCGTCCACTGCAGCACCACCACGGCCGCCACCGTGCACAACGTGAAGACGGCGACCATGACCGTGGCGAACCGTTCGACCGTGCTGTAGCGGCCCGAGAGCAGCAGCGCGATCCCCGAGGCGGTGACGAGCGCCAGCCACACCGGCTCCGGCCACGACGACCCCAGCGTCCGCACGATGGTCGTGATGCCGCCGATGATGCCGCCCACCTGCAGCACCGTCCCGATGTACATGAGCGACCACGCCCACACCACCCACGACACCCGCAGCCGCGGGCCGGGCAGGCCGTCCAGCGCCACCAGCGTCGTCTCCTGGTGCGCGATGGCGTGGCGCGCCAGCTCCACCTGCACGAACACCTTCAGCACACACCCGAGGACCAGGAACCAGAGCAGGGCGAAGCCCGCCGTGGCGCCAAGCTTCGGCACCACGATGAGTTCACCCGACCCGACGATGGCCGCGCTGATGATGAGGCCCGGACCGAGTTGCCGCAGCCGTCCGGCGAGGGTGGTCGGCGCGTCGACGGGTGCGTTCACCCGTCCATGCCTTCGCGTTCGCCTTCGAGCACCACGGCGTTGGTCAACGTGCCGATGTTCTCGATCTCGATGCTCACCTCGTCACCGGGTTCGAGCCACCGCGCCGGCGTGCGCGCCATGCCCACGCCTTCGGGGGTCCCCGTGAGGATGACCGTGCCCGGCAGCAGCGTGGTGCTGCCGCTGAGGAACGCAATGATGTGCCTGACGTCGAAGATCATGTCCGACGTGTGGCTGTCCTGCACCACCTCACCGTTGAGGCGCGTCGAAATGCGGAGGGCGTTGGGGTCGGGGATGTCGTCGGGGGTGACGAGCACAGGACCGAGCGGCGCAAACGTGTCGAAGGTCTTGCCGCGGCTCCATTGGCTGCCGCCCTTCTGGATCTGCCAGTCGCGCGCGCTCACGTCGTTGGCGCACGTGTAACCCAGGACATAGTCGAGCGCGTGTTCGGGGCGGACGTTCTTGCACCGTCGTCCGATGACCACGGCGAGCTCGCATTCGTAGTCGACCTGCTCGCTGGCCAGTACCTGGGGGATCTCGATGGGCGCGCCCGGCGCGAGGACGGCGTTGGGCCCTTTGGCAAAGACCACGGGCTGCGCAGGAATCTTGGCGCCGGTTTCCTCCGCATGTCGTCGGTAGTTCAGCCCGATGCACCAGATCATCCGGGGATCCAGCGGGCAGAGCAATTGGGCGGGGCGGATGGGCGTGTCGGTGGCCTCCAGCTGCCCGAACAGGTTGCCGCGCAGCAGCACGGTGCGGCCATCGGGTTGTTCGGAAGCGTATACGGTCTGGCCGTCTTCGGTGAGACAACGGAGGATGCGCATGGCGCCATTCTATGGCCGACTTGCAATCGGCGTGTCTCCGGTTTGTAGTGAAGGGTCGGCATCGCGTCCATGAACGATCACGAGTTCCTCGCGGCCTTCGATGCCGGGCACCTCGACCCGGCCGCTTTTCCGCACGCCGACCACGTGCGCGCGGCCTGGCTGTGCCTGCAAGGCGTGCCCTTCAGAGATGGTCTCGCGCGGCTGCGCCACGGGCTCAAGCAGTTGACGATCCGGGCGGGACAGCCCGGTCGCTATCACGAGACGATCACGGTGGCGTACGCGCGGCTCATCCACCGGAAGATGCGCCAGCTCGGCCCGCACGACTGGGCAGAGTTCATTCGGCGTGCGCCCGAGTTCTTCACGCGCGAGCCCGGCGTGCTCTCGGAGATCTACGACGCGGCCACGCTCGCCTCCAGCGAGGCGCGGCAGCGGTTCGTGCCGCCCGCCTCGTGGAACTCGCGTGTGGTCGATCGCTTCCTGGCCGACTTTGCGCACTACCAGGCAGACGCCGACGCACGGCTGGTGCCGGGGCGCCTGCCGGCGATGGCCGAGCCAGAGGTGCAGGGCGCCGAGCCGGTCAGCGCGATGGCCGTGCTCGCGGTCCGCTCGGTGGCGGCGTCGGTCGAGTGGTATGCCCGTGTCTTCGGGTTCGACGCAACGCCCTATCCCGAGCGCCCACCCTACCGACTGGCGTTGCTGTCACGAGGAGGGGCGGAGCTGATGCTCCGGCAGGCCACCTCACCCGTGGCGCCGCCCGACGGGTGGTCGGTGTACATCCGGCTGGCCGGCGGACGCATCCGCGATCTCCACGCGGACCTGCGCGATGGGAGCGACGAGGTGTCGCCGCTGCGGCGCATGCCCTCCCACGACGTCGAGTTCGAGGTGCGCGACCCCGACGGCTACACCCTCGTCGTCAGCGAGTTGCTGGAGGATGCCGACGATGTCCCCGCAGTGGACGCCGGGGAAGGGGCACTGCCGTAACGCGCGAGGTGAGGGGCCGCTCTCAGCGAACGCTGATGGCGCCGCTGGCCGTGGACAGCTCGAGTGCCGGTCCGCCGCCGCGGACCTGCCCCTGCACCCGCCGTCGATCGCTGCGCGCCTGCGTGCTGAACGGCACCTGCACGTCGAGCGACCCCGAGGCCGTGCGGGCATCGAGCGTGACGCCCTGCTCGCGTGGCAGGCGGACGTCGAGGCTTCCCGACGCGGCCGACAGCTTCCACGTGCCCGTCGGCGTGCCGTCGATGCTGACGTCGCCGCTTCCCGTGGAAGCCTGCACGGCGCCCACGACGCCTCGCAGGCTGATGGAGCCGGAGCCTGTGGACGTCTCGACGTCGCCCTTGCCGTTGAGCACGGCGTCGATGTCGCCGCTGCCGGTGGTGGCGTGCAGCCCGGCCCCGACGGCCGTGGCCTCCACGTCGCCGCTGCCGGTGCCCAACCGGGCCACACCGGCCACGCCGTCCACGCGGATGTCGCCAGATCCGGTGCGGAGGTCGGCGTCGGCTCCTACGCCTCGGACGAGGATGTCGCCCGAGCCGGTCCGTGCCATCACGGCCAACTGCGCGCCCTCGACCGCGACATCGCCCGACCCGGAATTGGCCCGGACCTGCGTGCGTGCCGGCACGGTCACGTCATAGGAGATGGAGACGGCCTTGCGCGTGGTTTCGTCCTCGATGCGGGCGAGGCGGATGGTGTTGCCGGCCTGCGACACCGGCGGCTGGCTCGCCACCGCCTGGGCCAGCGCCGCGGCATTGGACGGCACGCCCCATCCGCGCCGGACTTCGACGATGCCGCGTACCTGCACCGTCTTTCCGGTGCCCGTGCGGACGCGGATGTCGCCGCTGTCGGAGGTGGCGTCGAGCAGCGCGTCGCCGGTGACGGGGAAGCTGCGGTCGAAGGTTGGCGCCTGCGCCAGCGCGGGGCGCGGGGCGGTGACGAGGACGGCGAACAATCCGGCCAGCAGGGTTCGACGAAACATGGGCTGACTCCTTCCGAGCCCTCGGCACCGGGCGTCGCGCGGAGGGCGTGACGGCTCACGGTGCGGCAGGGCTCGAGGGCGTTGGACGGGAGGGAGGGGTGGGGAGTTCATTTCGGTCCACGGTCCACGGTCCACGGTCCACGGCACTCGGCCTCGCTGTCCTATGATTGAGCAGCGCGCCTCTGCGCCTGTCGTCTTTCGAGATTCCTTGATGCCCATCTTCCCGATTCTTGCCACGCGCCGTGCGTGGCTCGCGCTGTCTGCGTTGCTGGCCCTCACGGCCGGGTGCGGCGGCGGCAGCGACTCGCTGCCCACCGCGCCGTCCATCCCTCCGCCGCTCGGCATTCCCTACAGCCAGACGGACCTGCGCGTCGGCACCGGGCCGGCTGCCGCGACGGGCAATGACCTCATCGTGCACTACGCCGGCTGGCTCTACAGCACGACCGCCGCGGATCAGAAGGGGACACTCTTCGATACGTCGGTGGCCCCCGGGCGTGCACCACTCCAGTTCCGGCTCGGCGCCAGGCAGGTGATTGCCGGTTGGGATCAGGGAGTCGTGGGCATGCAGGTGGGCGGCGTCCGTCGCCTGGTGCTGCCCCCGGAACTGGGCTACGGCACGCAGGGCAACCCGCCCGCCATTCCGCCCAATGCCACGCTGATCTTCGAGGTGGAGTTGCTGCAGATCCAGTAGGGCGGACGCCGTACGCCGTACGCCTCACGCCTTACGCCGAACGCCGCGCGCCGTACGCCGAACGCCGCACGCCTGAAGCTCGAAGCTTGTAGCCCGAAGCCTGTAGCCCGAAGCCTGTGGACCGTGGACCGTGGACCGTGGACCGTTAGACCGGTAGACGGTGAGCCCGGTAGACGTGGACCGCCCGACGTTCTAGACTGGCGCATCCCCGTGCGCGCTCCTGCTGTGTTGCTGTTGGCGCCCCTCGTGTCTCTCGTGGCCGTGCCGGCCGCGCAGGAGCCGGGTGCGCCCGTGGCCTCGACCGCGTCGGTGCCGGCCACGCCCGACGCCGCGACGTTCGATGGCCTCGTCAAGCCGTTCCTGTCCACCACCTGCTACGACTGCCACAACAACCGCCGCCAGAAGGGCGACGTCAACCTGCAGGCGTTCGAGACGGCCGAGGCCGTGGCCGCGCATCCCGACACGTTCGAGCTGATGGTGCAGAAGCTCCGCTCGGGGGAGATGCCGCCAGACGACGAGGAGCGGCCCGATCCCGCGGACGTCGATCGGGTGACCGGCTGGATCACGACAGAGTTGCGGCGTCTCGAGGCGCTGACGCCGCTCGACCCGGGACGTGTGACCATCCGGCGTCTGAACCGGACGGAGTACAACAACACCGTGCGCGACCTGCTCGGCGTGGACCTGCGTCCGGCCGACGACTTCCCACAGGACGACACCGGGTACGGCTTCGACACGATTGCCGACGTGCTCACCTTGTCGCCGGTGCTGATGGAGCGCTACATGACCGCGGCCGAGCGGGTGTCGCGCGCGGCCATCTTCGGGCCCGAGCCCACGCCCCCCACACTCGTGCGGCTGAACGTGCCGACCGCCAAGGTCACGCCCGTCCGTGAGGTGCCGGACCGCTACGACACGTCCGGGCTGAGCCTGCCCAATGCGCTGCACGCCACGCACGTCTTTCCCGTGGACGGGCAGTACATGTTCCGGGTGTTCTTCGGCGGCAATCGCCCGCTGCGGTCCGAGCCGCTGCGCGTCGGCCTGTTCGTGGATGGCGCGCTCGTGGAGGAGGCCACGCTCGACCCCGAGGCCGCCGCGTCCTTTGCCGACGATGAGCAGGAGTTGGGGGGGAAGACGCTCGAGTTCCGCACCCGGGTGTCGGCGGGCGAACACTGGGTCGCGGCCTCGCTGCTGCACCTGTACGAGGGCCTGCCGGCCCGGTTCGATGGACCGAACCCCTCCACGCGTCCGCCGCCCGAGCCGCGCACCTTCACGCCGCGGCCCCACCTGTCTGCGGAGCGCAATGCGGAGTTGCAGGCCGCGTTCGACAAGCGGCAGCTCGAACTGCAAACGCCGTCGCTGAATGCCGCGAGGGTGAGCGCCCTCGAAGTGGCCGGACCGTTCACCCAGCCG
>JAEZDP010000141.1 GCA_023418055.1 Acidobacteriota bacterium
GTGTGCCCACCCGAGTTGCGAGTGCACGGTCCCGCACGGCACCAAGTACTGCAGCGACTACTGCAAGCGGGCTCCCGAAATCGAGTTGCACTGCAACTGCCAGCACCCGGCCTGCCCGCACGTGTAGTCCTGGGGTCAGGTCTCGAATCGACGCGTCTTGCACGCTGTGGCACCACGGGCCACCTTCAGGTGGCCCGTCCTGCTTCCCGTCCGCCACCTTCCGTCTTCCGTCCGCCACCTTGGAGCGAGGCCAGGCGCCCGCCTGACCAGCGGCCGGCCTGCGCACCGCGGGGCGGCCGAGTCTCGGGAGCACGTCAGCGTCAGCAACGCGGACGCGGCTGGAGCGAGCGGCCAGCCTCAAGGCAGCGGCCAGCCTCGGGGCACCCGCACCACGAGCGTGCCGGCGACGATGTCGTGCCACGACAGACGCTGCTCGTCCCGCAGAATCCAGAAGAAGCCGAGGCCGAGCGCGCCGATCGACAACACGCCCGTCAGGCCGCGCACGAAGGCGTCGCCCACGGTCAGCGCCTGGCCGTCCATCCGTACCACGCGCAGCTGGCTGATCATCCCGCCAATCGTCGTGCCCTTCCACGCCCAGAAGATCACGTGGTAGATGAGCAGCAGGAAGAAGAACGCGCCCTCGCGGTCGGTCAGGTCGAGCAGGCCGTTCACGATGCCCACGAGCACGACGTCGAGGACCAGCGCGCCGAGCCGTTCGAGGAACGCGCCTCGCGGGAACTGGCGCAGATCGGTCCCCGTGGCATTGGTCGCTGACGACGGTGGGGACGGCGGGGGCGGCGGCCCTTCGACATCGGGCATGCCGGCGTATCCGACGCCTCCAGCGCCGGCGCCGGCCAGCGAGGAGGCATCGCCGCGTGGGGACGGCCGCACCGGAGGCACCGGCGGCGTCGGCCGCGGGTTCTCGGCACGGAAGGCGCCGATGAAGGCCAGGGTCGCAGCGCCCAGGCCCAGCACACCCGCCAGCGCCCACACGGTGAGGCCCACCAGCGGAATCATGTAGGCGATCACTTTCACGACGAACCCGATGAGCAGGGATCGCGTCGATGCGCCACGCGCCTCGGGTTCATCCTGCGCCACCAGGCTGGCGCCAATCCATCGCGCCACCGCGATGCTGCCGACCAGCCACGCGGCAAACATCGCCAGCATCACGAACGGAACGACGGCCGCGCCGATGACGGTCACGGCCAGCAGGGTCATCACGGGTCCCGAGAGCAGCAGCACCAGGAGGCCTGCCGCAAACGTGCTCAGCGGCCTGGCCTGGATGACGGCCGTGGACAGCGTGCTGGCGCGTGGGAACAGCAGGTTGATGACGAGCACCACAAACAGCGTGATGGCCACGACGTACCAGTTCCAGGCGAGGTCCGGCACGATGAGTCGCCCGTACAGCAGGCCTCGCGTGAGCCACGGCACAATGCCGAGCAGGCGGTCGCCGACGATGGGCAGGCCGACAAACACCTGCTCGCGCCCGGGCTCGAAGCTGGTCGGCACGTCCATGGCCCCGCCCACCACTACGAGGTCGCCATCCACCTCGGCGCCCGTTGCCGCGGTGAGCCGGCCGCCCACCACCGTCAGCGCATCGCGGACGTAGGCCGTGGGTCCGAGGTCCACGTTGCCGAAGACGGCCACGAGGTCGCCGCAGACTTCACCTTCCACCCGCAGCGCACCGAACACCACGACGACGTCCCGCACCACGTCGGTGGCGCGCACGTGGTGGTCCTGGCGCCGCTTGGACACCGGTCGATGGGGCCAGCTGCTGCACCGGAAGCGTTCGGCAGCGTCGGGCGGACGCGCGTCGGGACGCTGGTCCGGCGCGGACGTGGCGGTCGCGTCGTCAGTCGGCGGTTCCGTCGGCGGTGGAGCCTGGGCCGGAGGCGTCGGGCTGGTCGCGGCGGGGGCATCCTGCGGAACCGGCGGGGGAGGCGTCTGCGCCAGGCTCGGGCCTGCTGACGCTGCGGCAATCAGCAGGGCGAGTGTCGCGGCAAGGACCCCGCGCCACCGCGTCGCGCCAAGGACCGTCGAGCGAGCGTCTTCACGTCCGTCCGGCTGTCTGCTCCGTGACTGGGCAGGAGCGGGGCCGACCGGCGCGCTGCCGTCGTGCGACTGCATGGGGATGGTCATGACTGGTGCGCCCCTCCGAGGGCGATGCGGCCAAGCGCCGCGACACAAAGTGCACACGCCGTCGCGAGGACGACGGTGAGCATGAACAGCGCCTTCACGATGGGCCCGACGACCGCGTGCCAGACGAGCGCCCCCACCTGCAGCAGGTCCGTGGCGCTCGCGGCGAGCACGTCGGCGCGCCGACCCACTTGCTGCACGGGTTCCGGCAGGACGGCCGTCGCGTACCCGAGCACCGGCCACATCCAGTACAGCGCCGAGAGGACCGCGAGCGTGACGGCCACCAGCGTCGCCTGCGCAAGTGGCGACCAGCGGGCGGCGGCGGGGACCACCACCTGCCACGCGGGTGTCGGAACAGCAGCCGCACCGGACGCGTGGCGGCGCCGGATGTCGGCCATGAGACGGGGCAGCAGCGTCTGCGGGGCCTGCGGCGAAGGCAACGCATCGACCGCACGCTGCACCTCCCGTTCGAGCGTCCGCGGATCCAGTGGCTCGTCCATGGTCAGATCAGCACCTTTCGCAGGGCGAGACGGCCGCGGTGCATGTCGGTTTTCAGCTTGCCGAGCGACACGTCGAGCAACTGCGCGATGTCCTCGTAGCTGCGCTGCTCGAAATGGAACAGGACGAGCGGCACGCGCTGATGCGCAGGCAGGCGGGCGAGGGCACGTTCGAGGCGAGCGGTTCGGTCGGCGCGCAGCAGCGCGTCGGCTGGATTCTCGTCACTGGCGGCCACGTCGAAGGCCGTGCCGGCGTCGGAGGCCGTCACGTCGCTGAACGACTGCCAGCGCGCGCGATGCCGGGTGAGGTGCGTGAGGCACAGGTTCGTCGTCACGGTCTTGAGCCAGCCCGCCACCGTGGGGCGGCAGGCAATCTCGCCGAATCGTTCGTACGCGCGCAGGAAGACGGTCTGCGCCACGTCTTCGGCGTCCGCAGGGTGCCCCAGCAGCCGCACGGCGACCGCGTAGACCATGTCCTGGTACTCGCGGACGAACGCCTCGAACAGGCCGTCGTCTGGCACAGCGGTGTCGTGCCGAGCGGCGGGCATGTACAGGACATACCCAATCGCCGCGAGAAAGTTTCAGCGAGGGGGATTGGCGTCGGCCGGGCGACGGGGAGGGGAAGGCAGGAGTGGGGGAGTGGGCGATCAGACGTTCGGCGAG
>JAEZDP010000238.1 GCA_023418055.1 Acidobacteriota bacterium
TCTGGCGCGAGCTGATCGTGCCGCGTCTCACGTCGTTCAAGCCCGATCTCGTGGTCGTCTCCGCGGGGTTCGACGCGCATCGCGACGACCCTCTCGCGTCACAGCGCATGACGACGGAAGGGTTTGCGGCGTGGATGAGCGCGTTGCGGCAGGTCGCCGAGCGGTTGTGCGAGGGACGGCTCGTGGTCGTCACCGAAGGTGGGTACGACCTTCAGGCGCTGCGGGCGTGTCTCGATGCGACCGTCGACGTGCTGCGTGCGCCGGCGGGGCAGGCGCGGGAGTGGAAACAGCCCGAGGGAGACACCCGGCGAGGGCGGACGGCGCTGGCGCTGCACGCGTGAATTACACTGAGATCCAGGCCCATGCCTTTCGAACTCAAGCGGGTCGTGCGCCTCACCTCGTTCGCGGACGAAGAGCGGACACGCCCAGCGCTGCACTACTGGCAGTCGCGGCCGCCGGCCGAACGCGTCGCGGCCGTCGAACACCTGCGGAGGCAGATCGATGGAGCTCGCGCCCGACTTCGACGAGTTCATCGGGTCCTTGATTGCCCATGGCGTTGAGTTCCTCGTCGTGGGTGCGTACGCTCTCGCCCTCCACGGCGCCCCACGGTTCACAGGGGACCTCGACATCCTGGTCCGGCCGGCCATGGACAACGCGTCGCGGCTGCTGGCGGCGCTCGAGGCGTTCGGCTTCCCTGTCCCGGACCTGAGCCCCGAAGCGATCACCGATCGCCGGAGCATGCTGCAGATGGGCGTACCGCCAGTGCAGCTTCATGTAATGAGCGCCATCAGCGGTGTCGAGTGGGACGATGCATGGGCCGACCGCGTCGAGGGGCCTCTCGGTAGTCACACCGTGCATTTCCTGGGGCTCGACACGTTCTTGCGCAACAAGCGCGCAGCAGGGCGGCCCAAGGACCTCGCGGATATCGATGCGCTCAAACCGGGTCGCAACCTGTAGGCGCACCGTCACTCGTCAACACGCCCGAGGCGACTTCCCATCGCGCCGATGGGCATCTCGACCTGGCGCTCTCCGACATGAACCACCCAGGACGTCGGACGAGGCGTGTTCAAGGGGTTGTAGCGCAGGCCAAAGCCGGACAGGTCCTGTCCCGGCAACACGCCAGTGTCCGTTGCGCGCCACTCGACGCCGCACGTCCCGGGCCTGTCGCCACAGGGAAGGTAGTCGCTCGTCCATGTCGCCGGCGTCGTGATGGTCGTTGCCGAGGGTGGGACAGAACTTTCGAAGAGCCACTGCACGCGCGTGGCCACACATCGTGCGTCGCTGGACCTGTTGCTCAGCGTGAGGTGCAGGTCGTTCAGGGCGAAGACGAAAGACCCGCCGATCGAGAACCAGGCGTCGCACTCGCGCGATTCGTTCACCCGCTCGACGCTCGCCGCCGGCGGGGCCGGCACGTGCGGCAGGGCCGGCGAACCGCCCATGCCCGCGCATGCCGCGTGCCCGAGACCCACAAGGACCGTGATGCCGGCGGCGTGCGACAGCGCAAGTCGCCCGCGTCGCGTCTCTTCATGACGCATCACGGGGCACGTCGCAACATGTGAGCGCCATCAACCTTGCCGAGCGCACGGTCGAACGTGCCCATGGGGACATGACCTGCCTTCCGGGCGATCTCGAGCATGAGGCAGTCGGAGAAGTCGGTCCCCGCGTGATGTCGGAAGTGCGCCACCGCCGCAGCGACGATCTCCGAATCCTGCACGGTCAACTGATCGTGGTGCAGCAACATCTCGACTGCGGTCGCGATGGTGGCGCGGTCGCGGTCGTAGACCGCCGCGAGCACCCACGTCGCTTCCACAATCGCGAGATACGGCACCCACGCGCCTTTGGCCACGAAGGCTTCCGCGGCCGTCAGCTGACTGGGGTCATCGCGGGTGATCAGACGCACCAGGACGTTTGTGTCAACCGCCCGCATGACGCTTCTTGATGAGCTGGCGGAGCCCAGCCTTCATCTCCGCGACGGTGTGGCGGCGCGGGGGACTGGCGAAAAGCGCCCTGTGGATGTCTTCGGACGAAAAGCGTCCCGCTTTGCGCACGACAACCGCATCGCCCTCCTCGGCCCACTCCAAGACTGAACCCGGGCCCACTCCCAGTCGTTGGCGGACCTTCGCGGGAACCGACACCTGGCCCTGTGCCGTGACCTTCGAGTGTGCCAGCGCCATGGCGAATATTACCCCGGTAATGGACGCGCCGTACGCCGTACGCCTTACGCCTTACGCCTTACGCATGCAGCATGAGACGTCACCTCGGCAGCGCCACCTGCCGGCTGCCGCGCAGATACGCGACCAGATCACGGACCTCCTGATCGGTCAGCGGCTCCAGCAACCCTTCCGGCATCATCGACACATCGGACTGCACGATCGACACCACATCGGCTCGTGGCACCGTCACCGTTTCGTTGGTCGTCACGACCGTGACCACCTTGTCGGATTGGGCCTCGATGACCCCCGCAAGGACGCGCCCGTCGCGCAACTGCACCGTCGCGGCGCGATAGGCGTTCGGGATCTCGGCGTTCGGCTCGATGATGTTGTGCAGCAGGTAGTTGAGGTTGGTGCGGTTGGATCCCGTGATGTCGGGGCCAATGGTGCCGCCCTCGCCAAACAGCACATGGCAGGCGGCGCAGACGCGGTTGAACACGGCACGGCCCCGTGATGCGTCCGCGCGAGCCACGCCGGTGCGGTTGATGACGGTGCGATACCGGTTGATCTCATCGGTCCTGTCGTCGCCATCGCGTCTGGCGACACCCCACACGCGCTCGAGGGCGGTGCTGAGCCCGGCATGATCGAGCAGGCGCATCTGCCGCGCGATGTCGGCGGTCACGTCACGGGCAGGCACCGTCTGAGCCTCGAGCGCCTGCGCCAGGGCTGGCGCGTAGTCGGCCCTCGAGGCGAGCGTCAGCAGGATGTCCCGCTTCTCCTCGGCCGTCGCGGCGCCGTAGCGGGCCAGGAGCGCATCCGGCGTACGCGGGTCGGGGATGGCCGCCAGCGCACGGATGGCGTCACGTCGCAGCCGCGGGTCGTCGAGTGCCGCGATGAGCAGCGGCGCCGCCGCGCCGGCATCGCGTGCGTTGACCAGTGCCTGGAGGGCCTGCCGGCGACTCTCGGCGGGCATGCCCGGGTCGTTCAGCGTCTCTCGTGCAAGTTCCAGGGCCGCCGGGCTTCCGAAGACGAGGCCCAGCCGCTGCGTTTCGGCGCGCACGCGTGCGCTGCGGTGCCTCATCAGGCCGGGCTCCGTCGCGGCCCATGCCGTGGGCAGGGCGGCGTTGCGCTGCCCGCGCAGCGCGGCGTTCATCCCCGTGAGAATGGCCGCCACCTGGGGGTCGGTCACGCTGGTGGTGGCGCGAACGAGCACGTCGAGCGCCGCCGCGTCACCCGTGGCGGTGATTCGGCGGGCGGTGAACTCGAGCGCGCGCGGTACACGTGAGGCCGTCGCCAGGGCCACGGCTCGTGAGGCGTCCTGGGCCGCGAGCGGCTCGAACGCCCACCATGTCATGAGCGGCAGATTGTGATCGGTGTCATGACCGGTCCGTGCCGCCAGGAGCGCCTCGGCAATGGGCCACCGCTGTGCGTCGGGCAGTCTCTGCGCGGCGCTTGCGAGAAACAGCGCGACCGTCGGCGTCGTGTCGCGCTGCGCCAGCGCGGGGAGGGCGGCGAGCACAGGGCCCGATACCGCGCCACGCTCCGCGGCCAGTTGGACGGTCCACCCGCGCACCTGCGGGTCGGCGTCGCCAAGCAGCGCCTCGACGTCGGCGTCGCGCAGCCCACCGACGACGTGCAGGGCCCAGAGCACGCGCAGGCGAGCTTCCGTCGACGTGCGGGCGTGCATCCCGCCATCCTGCGGCACCTCGGCGGGTAGCGGTCCGCCGAGACCGAGCAGGGCCCGCAGTGCCGGGACGGTCTCAGGCGCGAGCCTGCCGCTGGCCGCGCGCTCCTGCAGCACTCGCCGGGCATGCCGCACGTGCCATTCGTGACGGCGCGCCAGCGCCTGCACGAGCGCGGCATCGCTCTGGGCCTGCACGTCGGGTCGTGTCGTCGGGGTGTCGCCGTACACCACCTTGAAGATGCGGCCGTTGCCGCGGTCGGGCACCTCGGGGTCGTTCAGATGGCACTGCTCCTGGTCGTACCAGTCGATCATGAACACCGAGCCGTCCTGGTCGTACTGCAGGTTCACCACCTGCGACCACGGGTCGTTGAACTCGAGGAAGTCGGCGCCGTGCCGCCCGACAAAGCCGCTGCCCTGTGCCTCGAGCGTGTCCATGTTGATGCGGGCACCGTGGATGTTGCTCATGAACGCCTGGCCACGGTACTGCTCGGGCCAACTGCCGCCGAGATAGACCATCAGCCCGGCATGCGCGTGGCCGCCGCCCTGCGCTGCGCTTTTCGTGTTGCCGTCCCAGGGCGAGTCGCCGGTGTAGTGCAGGTGGTCGGCGATCGTCCGGATGTCGTCGTAGACGTACGGACTGAAGTGCTGACCGGCCTGTCGCTGGTAGTGCGCGCCCTGCACCACGTGCCAGAGGTGCGGGATGACGCACGCCTCCGTGATGGCGTGGCCATGGTCGTTGAAATCGAGACCCCACGGGTTGCTGAGCCCCTCGGCAAAGACCTCGAACACGTGCCGGGTCGGGTGGAAGCGCCAGATGCCCCCATTCAGGCCGACCCGCTCGTCGTCGGCGCTCCCGGGACGTCCCACGAGGCTGTTGGTGAACACGCCATGGGCGCCGTACAGCCAGCCGTCCGGGCCCCACGTGAGGCTGTTCAGCGTCTCGTGCGTGTCCTCGTAGCCCCAGCCGTCGAGCATCACCTGCGGCGGCCCCGACGCGCGCGGCTCGTCGCCATCTTCCATCGGGATGTAGAGCAGATACGGCGCGGCGCCCACCCACACGCCGCCGAAGCCGATCTCGATCGCGCTCACCAGGTTGAGGTCGTCGGCAAAGATGGTCTTGCGGTCGAACCGGCCGTCGCCGTCGGTGTCGTCGAACACGAGGATGCGGTCCTTGCCCTCGCCCTCGGGCTGGCGGACCGGATACGCGTACGCCTCGGCCACCCACACTCGCCCGCGGTCGTCGAGGGCGAACGCGATCGGCTGTCGGACGTCGGGCTCGCCGGCGTAGGCGTGCGCGCGGAAGCCCTCGGGCATGGTGATGGCCCGTGCGGCGTCGAGCGGCCGCAGGCCGCGGAAGGGCGCCGTGAGCCGGGGGTCCTCCGCCGGAGCCTCGTCGTCGGCGACCGGTCGCGGCGGGCGCCGCTGCAGGTGCAGGAAGGTTCCCTTCTTGTTGCCGACCACCACGTCGAGCAAGCCATCGCGGTCGACGTCACCGACGGTCACCTGGGTGCCGACACCGGAGTCGTCGTGGATCAGATGAGGCACCCATTCGACCTTCGTGCCCTGCCGTACCAGCTTGAACCAGTACAGCACCGCCGGTGCGTTCGGCTCGGGATCGCCATCGCGTCCGTGGGCCCAGAAGCGCTTGCCCACGACGATGTCGGACAAGTCGTCGCCGTCGATGTCCGCCAGCTCGAGGGCGTGCACCTGCGAGAACGCGACGCCGTGCGCCTGCTGGTCCGGACGGTCGCCCATGATCATGTGGCGGGTGAACGTGCTGCCGGAGCCCTCGCGGCGCTGCTCCCACCACGCCAGCCCATACCCATGGGCCTCGAGGCTGCCGATGACGTCGGGCACGCCGTCGGCGTTGACGTCGTACGCGAAGTACTGTGCCCCCTTGCCGAAGTCCGCGGGGTGATGTCGCCAGTGGGGATGACCGTCGAGCGACGCCGGCTGCTCCCACCAGCCTGTGCCTTCGATCAGATCGAGGCGTCCGTCGCCGTTGACGTCGCCCACGCCCAGCCCGTGCGTGAAGTTGCCGAGGCCGATGTCGGGCGACAGGGCCCTGAACGTCCATGGGCGCGCGGGGTCGGCGTCAGTCTGCTCCCAATAGCCGAATGCGCCGCCCGAGTTGCAGACGATGCGTTTGCGGCCATCGCCGATGATGTCGACATAGGTGGGCGACTCGTTGTCGACGCGATCGGCGATCACGTGACGCGTCCAGTGCTGGTCGCGCCCGCGCGGGTTCTCGTACCACGACGCGTCCTTGCCCGGGAAGCCGATGATCAGGATGTCCAGCCAGCCGTCGGCGTTGAAGTCGTCGGTGTAGGCGAAGAAGTTGTCCGAGTAGGCGAGCTGCGTGCCCAGCGCGCCTTCGAACCCCGGAATCGTGGCGGTGCTGCCGTTCGGGCGCACGCGTTCGAAGAACTCGTCGGCTGGGTAGTACTCGGCGCGGGTGCGGAAGTTCGGCCCTGCATACCAGTACGGGCCCGAGATCACGTCCACCTGTCCGTCGCGGTTCACGTCGCCATAGGTGGCGCCCTCGCTCCAGAAGTGATCGTCCATCTGGATCGTCTCGAATCGGGGCGTGCCGGTCGCCGCGCCGGCGCCCGCCTGCGGGGCGCCGTGCATGCCGGGGAGGTGGGCCGTCGAGGCCGCCGTCCCCAGCGTGAGGACGGCGAGCGCGGTGAGGCGAACGAGTGGGGCCATGGCGAGGTGCTTCACAACCGGTTCCTCCGTGGGACAGCCGCGTGCCGTCTAGCGCAAGGCGTCGTTGAGCGCCTTCACGGCCGCGGGGTCGAACTTGAACTTGCGGTCGTAGGTGAGCAGCCCATTGATCTCCTGTTCGACATCGGTAATCTGCGTGTAACAGATGCCGATGATGCCGGGCAGCTTCGCGAGCGCGTCGTACAGGCCCTTGAGGCGGTCGAATGCCGCGTCGGCCGACGGCTCGACGCCGGCATAGCCCCAGGCGCCCTCGGGCACCGGCGACCCTGGCGCCCGATACGCGATGCCGCCGAACTCGGACAGGAAGATGGGCGAGCCGTTGTACTCGTAGCCCGGCACGAGCGCCGCGCGGCCGTTGTCGGGGATGCGCACGTTCGGCTCGCCCAGACGACGGTACTTCTCGAAGAGGTCGTCGCCCGTGCGGGCGTAGTCGTGGATGCCGAACAGGTCGGTCGTGTCCACGTGCTCCCATCCGTCGTTCTCGATCACCAGTCGCGAGTTGTCGAACGACCGCGTCAGCATGTAGTTGGCCTTGAGGTGCATCTGCTGCCGGGGGTCGCGAAGGTTGGGCGTCCCCCAGCTCTCGTTGATGGGAATCCACATGACGATCGACGGGTGATTCACGTCGCGCTCGAGCACTTCGAGCCACTCGCGGGTGAAGCGCGACACGTACTGATCGTCGAACAGGTAGGCGTTGGCCATCTCGCCGGAGATGAGAAACCCCATCCGGTCGGCCCAGTACAGGAACCGGGGGTCTTCGACCTTCTGATGCTTGCGCGCGCCGTTGAAGCCCATGTCCATCGCCGCCTTGATGTCGAACTGCATTGCCTCGTCCGACGGCGGCGTCAACAGGCTCTCGGGCCAGTAGCCCTGGTCGAGCACCATCTTCAGATACAGCCGGCGACCGTTCAGTTGCAGGCCGTGCGCGTCGCGCGTGATGTCGCGGTAGCCGTAGTAGGTGTGCACCGTGTCGAGCACGGCGTCACCGCGCCGAAGTTCGAGCGCCACCGTGTAGAGGTTGCCGCGACCGACGTTCCAGGTCTGCGGATCGTGCACCCGCAGCGCCAGCGCCGCGCGCACGCCCTCGGTGGTGGCCGACCCCCCGGTAACCTCGGCGTCGTTGAAGCGCACGGTGGCGTGCAGCGTCAACCCGTCGGCGGGACGCGCCAGGCGGGCATCGAACCGTACGGCGCCGTCCATCGACGGGGTGATGCGGACGTTCGAGAGGTAGCTCTCGCCGGTGGCCTCGAGCCACACCGGCTGCCAGATGCCGCTGGTCCGCGTGTAGAAGATGCTCTCGGATTTCTCCTTCCAGTACTGCTTGCCTCGCGGGACGAACCTGTCGGTGGGGGGATCCCAGGCCCGCACCACCAGGTCGTTCTCGCCCTTGGCCAGATGGTCTGTGACGTCGAACCCGAACGGCGTACTGCCGCCTTCGTGCTCACCAAGCAGCTGCCCGTTCAGCCACACCGACGCGTGGTAGTCGACCGCCCCGAACTTGAGCAGGACGCGACGGCCCTCCCATCCGGCTGGCAGCGTCAGCGTCCGGCGATACCAGACCCATGGGTGGAAGCTGGTGTCGCCGATGCCGCTCCGAGCGCTCTCGAAGGCGAACGGCACGGTGATGGTGCGGTCGAAGCGCCGCCCCGGCTCGAACCATTTCTCCTGCAGCCCGACATTGGCATCGTCGAACGCGAACTGCCACGGTCCGTTGAGCGTCTGCCAGTCCCGGCGCTCGAACTGGGGCTGCGGAAACTCGGCGCGCGGGACGGCCGGCTGCGCCAGGGCGGGCAGGGTGGCCGCGTAGAGGCCGAGGACGAGCATGCAGGCGGCCGACACGGGCCGCGGGCAGCTCCGGACGGTCCGGAGCACACGAAGAACCTGAGGCATGCCGCGCACGGTAGCACAGGACCGCCGGAAGCTGTGGACCGTAGATCGTAGACCGAGCTGTGGACCGTAGACCGCGGACCGTAGACCGCGAACGGTATAATCCTCGTTTGTCCCTCTTCGTGAGACAGGTGACCGCGTACCGTGGCTGATTACTCTCCGCAGGACATCGAACGCAAGTGGCAGCAGCGCTGGGCCGACACCGGCGCCTTCGAGGTCGTCGAAGATCCGTCGAAGCCGAAGTTCTACTGCCTCGAGATGTTCGCGTACCCTTCCGGCCGCGCTCACGTCGGGCATGTGCGCAACTACATGATCGGCGACGTCGTGGCGCGCCTCAAGCGGATGCAGGGCTGCAACGTGCTGCACCCCTTCGGCTGGGATGCCTTTGGCCTGCCGGCCGAGAATGCGGCCATCAAGAACAACCTGCATCCCGAGACCTGGACGCTCGACAACATCGCGTACATGAAGGGCCAGTTGCAGCGACTCGGCATCAGCTATGCCTGGGGCCGTGAGCTGGCCACGTGCCTGCCCGACTACTACCACTGGAACCAGTGGCTGTTCCTGCGCATGGTGGAGCGGGACCTGGCCTACCGCCGCCGCTCGACGGTCAACTGGTGCCCGAGCTGCCTCACGGTGCTCGCCAACGAGCAGGTGATCGACGGCGCGTGCTGGCGCTGCGGCTCGCAGGTGACTTCACGCGAGCTCGAGCAGTGGTTCCTGCGCATCACCCACTACGCGGACGAACTGCTCGACGGCACCACGCGCCTCCCCGACTGGCCCGAGAAGGTGCTGACGATGCAGCGCAACTGGATCGGGCGATCCGAAGGCGTACAGGCGACGTTCCCGATCGCCGACGCGGCAGGCAACGCCACGGCGGACGGCATCGAGATTTTCACCACGCGCATCGACACCATCCACGGGGCGACGTTCGTCCTCATCGCGCCTGAACACGAACTCGTGGAGCGGTTTGCCGCCGAGTCCGACGACCCGGCGACGTTCCGCGCCAGGGCCGAGCGCTTCCGCCAGCAGGACCGGCTCGGGCGGATGTCGGGCGAGGTGGAGAAGGAGGGCTTCGACACGGGCCGCCGCGTCGTCAACCCCTTCACCGGCGCCACGGTACCCGTCTGGGTGGCCAACTTCGTGCTCGGCGGCTACGGAACGGGCGCCATCATGGCCGTGCCGGCGCACGACCAGCGCGACTTCGAGTTTGCGCGCAAGTACGCGCTCGAGGTGCGCCCGGTGGTGGCCCCCGTGGGCGGCGAGGCCGCCGATCCCGGTTCGATGAGCGAGGCGTTCGTCGAGTACGGGGTCAGTGCGCAGTCGGGCGAGTTCAGCGGGCTGCCGACGACCGAGGCGTGGCAGCGCATGGCCGACGCGGCCGAGGCGCGCGGCATCGGCCGTCGCACGGTGCAGTATCGGCTGAAGGACTGGGGGGTCTCGCGACAGCGCTACTGGGGCACGCCGATCCCGATGATCCACTGTCCCTCGTGCGGCGTCGTGCCGGTGCCCGACGAGCAACTCCCCGTCGTGCTGCCGAAGGTGGTGGCCTTCAGCGGGAAGGGCGAATCGCCGCTGGCGCAGATTCCCGAGTTCGTCAACGTGTCGTGTCCGTCATGCGGCGGCCCTGCGCGTCGTGAGACCGACACCATGGACACCTTCTTCGACTCGTCCTGGTACTTCTACCGGTTCACGGACGCCTCGAACGCCACGGCCCCCTTCGATCCGGCGCGGTGCAACTACTGGGCGCCTGTCGACTTCTACAGCGGCGGCGTCGAGCACGCGATTCTGCACCTCATCTACTCGCGCTTCTTCGCGCGCGTGTTCCGCGACCTCGGGATGGTGGACCACGACGAGCCCTTCGCGCGGCTGCTCACCCAGGGCATGGTGCTCAAGGACGGGCAGGTGATGTCCAAGTCCAAGGGCAACGTGGTCGACCCCGACGCGATGATCGAGCGCTTCGGCGCCGATGCGCTGCGCCTCTATGTGATGTTCGTCGCGCCGCCCGAAAAGGAGGTCGAGTGGACCGACACCGGCCTCGAAGGGAGCTTCCGCTTTCTCACGCGCGTCTGGCGTCTCGTGGACGGTCTCGCGCCCGCGCTCGCCGAGCTGTCGGCCGACGCGGGTGCCGCAGCCACGCCTGACGAGCGGGCCCTGCGACGCAAGACGCACCAGACCATCGCGCGGGTCACCGACGACCTGTACCCACGCGTGCACCTGAACACCGCGATCTCCGGGCTCATGGAGCTGGTCAACGAGCTCTACGCGTTCACCGACCGGACCGGGATGTTCAAGCCCGGTCGCCGCGCCGACGACGATCCGCTCGACGATCCGGCGCAGGCGTCCGCGTCAGCGCGCGCGGTCGTGCGCGAAGCGGTCGAGGCGCTGGTGTTGATGATTTCGCCGTTTGCGCCGCACATGGCCGAAGAGCTGTGGGAGCGGCTCGGGCATGCCGACGGGGTCGTCGCGGCGGGGTGGCCCGTCGTGGACGATGCGGCGGCACGTGCCGAGGAGCTGACGCTGCCCGTCCAGGTCAACGGCAAGGTGCGGGGGCGCGTCACCGTGCCGGCCGATGCCGACGAGGCCGCCATCCGCGAGGCCGCGCTGGCGGAGCCGAACGTCCAGACGTATACGAGCGGCAAGGAGGTGGTGAAGGTGATCGTGGCCGGCGGCCGCCTCGTGAGCATCGTCGTGAGGGAGACGAAGTGACCACCCGCCGGGAACTCCTTGCCCTCGGGCTGACGGGCCTGGCGGGCCTCGTGCACGCCGGGTGCGGGTACTCGCTGACGGGCCGGGGGAACTTCCTGCCGTCCTACATCAGGATGATTGGCATCCCGACCTTTACCAACAACACGTCGGTGTTCGACCTCGAGCGCGTGTTGACCGAACGCGTGCGGACCGAGTTCATCGGCCGGGGGCGCTATCAGGTGACGCCCGACACCGAGGGGGTGGATGCCGTGCTCTCCGGCACGGTCGTGTCGGTGACGCTCGAGCCGAGCGGGTTCAACCAGAACAATCAGGTCACGCGCTACATCCTGCGCATGACGCTGAAGCTCGAGTTCCGCGACCTCAAGGCTGGCAAGTTGATCTGGGAGAACCCTGCGCAGTCGTTCGACGAGGAATACGACCTGTCGACCGGCACCGGCGCCCTCGACGCGGGGGCCCTGCTCGGCACCGATCGCACGGCGCTCGAACGCGTGTCGACCGACGTGGCGCGCCGCACGGTGAGCGCCATTCTCGAGGCGTTCTGACCGTGGCGCGGACGCTCACGCCCGACCAGCTTCCGTCGCAGCTCTCGTCACCTGACGGGCCAGCACCGCTCTACCTGATCGTCGGTGACGACGAGCGCGCGAAGGACGAGGCGGTCGCGGCGCTCGTCGGGCTGGTCGAGCCAGACCTGCAGGCACTCGACGTCGAGCGCTTCCACGGCGACGCCGACCCGGCAGCCGTCGTGTCGGCCGCCCGCACCCTGGCCATGCTGTCGCCCCGCCGCGTCATCCTGTACCTCCACGTCGAGCGGCTGTTCAAGACGCGCAAGAAGGCCTCGGGCGGCGACGATGCCGGCGACGACGGGGAGGAAGAGGCGGGCCGCTCGGACCTGGGCATCCTCGAGGCGTACGTGGCCTCGCCGCAGCCGCCGAACGTGCTGGTGCTCGTGGCCTCCAGCATCAACCGCGCCATGCGGCT
>JAEZDP010000093.1 GCA_023418055.1 Acidobacteriota bacterium
CCTCGCGCCAGGCGCGTCCCTGCAGATGACGTTTGCCGTGCGTTACCAGGCCCGCGGCTTTCGCGAGGACGGCGCCGACACGTCGATCGTCGAGAACGGCACGTTCTTCCAGCACACCGCCCTGCCCGCGATCGGCTACCAGCGCACGCGAGAGCTCCTCGCCGCCGGCGACCGTCGGGAGCATGGGCTCCCTGCACGTCCACTCGTGCCCTTACTCGACGATGTCGAGGCGCGTGCGACGTCTGGGGGCGGAATCGAGTTCGAGGCGATCGTCGGGACGAGTGCCGACCAGATCGGCGTCGCGCCGGGCGCTCTGCGGCGTCAATGGACCGAGGGCGACCGCCGCTACTTCCACTACGTGACCGACGGCCCGATTGGACAGGAGTGGGCGTTTGCCTCGGCCAGATACAGCCTGCGCGAGGCGCAGTGGGCGCCGTCGGACAGCGCGGGGCGCGCGGTGCGTATCGCGATCTTTCATCATCCGCAGCACGCCGGCCACGTCGACCGCATGCTGGACAGCATTCGCGCGTCGCTCGACTACTACACGCGCCACTTCGGACCCTACCGCTACGGCCATCTCACCGTGGTCGAGCATCCGGGCAACGGCGTCGGGCTGCACGCGGAGGCGAGCATGCTGACGCACTCGGAGGGTTTCGCGCTTTGGAGCCCTGGCCATGACCCGGCCGCCATAGACCTGCCCTTCGCGGTCGTTGGCCACGAGATGGCCCACCAGTGGACCGTGCCGTACGCGTTCGCCGAGGGCGCACCGGTGATGAGCGAGAGCATCGCCTGGTACTACGCGCTGCGCATGTGCGAGGACAGATTCGGTGCGCAGATCGAACGGCTGCGGCGGTTCATGCGGCAACCGCATCCATACCCACCGATACGCCGCGGCGAGCCACTCCTGCGCGGGCTGGATCCGTACCTGGCCTACCGCAAGGGGCCGATGGCGCTGTACACACTGAGCGAGTACATCGGCGAAGCGCAGGTCAACACGGCGCTCAGGCGCCTCGTCGAGACGCACACACAGCCCGACGCGCCGCTGGCGACTACACGCGATCTGTACCGCGAACTGCGCGCGGTGACACCGGAGCAGCATCATTCCCTGCTGCACGACCTCTTCGAGGTGACGACCACCTGGGAGCTCGCGACCCATCGGGCGAGCGCGGAGTCGCTGGACGCCGGCAGGTGGCGGGTCACCCTCGACGTGCGGGCCCGCAAGTTCGTGACCGATGCGGCCGGTGTCGACACGGATGTGCCGATCGGCGACTTCGTCGAGGTCGGCGTCTTCGACGAGCGGGACGCGGTGCGCCCTGCGCAGCGGTCGCTCGAGCGCGTCGACGCCGCCACGCGCCAGCTCACCATCGTCGTCCCGTTCAAGCCGGTTCGTGCAGGCGTGGATCCCCGCCTGCTACTCGACCTGGAAGGCGACGACAACACCGTGGACGCGGAGACGGCAACGGACGCGTCTCGCGGAGGAGTGCGCTGAGGCCCCGAGGCTGTGCAGGTAGAAGCGTTCGGGTCGACCGGGCGGGCACGATCCGCGAACACTCGCTTTCGAGCAGCACTCACATGACGGATGCGAAGGCATCTCAACCGACGATGTTCATCTCCACCGACGCGCTGCTCGAACACTGGCAGGGCCACCGCAAGCTGACACGGCGGGTGATCGAGATGTTTCCCGACGACCAGCTGTTCTCGTTCTCGATTGGTGGGATGCGGACGTTTGGGGAGCTCGCCAATGAGATGCTGAGCATGGCCGGGCCGATGGCGCACGGGCTGGCCACGCTCGAATGGGGCGGTTACGCGCCGCCGAAGGCGACGTCGAAGGCTGAGATCCTTCGGCTCTGGGACGAGGGCACGACGAAGATCAACGAGTTCTGGGCGCAGATTCCCGCCGGACGCTTTCAGGAGACGCTGACGTCGTTTGGCCAGTACAGCGGCTTCGGGCACTGGCAGATCCTCTACATCATCGACAACGAGGTCCATCACCGCGGCCAGGGCTACGTCTACCTGCGCGCGCTGGGTGTCGAGCCGCCGCCCTTCTGGGAACGCTGAACCGCGTGGGGGCGGCGATGTCCCGGACGACGAGCTAGGATGACGTGGCGCGCTTGCCGACCAGCAGCACCCACGGCTTCCGGTCCGGCGCCTCGAAGTGTCCGCCCTCAGGTACGGCGCCCTCGCTCCGGAACTCGCCCGCCTGCGGGTCGAACCAGTGGAACGGGAGGCCGATCGGTGCGGTTGGAATCGTGATGCCGCCGCCCTCGGGCAGGTACGCGACATAGAACGTCCCCGGTTTCGCGAGCAGCGGCCTGTTCCCCTCTGCGAGGTCCCAGCGTCGTTCCATGTCGGTGGAATCGAAGCCGCGGAACGCGCGGGCTACGGCGCCGACATACCTGCTGCCTTCGAGGTCGAGCGCGTCGCGCCACGAGAGCGGCGCGTTGGTCCAGTCGGGCCAGCCAGGCTCGTCGCGAGAGACCTTCCACTGCCACACGCTGACCGCCCCGTAGGCCACGCCCATCGTGCCGCCGTGCATCAACTGGTTCCAGGCGTCGTTGCCCTGCCACCAGCCGAGGCCGTACTTGCCCTGCCCCATCGCCTCGTAGGTGGATTCGCCGTTCATCACCGCCCGCACCGGCGTCACGTCGTACATGCGCTGGACCTTGTGGTAGTGGTCCTTGCCCTCGTGCCCCGTCTGCGCCCACTGGAAGTCGAGCCACGGCTCCCCCTGGTGGCTCTTGTTGCCATGGAAGCAGCAGTCGCTGCCGGGCTCGGCCCAGTCGGCCAGGTAGTCGTCGTAGGGGCTGTAGTGCAGGCCCGCGGGTTGCCGGTACGCGTCCCACTGCTCGATGGCCTCGCCAGCCGGTTTGATGCTCGGAGCCAGACCGTTGCTGTCGAGGCTCACCAGCCAGAACGCCGGCATGCTGCCGTAGCGTGCGACGAGGTAGCGACAGTATCTGGCGTACTCGTCGGGCGACAGTCGCGGGCCGATCGCCGTCTCGCCCTTCCAGCCATAGCCGTGCGCGACGGGCGCGTAGAGCGGCGTGAGTTCGTGGTCGACGAGTATCCGGACAAGTCCGTCGAGCTCCTGGAAGTACTCGGGCTGCAGGTCGTTCAGGCGTCCCTCGGGAACGTCGCTGAACGCGCGGGCGAAGCCGAGCGCCGTGTTGCGCGCGTCGGGCCCCTTGGCAAACATGTCGCCCTGCAGGGTGATCAGGAACGTGGTGTTGAAGCCCTTCGCCTGCCGATCCGCCGCATAGGTGGTCACCTGCTCGGGTGTGGCCCGATACGGAATGGACCAGGCCGTGTCGGCGACGACGAGGAACGGCGTGCCGTCGGCATGCACGACGCTGCGGCCGCCAGGTGACATCCGCAACAGACCGTGCCGCAGCAGGCGGTTGTCGCCGTCGTAGGCAATCGACCGCAGCGTACCGGTCTGGCCCGACAGTCCCGCGTCGACGACCGACGCCTCGCTCGTCCACGTCCACGTGCGGCCGACATCAGGAGGTGCGAAGCGGACCCGCCAGGTCGAAGCGCCGTCCCAGAACGCCGGGCGCACCAAGCGCTCGCCGGCATCGTTCTCGAAGTGCACCCACACGTCGACATCGGTATACGGATTCGCATACGTGCCGGCCGACGTGAACGCGATCTCGTGCGTGGTCCATTGCTGGACGGCGGCGGCTGGCGCCGGCTGCCGGCATCCGGCGGCCGTCACGAGCGGCAGTAGCGACAGGACGGCGAGCCACGGGGAGGTGGACGTGACGATGCGCATGGTGCTTAGCGTACCCTGCCGTGCCCGTCGGCTCGAAGACGCGAGCCCTTCTCAGACATGCGCTTGCGCTCGAGACCGTCGAGCAGAAGATCGAGCGTGAACTCGAACTCGGCCTGACTGTCGCACCACCCCAGCGTGTCGCCGTCGTGCGCGTGGATCTCCGACGCCACCATTGCTGTGACGTGCGGCAGTTGCGCGGCCATCTGCTCGAGCTGCGCCTCAGACACGTCTGCGGCTCCATCACCCGCGGGCGGGCTGAACAGCTCCTGTGTGAAGCCCAGGGTCATGCTGCCCAGCGCATGCATCGCCCGATGCGCGAGATGGTACGAGCACCCGCCCTCGACCATCGTCGCCAGCGTGGCCTCGAAGTGCAGGAAGAGCACCGGCGGGATCGCGGGGCGTGAACCGATGAGCGCAGGGCCCCATGGATGCCGCAGCATGACCGTGCGTGCAGCCAGACAGCGTTGCCGGAGGACCTGTCGCCAGCCACGCACCGGCGGCAGTTGGCGGATCTCGGCGTCGATCTCGTGCGCGATGCTGTCGACGAGCCCGTCGAGCAGGGCCTCCTTGCCAGGTAGGTGGTGATACAGCGACATCGCCTCGACGCGCAGCACGGTGGCCAGCCGGCGCATCGTGACCGCCGACAACCCGTCACGGTCGGCGATGGCGACCGCGGCAGACAGCACGCGCTCTCGACTCAGAGGGGCACGGGATCTGCTGCGGTTCGGCGATCGGCTCTTGCTCACGCTTGCACAACCTTACACCGTATGGTTAGACTTACGCTGTAAGGTCCACGAAGGAGCCCCGTCGATGCCTGCCACTGGCACGCCCGCCGTCGCCGTCTCACCGACCCACTCCCTGGTGCGCATCGCGCGCACGACGGGGCTCTTCTATCTCGCGCTGGGC
>JAEZDP010000400.1 GCA_023418055.1 Acidobacteriota bacterium
CCCGGCCGCGCGGTCTCGACATGCGGCGATAGAGGTTGGCGGCGACTGTGCTGGCGCTCCCGTCGAAGGGCACGATCCCGTCGAGCGGAAGCAGGGCGTCCTGCGCCGCGAGTTCGGCCGTCGTACGAGGACCCCGACGCCATTCGTAGAGCACCAGACTCGAGAGGGCGATGCGATGCCCCTCCTGCACGAGCGCCGTGAGGCGCGGCAGCGATCGCCGTGGCCCCGTCAGCGCGTCGATGAGGGCGGACGTGTCGATGTGGACGGTCATGTCGACCGTCGGCCGCCCGTCCGACGTGCTGTCCGCACGGCCTTGATCTCGTCGTCGACGGCGCGGGCGCTGCGGGTCTGGGGCGCGGCACCGAGGCCCTCGAGGACGGCGAGCAGATGCAGCCGCTCGCGCTCGCTCAACCGATCCGCACGCGCCGCGTACTCGGCGACCGCCTCACGGACCACGTGACTCTGCGCCATGCCGAGTCTCGTGGCGGCGCGCCGCAGCTGCTCGACGGTCTCGTCGTCGAGAGAGAACGTCACCTTTACCATACCGTTACCATACTACCATAACATAACACAGCAACGGCCACCGTCCGCAGGTTGCGGCTGTGCGATCATCGCGACGCTTCCGAGGTGCCTGCATGCATGTCCGTCTGCCGCTCGCCGCGCTGGTCGTCCTCGCGACCGTGAGCCTCACCGCGCAACGTCCGTCGTTCACGATCGTCGAGGCCACGATTCCCGCCATGCAGCAGGCCATGGCCGAGGGGCGCATCACCTCGCGCGAGCTGGTGGCACTGTCGCTGCAGCGCATCGCCCTCCACGAGGGCCGGCTCAACGCGATCATCAGCGTCAACCCCCATGCGCTCGAACAGGCCGAGGCGCTCGACCGCGAGCGCGCGGGGGGCAAGGTGCGAGGGCCGCTGCACGGCGTCCCCATTGCGCTCAAGGACAACATCCACACCACCGACATGCCGACCACCGGCGGCGCGCTGGCCTTCGATGGCCTCGTGCCGCCCTACGAGGCCACGCTCACGACGCGGCTGCGCGAGGCGGGGGCGGTCATCATCGCGAAGACCGGGATGACGGAGCTCGCCAACTGGGTGGCGACGGGCATGCCCACCAACTACAACGCGCTCACGGGGTACGGGTTCAACCCATTCGACCCGCGGCGCGACCCACGCGAGGCCACGGGCGATGGGCGTCCGGTGCTCGCCACGGGCGGCTCGAGTTCGGGCGTCGGCACCAACGCGAGTTTCTGGGCGGCCAACGTCGGCACCGAGACGTCGGGGTCGATTCTCAGCCCGTCGAACCAGAACTTGCTGGTCGGCATCAAGCCGACGGTTGGGCGCATCAGCCGCCACGGCATCATCCCGATCACGGCGGACCAGGACACGGCCGGTCCGATGGCGCGCACGGTGACCGACGCGGCGATCCTGCTTGGTGTGCTCGAGGGCGCGCAGCCCGATCCGAACGACGCAGCCACGTCCACGTGCACACCGCCGCCGGGCAACGACTACACGCCGTTCCTGACGGCTGGCGCGCTGAAGGGCGCGCGCATCGGGATTCCGCGCGCGTTCTTCTACGACCGCTTCACTCGGCCCGGCAGCACGGAGGGCCGCGGCGGGCTGAACGCCGATCAGGCGAAGGTGATGGCCGAGGCCATCGACGCGCTGCGCGCACAGGGCGCCGTCATCGTCGATCCCGCCGACATCCCGAGCGTGATCGACCCGAACCCGGTGACCAACGCGTTGGGCTGGGGTGTCTGCGCGGGGCTCGACGATGCGAAAGGGAAGGATGCGGACTGCTCGATTGTCTTCAAGTACGGGATGAAGCGCGACTTCAACACGTGGCTCTCGAGCCTGGGCGACAAGGCGCCGGTGAAGACGCTCACCGAGCTGCGGCTCTGGAACGTCGCGCACCAGCGGATGGGCGCGATCAAGTACGGGCAGGCGCTACTCGACATCTCGGACGAGATGGACGTCGAGCGCGATCGCGCGCGGTACGAGGCCGACCGTGCGAAGGACATCGAGCTGTCGGCGACGCGTGGTCTCGACGCCGTGATGGCGGAGCATCGGCTCGACGCGCTGCTGTTCCCGGCGGGCATGGGTGCCTCGATTGCCGCCAAGCCCGGGTATCCAACCGTCATCGTCCCGTTCGGCCGTGTACCGAACGCGCCGACGCCGGCGCTGCCCGAGGGGTTCGACGCGAAGCCGTCGCCGTTTGGTGTGGCGTTCACTGCGGGTAAGTGCAGCGAGCCGGTGCTGATTGGACTCGCGTACGCGTTTGAGCAGGCGACGAAGCGGCGTGTGGCGCCGCTGCCGTAGGCGCCACGCTGCACAGTGGCGAGGTCCTGGGGCGTATCGCGAGCTCACAGTCGCGACGACAGGTCGGTCTGTGCGCCCAGTCGGTCCGCGGTGCGGTAGGATGGGCGGCATCAGAGACTCACCTGGAGCATCAGATGCGCACATGCGCCCTTCTCGCCTGCTGCGTTGCCGCCGCGTGCGGCGCGACCATCGCGCACGCCCAGCCGGCCCCATCCCAGGCGGCCCCGTCCCAGCCGGGCCAGTCCCAGCCGGACACGGCACGACCTACCTATGACGCCGCGCTCGCCGAGCGCGTCGGCGCCGACGAACGCGACATGCGGCAGTACGTGCACGTCATCCTGCGGCCGGGCCCGACGCGCGTGCCCGCGGGCCCCGAGCGCGACGAGATGTTCAAGGGGCACTTCGCCAACATGCGTCGCCTCGCCGACGCCGGGAAGTTGGTGTTGGCCGGACCGCTGGACGGCGTGGACGGCTGGCGCGGGCTCTATGTGTTCGCGGTGACCGACATCGAGGAGGCCAAGCGCCTCGTGGCGACCGACCCTGTGGTGGCCAAGGGTGAGATGGTGCCGGAACTGCATACCTACTACGGCACCGCGGCGCTGATGCTGATGCCCGACCTGGCCGTACAGGTCGCCAAATCACCCATGTGACGCCGTGGGGGCGCACCGGGGTCCGGGATGATGCTCCGGGTCCTCGGCCGAGAGAGGACGACTCGCATGCGAAAGCTCGTCGCAGGCACGTTCGTGACGCTGGACGGCGTCATGCAGGCGCCGGGCGGCGCTGGCTATTCCAAGCCGCGGGAGGCTGCGCCGTCGTGGGCGCGCACACGAGTGCGCGCCTCACCGACGGACGGTTGCGGCTACGGCAGGCGGCGCATGGCACTCTGCATGATGCGCCTGGCATCGTCGAGCGTGTCGGCCTCGACGCGGATACCCGTCGTGATGCCCGTCTGACGCACTACGAGAATGGCCGACTGCAGGTCGGGGTTGCTCGGCGTCAGCGTGACGGCCGGCATGTCGAGTCCGTCGTAGGGGGCAATCGTCTTGCCGGCCAGCTCCGGGTAGAGCCGGCTGTCCCGCCGGCGCGCCGGCTCCTCCTGGTAGGTCCGAAGCGTTGCAGCCAGGTCCTCCGAACTGCCCGCCCTGGTCACGTAGGGGCGCTCCACGAAGATGTACGCCCACCCCTTCTCGCCCGCCAGCAGACAGCTCGACTTGAACCGGTTGGGCACGCCCGACGTCACGCGCAGGTTCTCCTCGTTCGGCTCCGCTTCCTTGGTGCCGAGCACTTCCGTCCACTCGCTCTCGGTCAGCAGAGAACAGGCGCGAACCGGTGTCTCGTCCGCGGAGATCTCCTCGGTCCTCGGCGTGTCGGCCGCTCCGCCGCAGGCAACGCCCACGGCAGCCGCGACGACCAGGGCGAACTGCATGCTGCGCATGTGCCACGTCATGGTCGATTCTCCTCTCGATATCCCAGCCGGGGTGCTCCCGCTGGGGTACACGTCTCCTTTGATGTGACGCGGCACGTGCCTCACAGGACCCCGCGCGTCTTCGCCACTCCTCCCGCGACGCACCTGCACGCGCCGCGCAGGGCACCACGTCGTGACGCTTGCAGCCAGCGGGCCGCCGCTGCCATCATCTGGCCCATCACTGACCTCAACCGCCGTGACTGGTGCACCCGGGAACCCGAATTGAACGTGAGAAGGAACAGGCGCAGCCGGTTCTACTTCGTCATGACCATCACGTTCATGGTCATCGCGCTCGTCGGCTTCTCCACCACCTTCCTGATTCCGGTCTACAACGGTTCGTTCGAGGCCCCGCTGGTCAGTCATGTCCACGCGGGCCTCGTGTTCGGCTGGCTCATGTTCCTGATCCTGCAATCAGGCCTGGTCCAGACGCGTAAGCACACGGTCCATCGACAACTCGGATGGCTCGGCCTCGCGCTTGCCGTCGCCATCGTCCCATCCGGCATAGCTGTGGGCCTGTACGCCACACGACGCGACCTTGGCGGAGGCGACGACCCCTTCGTCCTCGGTCAGTACGTCAACGTCTGGATCGAGATGCTGCTGTTCGTGGGGCTTGTAACTGCGGCCATCGTGCGTCGCAGGACACCCGACGTGCATAAACGGCTGATCCTGCTGGCGACCATCTCGGCCCTCGCTCCCGCCTGGCTGCGACTGCGACACCTCTTCCCCGCCGTTCCCCACCCGTTCGTCACGTTCGCGCTGCTTGCCGACTCCCTGCTGCTCG
>JAEZDP010000403.1 GCA_023418055.1 Acidobacteriota bacterium
GGGTGGGGCGCCGTACCCTCCGGGCCGCGGGGCGCCGTAGCCGCCCGGCCGTGGAGCGCCCGCCGGACGGTCCTCGCGCGCACGCGCCTCGCTGACGGCGATGGGGCGGCCCTGCAGAGGTGCCCCGTTGAACTTCTCGATCACCTTTTCGGCGGCTTCGCGTTCAGCAAAGTCCACGAAGGCGAACCCCCGCGGGCGACCGGTCTCACGGTCGGTCGGCAGCACGACCTGGACGGGGGCCGCCACTTCACTGAACAACGTGCGCAGATCCGCATCAGTTGCGGAGTAAGGGAGATTGCCGATAAATAGCCGAACGCTCACGACGTCCTCACGGGGTTGCCACGCCTCCTGCCTGGCGCACGGCGCAGCCGGACGCCGCGCAAGGCAGGGTCGGACATACGCCTCGGGTCTTCGGGGATAGGGGAGTTCGAGTCAAGGGCGACGAGGCGCGCGGCAGCGACGCTGCCACTGGTAGCCATGGTGTGACGCTTCGCCTGTCCTCCGCTACGGAGCCATAGAGTCGCACACTTCACCGATGCCCGCAACCGTTACACTACCGGAAGTTCCCCGTCCCACGGACCCATTCCCATGCCAGTGACCACCTTCGACCAGCTACCCGATCACGCGCGACTCTGGGTCTTTGCCAGCGAGCGACCCCTCGCACCGGCCGAGGCCGACCGCCTGCTGGCGGACGTCGACGCGTTCCTTGCCACCTGGCACGCTCATCAGGTGCCGCTCACTGCCGCCCGCGACTGGCGACACGATCGTTTTCTGCTGGTCGGCGTGGACGAACAGGCGGCTGGCGTCTCCGGCTGCTCGATCGACGCGCTCGTGCGGACGATGAAGACGCTGGGACAGGAGCTCGGCGTCGGCCTGCTCGACCACGGCGCGGTGCACTATCGCGACAACGACCAGGTCCGCCGCCTCAGCCGTGACGCGTTTGCCGATGCGGCCGCACGCGGCGACGTGTCGCCGGCCACTGTCGTCTACGACAACACCGTCACGAGCGTCGGGGCCCTCCGCGCCGGCGCGTGGGAGCGGCCCGCCGCCGCCTCCTGGCACCAGCGGGCCTTCTTCGCCTGAGTCGATGGACGTCACGTTCTTCAGCACGCGGCCCTACGACGAGCAGCACTTCACCGCCGCCAATCACGCGCGCCGACACGCGTTCCGCTTCCTCGACATCCGCCTGACCCAGGATACGGCCCCCCTGGCGGCCGACGCCCCTGCCATCTGCGCCTTCGTCAACGACGTGCTCGACGCCGACGTGCTGGAGACGCTCGCCGCCGGCGGGACGCGCCTGGTGGCGTTGCGTTGCGCCGGCTACAACAATGTCGACCTCGACGCCGCGGCCGCGCAGGGCATCACCGTGGTGCGGGTGCCCGCCTATTCCCCACACGCCGTGGCGGAGCACACGTTTGCCCTCATCCTCGCGCTGAACCGCCACATCCACCGCGCGTTCACCCGTGTGCGCGAAGGCAACTTCTCGCTCGACAACCTGGTCGGGTTCGACCTCTACGGCCGCACCCTCGGCGTCGTGGGAACGGGCGCCATCGGCCGCGAGGTCGTCCGCATCGGGCGAGGCTTTGGCTGTCGGGTGCTGGCATTCGACCCGATGCCCTCCCAGGCGGCACGCGACCTGGGGGCCGAATACGCCACCCTCGCCGACGTCTGTGGCACAAGCGACATCGTCACCCTCCACTGCCCGTTGACGCCCGACACGTTTCATCTGATCGACGCGCCCGCCCTCGCCTCGATGCGGCGCGGGGCGATGCTCATCAACACGAGCCGAGGCGCGCTCGTCGACACGCGCGCCGCCATCGACGCCCTCAAGACGGGGCACCTCGGCAGTCTCGGCATCGACGTCTACGAAGAGGAGTCGAGCCTCTTCTTCGTCGACTACTCGTCGCTCGGGATCGCCGACGACGTGTTCGCGCGGCTGGTGACGTTTCCGAACGTGCTGGTGACCGGCCATCAGGGCTTCCTGACCCGCGAGGCCCTCAGCGCCATCGCCTCGACCACCCTCGCGAGCCTCGACGCGTTTGCGGCGGGGGCGCCTCTCGTCAACATCGTCTCCGCAGCGAGGTGACCGCGTGTCGTCCACACCGGACGTAAGACGGGCCGCGGGTGGTCGGGCATGACGTCGGCCGACGCGCTCTCCCGTGGACGCCGCGTCGCCGCCGTCAGCGTGTCGCTGAACCTCGCGCTCGCCGTCGCCGCTCTCTGGGTGGGCCGAGCCGGTGCCTCGACGACGGTCGTGGCGGCCGGCGTCGAGTTCGCGGCCGACGTCCTGGCGTCGTTCGCCGTACTGGTGGGGTTCTGGTACGCGTCACGGCCGGCTGACTCGAACCACCCCTACGGCCACGGGCGAGCCGAGACGCTCACGGGGCTGCTGGTGGGGCTGGGGCTCGTGGTGATTGGCCTCGCCATCGGCGGACGATCGCTCCAGCAACTCGGCGGCGCGCCGTCGCATCCGGCCCCGTACACCGTGTGGCCGCTCGTGGCCGCGCTGCTGGTCAAAGGCGGGCTCATGGCGACGAAGGTCCGGCTCGCGCGCCGCATCGGCAGTCAGGCCCTGCTGGCCGATGCCTGGAACGACAGCGTCGATGTGCTCTCGTCGCTGGCCGCGCTGGGCGCGCTCGCGCTGGCCCTGTCCTCGCCCGACCGCTTCGCCCACGCCGACGACTACGGCGGCGTGCTCGTCGGCCTCTTCGTCGTCACCGCGGGTATCGGCGTGGTGCGGACCACGTCGCTCGACCTCATCGACACCATGCCGTCGGCGGCGCTGCTCGACGCCGTCCGTGCCACCGCGCTCGAAGTGCATGGCGTGCGCGGGGTGGAGAAGTGCTTCGGCCGCAAGACCGGCCTCCAGTATCACGTCGACCTGCATCTCGAGGTGGACGGCTGGATCTCGGTCGATGCCGGGCACCAGATTGCCGCCGACGTCCGCGACCGAATCCGTCAGCGCATCGACGCGGTGTCCGACGTGCTCGTGCACGTCGAGCCTTCTCCGATCTCGACACCCTGAGTGGTGCCGCGGCGACGCGCCGCCGCCACGAGCGCGCCTGCGTCAGCGTGCCGTGCGGCTCGCGTCGAGCCGCGTGACCTCGCCGGCCGTCACGTCCACCTTCAACGCAAGGCGGCCCGCGGGGCTGGTCACCAGCACGTCATGACGTCCCGGGCGCAGCCTCGGAATGGTGATCGGCGTCGGGCCCCGTTCCCGGCCCTCCATCGTGACGATCGCCCCGGCGGGCGTGGACTGGATGAATACCGCCCCGGTAGTGGCGGTGACCGCGTCGGCCGGAATGTCCGGCGCCGCCGGCGACGAAGATGCCGGCGCCGACGCTGATGCCGTGGAGGCGGGAGGCTCGGCGCCCGGGGGCAGGATGGCGATGCGCACCGCCTCGCCGGTGACCGCCTGGTCGAACGGCAGGCTCCGAGGCGCGTCGTCGCCGACCCGGACACGCGTCGCCTCGTCGCCTTCGAAGCGTAACGACACGCCAGGCCCTGCAGCCGCGCCGCGTGACTCGGCCCACGGCTGCGTCCGCAACAGGTAGGCGGTCTCGGCGCCCAGGGCCACGACGAGCGCCGCGATGAGCAGCCACACCCACGCCGGCGTGGCCGGCGCCTCCACGGGGGCGTCGCGCAGTCGCAGCGTGCTCCAGTCGGGCCGTCCGAACGCGGATGCCTCCGACGTGGCATCAGCGCGCTCGACCGGCGGCTGGGCCTCGACGATGCTGGAGGACGCGAGGGCCTCGCCGCTTGTCGGTGCGACGTCCGAGCCAGGGACCGCTCCCTCCGCGCGGTCGGGCGGCCGCGCGTCATCCTGCCGTGCGTCGGCGCCACGGAGCATCGAGGTCGGGGGCACGTCCACCACTTCGACGGCGGCCATGTCGTGGTCCGACGGCGGCCAGGTGGGCTCGGTGTCGCCCGAGGCCTCTCGCGTCTGTCGTGCCTGTCTCAGCGCGTGGGTCCGCTTGAGCAGGGCTTCGAGTCGGGCG
Organism: Acidobacteriota bacterium; assembly: GCA_023418055.1. Lineage (GTDB taxonomy): Bacteria > Acidobacteriota > Vicinamibacteria > Vicinamibacterales > Vicinamibacteraceae > JAEZDP01. The sequence continues at coordinate 3,999 of JAEZDP010000403.1, forward strand.
CTGATCTCTTCGGGCGTGGGCCCGGATGCGCGTGCAGGGATAGGGGTCTCATCGGCCACGGTGGTGCCTCGCTTGTACTGCCTCGATGAGGTGGACGTCAACCGGTGGGCCCGTCGCCCGCGCGTCCGCTGCACCAGAAAGTGCTCAGCCGGCGTGCAACGATACAGCACGCGGCGCCACACGGAGCCGGCTCCAGGACGGCAGATGGCCTGCGAAAAGGACACCCCGCCTGGCAAACGGTTTGCAAAGAGCGACAACCATGACCATGTCATCGCAGGACTTGCCGTCATCCGCGTCTCGACCCCGCCGCCTGCTGCGTCCCCTGACGGCCCTGACGTTGGCCACCGCCCTGACGTCGGGGTCGGTGGCAGCCGTGCAGCTGATTTCGGTCAAGGACGAAATCCAGATTGGCCAGCAGGCGCAGGCCGAGATCAGTCAGCAGGTGCCGAAGTTGTCCGACGCGGCCACCCGGCGGTACGTCGAGGGGCTCGGCAAGCGGCTGGCGCAGCACGCGAGTGGCGCGGACTACCCGTACTCGTTCACCGTGGCGAACCAGTCGGACATGAACGCGTTTGCCCTGCCCGGCGGTCCGGTGTGGATCAACCGCGGCATCATCGAGGCGGCGAGCCACGAGGCGCAGGTCGCCGGCGTGATGGCCCACGAGATTGCGCATGTGGCGCAGCGGCACTCGGCGCAGCAGCTGACCAAGGCCACCGTCGCCAACGGCCTGCTCGGTCTGCTGGGCGCGGCCATTGGCAACGACAGTGGCGCCGGCGGTGCCGCGGCCCGCGCGGTCGCCGGCTTCACCGCCAACAGCTTCATGCTGAAGTTCAGCCGCGACGACGAGCGTGAAGCCGATCGGGAAGGCGTCCGCATCATGCAGCGGGCCGGCTACGACCCCCGTGGCCTGGTGGAGTTCATGGGGTTGCTGGCGGCCCAGCAGCAGCGCAACCCCGGCGCCGTCGAACAGTTCCTCTCGACACACCCCGCGCCCGCCGAGCGCGTCGAGGAGTTGCAGCGCGACACGGCGACGCTGCCGGCGGGAGGTGCCCGAGACAGCGCGCAGTTCCAGCAGGTCAAGGCCCGGCTGCGCGAGCTGCCGCCGGCGCCGGCCCCGGCCACGCGGCGGTGACGTCCGTCAGCGGGCGATGTTCAGGAACAGCGTGATGACGATGTTGTTGGCCACATCGATGAAGAAGGCGCCCACCATCGGCACGACCAGGAAGGCCTTCGGCGCGGGCCCGTAGCGTTCGACGAGCGCCTCCATGTTGGCCATGGCGTTGGCCGTGGTGCCGAGCATGAAGCCGATGAAGCCGCCGGCCATCACGGCCGCCTCGTAGTCGCGTCCCATCGTCCTGAAGATCACCCATGGCGCAATGGCGAGGACGAGCGCGATCTGTGCGACGAGCAGGACGGCCAGCGGCAGCGCGAGGCCGACCAGTTGCCACAGCTTGAGCGTCATCAGCGCCAGGACCAGGAAGAAGGACAACGACACCGAGCCGATGTCGTCAATGACCGCCTGTGACAGGCCGAACACCCGCGTGTACTCGTCGATGTTGCGCAACACGACGGCCACGAGCATGGCCCCGATGTAAGCGGGCAGCACGAACCCCTGCGCGGTGAGCCAGGTGCTGACGCCAGACCCCACCCACATCGCGAAGAGGATGAGCGCGGTCGCCTTCATCAACGCATAGGCTTCACGATCTTCACCGCCAGGCACGACACCCTCAGGCGGGCCATCGATGGCCGCTTCGACGACCTGGTGTGCCAGCCGAGCGTGGCGCGCCCCCTGGCGTTCGATCGCGGATGGCCTCGTGCGCCGCTCGATGAGCCACGTGCCGAGCGGACCTCCGAGCAGGCCGCCGGCGACGATGCCGGCCATCGCCGCGGCGACCGCGACCGTCTCGGCGCTTGTCACACCCGCCGCTTCGAAGAGCGGGGCAAAGGCCAGCCCCGTTGCGGGTCCGCCCGCGAGAGTGACCGATCCGGCCAGCACGCCGAGCAGGGGCGGCTGCCCGAGCAGCGTCGCCACCAGCACGCCCAGCGCGTTCTGCAGCACCGTGAACACCGTGGAGATGGCGAGGAAGATCAGCACGAGTGGCCCGCCCCGCTTGAGCAGGCCGAAGCTCGCGCCGAAGCCGACGCTGGTGAAGAACGCGATCATCAGCGGCGACTGCCAGGTGGTGTCGAAGACGAAGGGCAGCGTCCCGCGCACGTGTCCCACCGTCATCACGGCCGAGACGATCAGCCCGCCGATGACCGGCGCGGGGATGTTGAGTCTCGCCAGCAGGGACACCCGGCCGCGAATCGCGTACCCGAGGAAGAGCACGACTCCGGCAAAGGCCAGAGTGTTGATGGCATCGATGGAGAACACGCCGTGCGATGATACACGCCGGTTTCCGTCGGTCGCGTCGAGTTCATCGCCATGCCCTTGTCCGGACCTCCACGCCCGCGTCGCCCGAGGAGTGTCCCGCGTCGTTTCCGCGCGCGACCCGTGCCACGGCGATGGAGCACCTACAAGCGGCCGGCACGTGCGCGCGGGACGCTGTGGCCGAGCACCCGCATCCGCCGCGCGATCTGGCTGTGGCAGCCGTGGGCCGCGCTGGCGGGCTGGGCGTTGGCCGTCGACCGGTTCGGCACCGCCTCGTGGGCGCTCGGTGTCGCCTTCGTGGCCTATCTGCTCCGCTGGCCCGAACGCGCGCCGACACTCGGCCTCGACTACACCGCCCCCGTGGGCAGCCCCGAGTTTCTCGATACCGCCGTCGGGCTCACCGGCGTGCCCTTCGAGCCCGGCAACCGCCTCGACGTGCTCGAGAACGGCGACGCGTTCTACGGTGCGATGCTCGCCGCGATCAGAGACGCGCGTTGCTCCGTGACGATGGAGCAGTACATCTTCTGGGCCAGCGCCATCGGCGACGAGTTCGCCGCGGCACTCGCCGAGCGTGCGCGGGCCGGCGTGAGCGTGAAACTCCTGCTGGACGCCGTGGGCTCCACGACGCTTGGCGACAGGATTCTCGGCGTGCTCAAGGACGCGGGCTGCGAGGTCGCCTGGTACAACCGCATCCACTGGTACACGGTCGGCCGCTTCAACAACCGCACCCACCGCAAATCGCTCATTGTCGATGGTCGCGTCGGCTTCACCGGGGGGGCGGGCATTGCCGATCACTGGCGCGGGACGGCATCGACCGAAGACGAGTGGCGCGACACGCAAGTACGGCTCGAGGGGCCGGCCGTGCGCCACCTGCAGACAGGGTTTGCGGTCAACTGGCTCCGCGCCACCGGCGAGGTGCTGCAGGGTGAGGCCTTCTTCGTGACAGCCGAAGCGGCGGGCACCTGCGACGTCCAGGTGATCAACAGCTCGCCGGATGCCGGCGCCTCGAGTGCGCGCCTCTCGTACTACCTGGCCATCGTGTCGGCGCGCAAGCGTATCGAGATTGCCAATCCCTACTTCGTGCCAGACGAGGTGGCGGTCGAGACCCTGGCCGACGCCGCGGCCCGTGGCGTCCAGGTGCGGGTGCTCGTCACCGGCATCCACAACGACAACTGGCTCGCCCGCCACAACAGCGTGCGCCTGTACGGGGTGCTGCTGCGACGCGGCGTCAAGCTCTACGAATACAAGCCGCGCATGTTGCACCAGAAGGTGATGGTCGTCGACGGCTGCTGGTGTAGTGTGGGCACGAGCAACTTCGACAATCGCTCGTTTGCGCACAACGAAGAGACGACCGTGTGCGTGTGCGACGATGGCGTGGTGTCGGCCGTGGCCTCGGCGTTCGACGAGGATCTGGCGGCGAGTCGTGAAGTACGGCTGGAGGAATGGCAGCGGCGCGGTCTCGTGGCGCGGGTGCAGGAACTGGTCGCGTCGCTGCTGCAGGACCAGGTCTGACCCCGGATGCGTAGACAGTTGCCTTTGCCGTGGTGCGCGAGCGCCGACACCCAGATCGAGTCACAGGTGGCCGCCCCGCCGCCAGCCTCGTCGACGCCCCGGCACGCGCCCTCGCAGGCGGCCTCGCCGCTGTTTGTCCGCAACGGCCGTGCACGCCGGTACATCCTGCGCGTGCTGCCCGACGCCACCGTCCGCGTCACCATCCCGCGCTACGGGTCGCGTCGCGAGGCCGAGGCGTTCCTCCGCACCCGCCTCGCGTGGATCGCTGCGCGGCAGAGTGAACTCGAAGAGCGCAAGGTCGACCGACGGTGGCGGCCGGGCACCCTGGTGTGGTGGCGTGGCCGCGAAGAGCCGGTGTCGGTCGACGAAGGCGCCGACGGCGATCCGGTGGTGGTGCGTGTGGGCGAACTGGCCGTCCGCACCGCACGCGACGACGACTACCGCGCCGTGGTCGAGCGCGCGATGCGCAAGGTGGCCTCGCTCGAACTGCCCGCCCAACTGCTCGCGCTCGCCGCACAACACGGGCTGCACGTGGCAGCGGTCTCGGTGCGCAGCCAGCGGTCACGCTGGGGATCGTGTTCCCGCTCGGGTCGGGTGGCGCTGAACTGGCGGTTGCTGCAGATGCCCGAGCCGGTGCGCGTGTACGTCCTGCTGCACGAGCTGATGCACCTGCGTGAGCCCAACCACTCGCCGAGGTTCTGGGCACTGGTCGACATGGTGTGCCCGGAGCACCGGGAGTCGCGGGCCTGGCTGCGTCGCGAGGGGCTCGCCCTCTGCTGACGACGAGAGGTCACTGGTGTCTGGCGTGATCGTGGACGTAACGGGGCGTGTGGCCCGCCTGTACCAGGACGATCCGCGCATGTTCGTGGCCTCCCGCAACGAGCTGGCCAGAGACCTGGTACGCGCAGGACAACGCGAACTCGCCCAGCGCATCCGTGCCCTGCCGCGTCCCCAGACGTCTGCCTGGCTGGTCAATCAGCTCTATTGGCACGAGCGGGGCGAATACGACGCACTGCTGGCCGCCGGTGCTGCCGCACGCGAGGCCCAGCAGGCGCGTCTGCAGGGCGGGCGAGGCGCGGAACTCGCGCGGGCACTCGGAGAGCGCGACGCCATCATCACGCGGCTGGCGGCGCAGGCCGAACGGCTGGCGGCGGCCGGCGGTGTCGTGCTCACGTCCGACACGCGTCAGCGGATGCGCACGTCACTCGAGGCCATTGCGTTGCGCGCGGGCGACCCGCACCTGCCGCACGGGCAGCTGTCTGCCGACGTGCCGCTGCCGGGCCTCGACGCGCTTGCCGGGCTCGTGGTGCGGGATGCGGCAGACCCGCCCGCCCGCACGCCGCTCACGCTCGTGAGCGAGCCGCCACAGCGCGCCGACCAGCGCCGGGCACGTGAAGCGCTCGAGGCCGAATGGCGCACGACACGTGCGGCCCTCGACGATCTCGCGCAAGCGCACACCACGCGTCGCGACGAGGCCGAAGTGGCCGACGGCGCCCTGGACGCCGCACGGCTTCAGGTAGAAGCCGCCACCCGCGCCCTCTCGGCCGCCCAGGCGAAACTGGATCAGGCCACTGCGTTCGAAGCCGCGGCGTCGGCGCGTGCCGCGCAGGCGGCGGCGGCACTGGCCGACCTCGATGCGCAGGTCGCAGCCCTCACTGCGCAGCTCGGCGAGATCGAGACGCAGCGTGACGCGATCACGCCTGCCCGGCGTGCCCCGCGTTCACGATGAATGCCGGCGGTCTCAGCTCCCACTTGTTGTAGTGCCGGGCGAGGACTTCTGGCCGCGCGAGGTGCACCAGCAGCAGGTCGGCCGTACGGATGGCCTCTCGCACACGCGTGTCAGCCGTCGCCGTTTCGCCCGCCCGCAGCGCACGCTGGAGGACGGCCGCCGCAGCGTGGACGCTTGCCAGCACGCTCCGCACGCCGGTCCCCTGGTAGGCCACCCAACTGCCGAACAGTCGCGCGGCGAGGTACCGGCCCAGTCGAGGGTCCCCCTCGGCTTCGTCCGCGCACGGCGTCTCGCCGGCCGACGCGCACGGCGTCTCGCCGGCCGATGAGGCTCGGAGCCCCTCTGGAAGATGGAGGAGCAGGGTGGGTGGGATGGCGTCGAGCACATCGCGCCAGAGGTGAGCCCATGCGGCGCGGCGGTCGTTCGCCTCGCGCAGGGCCTCGGCATCGACGTCCTGATGCAGTGCCGCGTCGGCCGCGCTCCTGATCCAGGGCTCCAGGTCGCCGCTGCCCGGCCGCCAGCGTCGCACCTGCTCCACCCAGTTCGAGAGCCTGGTGAGCCGGGCCATCAACGAATCGCCAGGGTGGGTCAAGAGCTGGACGCCGCAGGCCTCGAAGCACGCGTATGCCTCGAGATCGAAGAGGCAATCGGGCCGAAGCAGCGGCGGCCACGCGTCGCGCGCGTCGAGCCCTTCGTACGCGGGCGCGTCCGAGAAGGCGACCGGCGCCTCGACGACGGTGACGGGCCGGTCGGCGTCGAGCAGGGTCACTGCGGTCGGACACCAGTGGGACAGCGTCACCGCGGTTCCCGTCGCATCGTGTCGAGCGATCCTTGGAAACTGCCGGCACGCCACCGGCATGGCCGGTGTGCCGGCGTGCCGCTGCACACGGCAGTGCCCGCCTGGCTGCTGCGGATCGAAGAAGACGCAGGCGCCCGACGCGGCGTGTCCCAGAACGGCGCCTGCCCATTCCGGGCGCTCGGCGGGGAAGACGAGCGGAGCGCTGCCATCGACCTCGCGTACCGTGCCGTCCGCGATGGCGGTCTTCAGAACCGGCAGGACGTGCGCTTCCACGGGAATGGGCCAGCCGGCCGAGCAGCAGCGTCCCGTGTTCCCGCAGGCGTACGAGGCATGCATCGACAGCATCCGCACGCGCGGGGGAGCGGCCGGCGGTGCGTGCGCACGTGTGGGTCTGGCCTGCGCAGCGGTGAGTGTGTCCACCCGTGCATCGTAGTGGACTGCCGGGCCGTTGTGCAGGCGCGCCACTCGAGCGCCGCGCGCCACGGCACGCCGGCAACGTGCCTCAGCCGCGGCCTGCGGTGTCACGACTACATGTTCCGCAGATCGAGTCGCTGCAGCCGGTCGGGGTCCGCAAGGATGTTCATCTCGACGACCTGGTCGCCTGCAATCGCAAAGGCCATCACCGACAGCATGCGCCCGTCCGGAAGGCGCGACACGACCCCGACATCGCCGTTGACCCGCACCAGGGCACTCGACAGGCCAAGCTTCGAGAACGCCGCGGCCTGCGCGATCACGCCCGACGCGCCACGCACGAGACGCGACATCCCCCTGGCCCTGCCGCCATCGGCCCTCAGGACGACGTCGGGATCCAGCACGGTGACCAGTCGTTCGACGTCGCCTTCCTGGACGGCCGCCAGGAACGCCTCGACGACGTGGCGTTGCGCCTCGAGGTCGACGCGAGAGCGCGGCGCCTCCCGCTGGACGCGCCGGCGTGCGCGGCTGGCCACCTGTCGAGTGGCGACCACCGACCGGTCGACGATGGGAGCGATCTCCTCGTACGCCATCCCGAAGACGTCGTGCAGGACGAGCGCGAGCCGTTCAACAGGCTCGAGCGTCTCGAGCACCACGAGCAGCGCGAGGCTCACCTCGTTGGCGCGAATCGCGTCGGCTTCCGGCCCGGCGCCCGTCCCATCGGCGAGGCGCATGACGATGGGGTCGGGCACGTGCACCTCCAGCGGTTCCTCCCTGCGGGACGCCCGCGTCCGCAGCATGTCCAGACACACGCGGGCCACCACCGTCGTGAGCCAGGCCCGCAGGTTCGTGATGCCGTCGACGTCCGCGCGGCTCACCTTCAGCCAGGTGTCCTGCACGGCATCGTCAGCCTCGGCGACCGAGCCGAGCATCCGGTAGGCGACGGCGCGCACGTGCGGTCGATGTTCGTCGAACAGGTCGGCGAGGCGCTCAGGGGCGGTCACCTGTCACATGTCTCCGTTGCGGTCCGTCATGACTCTGGACGGACTCGCGGCCGTTGCCGTGACAGGTGCGGGCGTCTGCCATGTGGCGCGCCGCCTGGTGCGCGCCGGGTCCCAGACACGTGACGAAAAAGGGAGTCGTGCTTGATGCATATCGCGTTGTGGGTCGTGCAGATTGCGCTTGCCGTGTTGTACCTCAGCGGGGGCGCGTACAAGACGTTCATGTTCGACGAACTGGCCCGCCAGTTCACCGCGCTGCCGCGGGCGGGGTGGGCTGCCCTTGGGGTGCTGGAGATGGCCGGTGCGGTACTGCTGGTGGTGCCCGCCGCCCTGAAATGGATGCCATGGGTGACGCCCCTGGCTGCGGGCGTTCTGACGGTGGAAACGCTCCTGCTGGCGGGATTGTACGCGAGCTACTCGGTGGACCTGCGCGCCGAGAACCCGATGGTCTGGGCCGTCGTCATGGTCGTGCTCGTCGCTGTGGTCGCCTGGGGACGATCTGCGCACACTCCGGTGACCGGCACGTGACGTCAGTGGCGGATCTCCGTGGCAAACCGCTCACGGCCGGCGCTTCAGGATCTCTTCCACCTGCGGGCGCGGGACGGGCAGCCGGTCGATGTTCTCACGCAGCCACGAGGTGAAATCTGCCTCGATGGCTTCCGTCCACCTGGTGTCGATCTGCCCGGCGGTGTAGGTGCCGGCGCGCAGGCGCTCGTGGCCGAACGTGTCTCGGAGCCGCGTCAGTTCGGAGGCCTGCACTACACGCTCGGCAAGCTGCGGCGGGATGAACAGGACCCCGCCGTTGCGCCCCAGCACCACGTCGCCCGGCATGACGAACGCGCTGCCGATGCGGATCGGCACGTTGATGCCGATCATCGTCGAGTTCAGCCGCGGGCCTGTTCTCGAACTGCCGAAATGGTGCGAGGGGTCGTAGGATCGCACGAACGAGGTGAACCCCTCGATGGCCTCGAGGCCGTTGATGTCGCGGATGGCGCCGTCGTAGACGATCCCGTTGCCGCTTCTGGCGTAGATGGCGTTGGCGACATTGTCACCGACCGACGCGCCGTTCTCTTTGAGCCCGAAGTGATCGGACACGTAGACGTCGCGCGGCTGCAGCATGTCCACTGGCCACGCGTTGGTGTCGCCGATGCGCCCGTCCTCGCGGCCCTTCGCCTCGATGACCTTGAGGATGTCGGGACGTCCGGGCAGCCACTGCGACGTGAGCGCGCGGCCGACGAGCACCTGGGACGGGTGTATCGACAGCCACCCGTCCGCGTACTGGTGCATGAAGCCCGCCTGGGTGACCACGGCCCATGCCTCCTCGAGCGTGACCGCCGCCATGCGGTCGAGAATCGCGTCGGGCACCTTCGGACGGCCGTCGGCGAAGCGCTCGCCCGTCCAGTCTGGTGTGTACTGCGCCAGCTGTGTACTGGTGAGGACGCCCGGCTGGGCGACACCGGCCGCTGGCGCCAGCGTCGCCAGCGCGGTCAGGACCATTCGGATGGACGTGCGCATGCGCGTGCTCCTCGTCACGGAAGTTGAGGTACTCTCCGGTGCCAACAGCATTGCACGAGAGGACCAATGGACAAGCGCGCTGCGGGTCGCCGTGAGTTTCTTGCCGCCCTGGCCGTCTCAGGGACGGCCGCCGCCTCACCCCTCGCCGGCTGGGCGCAGGCGGTGGACAACGCCCCGAAGGCGTCCGCACCGTCGGACCTGCGCATCACCGACGTGAAGTGCGGGTACGTGCGCGGGAGCCTCTTCGTGAAGATTCACACGAACCAGGGCGTCTGGGGCTGCGGGGAAGGCGTGGATGCCATCGGCGGCACCTACCACCTGGTGCAGTCGCTGGGGCGGCGCATCAGAGGGCAGAGCCCGTTGAACGTTCATCGCCTGTTCGAGCAACTCCGCAAGGGGAGTGTCTTCGGTGGCGCTCAGGCTGGCGTCTTCGTCGCGGTGCTGAGCGCCGTCGAGACGGCCCTCTGGGACCTTGCCGGCAAGGCGCTCGGCGTGCCGGTCTACCGGCTGCTCGGCGGGAAGTTCCGCGACCGCATTCGCGTGTACCTCGACACGGCGCTGTACCAGTCGAAGCTGCCCACGCCGGCCCAGTTCGCGGAGTCGGCCAGGCAAGCGGCCGCCAACGGATACACCGCCATCAAGTTCGATCTCGATCAGGCCGCCGACCCGAACAAGTACGACGCCTTCAACTGGACGGCGAGCCCTGCCGAAGTGCAGCGCATGGTCGACCAGCTGACCGCCGCACGAGAGGCCGTCGGCGCCAACGTGGACATCTGTGCCGACATGCACGCTCGCTACGACTACCCGACGGCCCAGCGCGTGGCCGAACGGCTCGAACCCCTGAACCTCATGTGGCTCGAGGAGCCGGTCCCCGCCGAGAACATCGACGCCCTCAAGCGTGTGGCCGACGAGACCCGCACGCCCATCTGCGCAGGCGAGAACGTGTACCTGGCCCATGGCTTCCGCCCGATGCTCGAGGCCGGCGCGGTGGACATCGTCATGCCCGACCTGCAGAAGGCCGGTGGCCTCGGCGAAGGCCAGCGCATCGCCAACCTTGCGGACCTGCACTACGTCCCGTTCGCCCCGCACATGGTGGCGTCGTACCTCGGCGCCATGGCTGCCTGCCACGTGTGCGCCTCCGTACCCAATTTCATGATTCTCGAGTGGCAGACGTACTTCGACACCAACCCGCTCTACAAGGAGATCGTGACCTACGACGGACCGCAGGTGGAGCAGGGCTTCATCACCGTGTCCGACGCCCCGGGTATCGGTGTGGAGATCAACGAGGAGGGGATGCGTAAGCATGCGGTACCCGGCGTGCCGTTCTTCACGTGATGTCACCCGCGTGACGGTCGCAGGGGCGCGCACCAAGTGCGACGCCATCCTCACGGCGGTGGAAGAGTTCAATGCGCGACGCCGCATGGCCGAGCTGATGCGCCACGCAGGCACCTGCGGCGACCTCACGACGGTCGACGCGCTCGAGGTCGAGCGGCGCCGGGACTGAGGTGATTCGCCCATCACCGCCGACGCCTGGGACCACGCCTGTGTGCTGGCCCGGTCGTGCAGGGCGGCCTACCCGTCGTCGAAGATCTTTCCAGGGTTCATCAGCCCGCGCGGGTCGAGCGCCTGCTTGATGGCCCGCATCACCGCGATCGCACCGTCGCCCGCCTCCTCACGCAGGAAGGGGATCTTGTGCAGCCCGATGCCGTGTTCGCCCGAGCACGTGCCGCCAAGCGCCAGCGCCCGGTGCACCAGCGTGTGATTGAGCCGCTCGGCCACCGCCCAGTCGTCCGCGCTGTCGGGGTTGATGATGTAGCCGAAGTGGAAGTTGCCGTCGCCGACGTGCCCGAGCAGGTAGTGTGGGAGTTGCGAGGCCTCGGCCTCGGCCCCCGATTCGAGCAGACAGTCGGCAAGGCGGGAGATAGGCACGCACGCGTCGGTGGACACGATGCGACGCCCTGGAAACGCGTGAATGGCCGCGAAGTACCCATGGTGCCGGGCGGTCCACAACCGGGTGCGCGCCTCCGGGGTGCTGGCCCAGGCGAAGGCCTCGCCGGCGTGTTCGGAGGCCGCCTCCTGCGCCTGTCGCGCCTGGTCGGCGACGTCGCCCGGTGA
>JAEZDP010000413.1 GCA_023418055.1 Acidobacteriota bacterium
AGCCACCCGTCGAGCCGATGCAGGTGCGCGAGCACCCGCGGATAGTTGCCGGCATGTGACCATTCGTCTGTGTCGTTGAACGCAAACCACTGCACGAGCGGTCGATGTCTGGCCAGGTGGGCCATGCCGAAGCGGAAGGTCAGGTAGTCGAAGCGCGCGCTGTTCCACGACGGCGGCATCTGCGCGATGGTGTCGCCCAGGACGCGTAACTCATCGCTGACATCATAGCGCACCAATCCTGCGTTGGTGAACACGTCGGCGTCACGTGATGCGGCGATCGACTGGAACACCTCCCACGATCCGAAGAGCGCGACACGCTCTGACGGAACGCCGAGCGACCGTCTCAGGAACTGGAGGACGGTGTCGTGCGGGTATCGACGGTTGTCGTTCGACGTCACCTCGTCGTCGTGCGCCACGCCGAGCATCAACTCCGCATAGCCCGGGTAACTGAAGCGGTGGCGGTTGCCGAGCCGCATGACGCTGCCCTTGTCCTGGTTGCCGACGATCGAGCCATGCCGTGTCAGGAGGTCGCCCCAGAGGAACGGCATGAGTGCGAGACGGCGCGCCTCGGCCGTCGGTGCCCAGAAGGCCTCGTGCAGCGGATGCGATTCGACGGGTGTCTTCCCGAGGATGGCTTGGAACAGGTCGCGGTCGAGCCCGCCGAACATCTCCTGCACGCGGACGCCGTCGAAGGACACGACGACGAGGCGTTCAGCGAGTTGGGGCAGCGGCGTCGCCTGCGGCAGTCGCACGGCGTGGGGGATGAGTGGCGCGGTGGCGAGCGCGCCCAGGAACTGTCGGCGGGACGGCATCCGGTTCTCCTCAGTGGCCGGCCGGGCCGGTATCGGCGGCGGTCGTGCGATGCAGTGACACGGTGGACAGCGCCACAGTGCCGCGCGCGTCGTGAATGGTCACCCGAAGCTGACGCGTGGTCGTCGGGGCCACGGCGACGATGCGCTTGTGGCCGACGGTGGTGCCCGTGGCGATGCGCTGCCACTGGCCCGCGGGCCCGTGCGCCTCGATCTCGAACAGCGCGATCCGCTGGCCCAGGCGGATGGGCTCCTGCAGCACCACCCGGTCGAAGGTGACCTCCTCCGGCAGACTCACCGTGACCGACGCCGAGGTGGTGCCGTCCGGCACGGCCCAGTACGTGTCGGGGTCAGTGTCGAGCACACGGGAGGCGTCGTGGTCAGAGCCCCGGATGGCGCTGCCCGTTGCCACGGCCCCGCCGTGGAGGTGGCGTCCGTAGGTGGCATCCACCAGCCGTCGCAGGCCCGTCAATGCGGCGATGTCCGCCTCGTGGATCAGCCCGCGGCTGTCGGGGGGCACGTTGAGCAGGAACCCGCAGTTGCGACCGACCGAGGCTTCCCACAGGCGGAACAGCGTCTGTGGCGACTTGACGCGCCGATCTTCGGACGCACGCCAGAACCAGCCGGGACGGATGGAGACGTCGCACTCGGCCGGCACATAGTGCGTGCCGAGACGGGTGCCTTCGGCAAGATCCATGCTGAAGGGCGTGCCCGGCACATACCGGTCGCGGTCGATCATCGCCCAGTTGGTGATCGGCGCCTCACCGCGCTCGTTGCCGATCCAGCGGAGCCCCGGTCCGGCATCGCTGAAGACGACCGCCTTGGGCTGCAGCCGTTCCACCGTGGCGAGAAAGCGCGGCCAGTCGTAGACCTGCCGCTTGCCGTTCGGGCCCTCGCCGTTGGCCCCGTCGAACCACACCTCGAAGATCTCGCCGTAGTTGCCGAGCACGTCCTCGAGCATGCGGACGAAGACGTCGTTGTACTCGGGCGTGCCGTAGGTCGGATGGTTGCGATCCCAGGGCGAGAGGTACACGCCGAACTTCAGGCCTTCGTCCCGCGCGGCGTCGGACAGCTCGCGCAGCAGATCGCCTTTGCCATCGCGCCAGGGGCTGGCTGCCACGGTGTGCGAGGAGTCCTTGGAGGGCCAGAGGCAGAACCCGTCGTGATGTTTCGCGGTGACGACCACGCCCTTCATGCCGGCGGCCTTGAAGGTTCGGGCCCACTGGCGCGCGTCGAGGTCCTGCGGGTTGAAGACACCGGGCTTCTCGGTGCCCGTGCCCCACTCGGCGCCCGTGAACGAGTTGGGGCCGAAGTGGACGAACGCCGTGTACTCGAGTCGCTGCCACTCGACCTGTGCCTCGCGCGGCACCGGCGCCACCGGCGCGACTCCCATGCCAGCCGGCGATGGGGAGGACTGCGATTGGGACATCCCGAGCGAGGGCCCCCCCGCCACGACACCGAGTACGAGCCCGCAGGCCAGCAGTCGTGAAGACATGCCGGCATCATAAGCGACGGGTAGTCAGTGCACGGTCCACAATCCACAGTCCACGGTCCACGGCTCTCTGTCCTCCCCGTCCTCCTTCGTTCCTTCGTTCCTTGGCTCCTTGGTTCCTTCGTTCCTTCGTTCCTTGGCTCCTTCGTTCCTCTTACCTTCTCTTCCTCTTCACGAGCATTCCCAGCCCCCCGACCAGCACCGCCAGCCCGACGTAGCCCGTCGGAGGCAGGCGCTCGCCGAGCACCACGAGGCCCAGGGTCGCGGCCGTCAGCGGTTCGGCCAGCGTCAGCGTCACAGCGGTGGCGACGGGAACGACACGCAGGGCACGAAGGTAGAGGACGTACGGCACGGCCGTCGCCAGGACGCCGAGGTGCAGCACCACAGCAACGGCGGGCCAGTCGGCAAGCCACCGCAGGTCCTGCGAGAGCAGGACGGGCAGCAGCAGCACCGTGCCCATGGTGAACGCGAGGGCCATGCCCGCATCCGGGGGCATGCGCGCGCCGATGCGTTGGCCGGCCAACGACACGACCGCGTAGGACGCGCCCGCAACCAGCGTGAGCAGCAGGCCGAAGGGGCTGACGGGAGGCAGGTCAGAGGACGAGGGCGGCAGTGCCAGCAGCCCACACCCGGCAAGCGCCAGGGCCGTCGCGGCGTACCACCGGCCGTCCGGACGCTGCCGCTCGACCGTCCAGGCCAGCAGGCCCGCGAAGATCGGCGCGCTGCCGATCCCCACGAGGGTGCCGACGGCCACACCCGTGCGTCGGACACCGCTGAAGAAGGCGAGCTGATAGAGCGCGATCGAGATCGCTGCCACGAGCAGCGGCCCGAACGCAGCTCTGACCGCGGTGCGGTGGACCCCACCCCTGGCCGCAGCCACCGCACTCAACACCGCCGCGCCGATGGCGAGGCGCAGTGCGCCGACCGCCAACGGCGACGCCTCGGCGGGTGCCAGGGCCTGTGACGTGCCGGTGGTGCCCCACAGCATCGCCGCGGCCAGCACCAGCCAGGCGCCTCGAGCCTGGCTGCCGCGCTCCATCGTCACGCCCATCCGGGGCGCCTGTCTGTCTGCATTCAAGTTCGGCCGGCCGCCGCCGACTGATCCAGCATGAGCGCCTCACGGTCTTTCATCGACGTGTTGGTCGGGAAGCTCACCGCGTATGTCGATGCCTCTTCCCGGCCGGCGCCTTCCATCCAGACGCCCTGGTGGATAGCCACGCTCGATGCCGTGCCCGCCAGCGCGCGCACGGCGTCGCGTGTCTACACCGGCCATGCAGCATACGACACGGCGGAAACGCGCGACCCTGCACGTGAGGCGCCCACCGGCGCAGCCCCGTCGGCCGCGCGTCTTTCCGCCCGCCCCTGGTTCGAGGCCATCCGCCAGGAAGCACCGGTGACCGAACCCGCCGCCACCTCCGAGGCCGCCTTGCCGGCCCGCACGCCCGCAGAACTCATGGCCATCGAGCTGTTGCGTCGGCTCGGGGCATTCGACGTGCACGCGCGGTCGTCGGATGCCGACCTCCGCTCGGCATGGCGGCGCCTGCTGCGCGATTGCCATCCGGACGTGCATCCGCACCTGCGCGAAGCCGACCGCATCGTCCAGAGCGCGCGGCTGCGTGCGCTGATTCGCGCACGCGACATCCTCGACCCCCGGCCATCGACCAGGCCTGTCGCCGCCTGACGTCCTGCACGGCGGCCCCGACCGGCGCTACGAGCACGGTTCAGCGCGGGCGGAGTTCCGCCCGCAGCGCCGTGACCAGCCGTCCCACTCCCTCGACGACAGCCTCGCGCTCGAGGGCGCCAAACGACACCCGCAGGTAGCAGTCGTCGGTGAGACCGAAGGCCGTGCCCGGCACCGCGGCAACCTTGTGACGGGTGACGAGCCGCCGGACGAGCGCAAGCGGATCGCCGCCGTCGCGCACGCGCAGGAGCGCATAGAAGGCGCCCTGGGTCTCGGGCACTTCCGCGATGTCCGATACCTCGCGCAGCGCCTGCATCACCTCGTCGCGCACCCCGCGCAGGGCCTCGATGCGCGGGGCCCAGAAGTCGCGGCCTGTCCGGAGGGCGGCGGTGGCGACGTGCTGCGAGACCAGCGGCGGGCAGATGAGGTTCGTGTCCTGCACCTTGTTCACGGCGTCGAAGAGCGCCTCGGGGATGACCATGTACCCCACGCGCCAGCTGGCCATGCCGTAGGCTTTCGACAGCGAGTACAGCGAGATGGTGTGGGCCGTGCTGTCCGGGTCGGCCCCCGGCGAGTAGTGCCTGGCCGCGCCGTAGGTGAAGTACTCGTACACCTCGTCGCAGATGTGCACGATCCCGCGCTCGGCGCACAGACGGTTGACCGCGCGCAGCGTCTCTTCGGGATAGACCGCGCCACTCGGGTTGTTGGGTGAGATCGTGACGATGGCGCGGGTGCGCGGCGTGATGGCGTGCGAGAGTGCGTCGAGGTCGAGCTGATGCCGCGCATCGGTGGCGACGGTCACGGTGCGGCAGCCGATCATGGTCAGCGCCATGTCGTGGTTGAAGTAGAACGGCCGGGGGAGGATGACCTCGTCGCCCGGGTCGGTGAGGGCGAGCACGGCATTCAGGAAGGCCATGTTGCCGCCGGCCGTGACGACGACCCGGCGCCCGGCGAGCGACATGCCGTTCTCCGCGTCGAGCTTGGCGGCGATGACGTCGAGCAGGTCGGGCTGGCCTTCGACGGGACCATACCGGTGGTCGGCAGGGTCGTGGCCGAAGCCGGCAAGCGCCTCGAGGGCCTGGCGGGGCGGCCCGTAGGAGACGATGCCCTGGCCCAGTGAGATGGTGCCGGGAGACGAACGGATCAGCTCGCCGAGGATGGGGATGATGGGCGGCTGGATGTCGGTGATGCGGCGGGGCAGGGGCATGGGGTCAGGTCTCGATTCCGCACATTCTGCACGATCTGGTCCCTCCGGCCTGACAGCCTGGAGG
>JAEZDP010000429.1 GCA_023418055.1 Acidobacteriota bacterium
CCTTTCGCGCGGGCGGCTGTGGCTGGGCCTCGCCGGTGGACGGGGTCGTGGCGGACGCCTTGGCCGGTCGCCGCGGGGCCGGTGCGGGGGTGCGGCCGGGCGTGGCGGGCTTCGTCTTGGAGGCGCGGGCGCGTAGCGGTGTGTCAGCCGCAGCGGTGGGCGTCACCGTCGGCGCTTCGGAAGACGCCGGAGACGGAGCGTCGGCGGACGCCGCGTCTGACGGTGGCGTCGTCACGCGCGGCCGGCGGACGCGCGGGACCTTGGGAGCGGCCGGTGAGGAACCTTCGAGTTCTGGCGATGGGGTGGTGGGAGGCTGACGATCTGGACGTGGGGTCTTGGCCATGAATGCGAGGCGGTGCGGGCGCGGAAATGCGCGACAGGCACACAGCCAGTGTAGCGCACCCCCGCCGACCGTCTGCGGTGGCCTAGTCCTGCTGATCCTGCGTCTGCGTGGCGATCAGCCGAGGCGCCTGCGTGGCCACCCAGTTGAAGAGGTGGCGCGTTTCCCAGAAGCGGGCCGGGTTGGACTTGGCCCCGAGCACCACCACCGCCACCTGCTCGCCTCGAGGAAGCCTGACGAGTGTGGCCAGGCAATACCCGGCCTTGCTGATGAACCCCGTCTTGCCGCCACGCACGTCCACGTCGGTGCCCACCAGCTTGTTGGTGTTATTGAGCGTCACCGCCCGACGCGCGGCAGGCGCGTACTCATAGGCCTTGGTACGCATGATCGAGGCCACCCGGTCGTCGCCCGACGCAAACGAGATGAGCCGCGCCATGTCGAAGGCCGACGAGACGTTGCCCGCATCGAGGCCCGACGGGTCGGTGTAGTGGGTGGCCGTCAGGCCGAGTTCGAGCGCCTTCTGGTTCATCCGCTCGATGAACCCGACCGGCCCGTACGCCGACGCGCGGGCCAGTACCCGGGCCGCGGCGTTGTCCGACCCGATGAGCAGCAGGTGCAGCAGCGTGCGGATGCTCACCCGATCGCCCGCGCGGAGGTAGGTGACCGAGGCGCGCAGCGTGTCGGCGCGCTGCACCACCACCTCGCGGTCCAGATCCACCTCGTTCTCGAGGAACGCCACCGCCGTCATCACCTTGGTGATGCTGGCGATCGAGCGCTGCGACTGCGCGTTGCTCTCGTAGAGGACCTCGTGCGTGACGGGGTTGTAGATGATCGCCGCCAGGGCACGGACGTCAGGCACGGTCTGGCCGTCGGCCGTCTGCTTGTACTGCGGGGTCTCGAGTTCCTTGAGCTGCCGTTCGTACGCGAGGCGCTTGGCGCGCGCAAGGGCGAGCCGTCGTTGCCGGGCCTTCGCGGCCGAGTAACGCGTCGTGGCCTTCTTGGCGGGTGCCTTCCGGACGGTCTTCTTCGCGGAGGCCTTCTTCTGGGTCGAGGAGGTCTGACCAGCCTCCGCGGGGGTGACAGGGCTGACCACCCACGTCGCGACCAGCAGCGCCATCATGGCGCGCGCTCTCATTCCGGCAGGTGTACGCATCCGGCTGCAGTCCTTGGCAAAAGCGGGGTTCCTGAAGTGAGCATCGGCAGTCTAGCAGACTTCCTTTAGCACACAAGCACTTAGATAGGACACTGCGAGACCCGTGCCGGTTCTACGGCTCGCTCAGCGCAAGCGTCAGCAGGACCGCGCGCTGCGTCCCGACCGCCGACCCCGCCGTGTCGAACGCCTCCTCGAGCGAGTGCGCGCCCTCGCCGCGACCGCCCCCGCCAATCGTTATGGCTGGAATTCCAAGCGACATCGGCGTATTGGCGTCGGTGGACGAGGTGCCGAGATGCGCCGGCAGCCCCAGCGCCCGGTTGACCGACACCGCCGCCTGGACCAGCGGTGAGGTGTCGGCGGTCCGACCCGCTGGACGGTTTCCCACCACCTTCACCTCGACCGTCACGGGGCGATGGTTGCCCCAGCGCCGGTTCTCGGCCTCCACAGCCGCGGCAACCGCCGTCTTGAACTGCCCGTCGAGCGCGGCCAGCGCATCAGGGCTCTCGGACCGCAGGTCCACTTCCATCCAGCTCTCGAACGCGATGGCGTTGACCGACGTGCCGCCGCCGATGCGGCCCACGTTGAACGTCGTCTTCGGCCGCGACGGCACCTGCAGGTCGCCGATGGCCGCAATGGCCCGGCCCATCGCGTGCACGGGGTTGGCCATGCCGAAGGCCCCGTAGCTGTGGCCCCCGGGCCCGGCGAACGTCACCCGGTAGCGCAGGCTGCCCACTCCGCCGTTGACGATCGAAACGCCGCTGCCGTCCACCGAGACGAACCGGTCGACCTTGCCGGCGAGGCTCGTGCCGAACAGATGTTTCACCCCGCGCAGGTCGCCGAGGCCCTCCTCACCCACCGTGCCGACGAAGGTCACGGTGCCGGCGGTCTCCAGGCCGTGCTCGCGCAGGGCGCGCGCCACGCCGAGGACGACGGCCAGGCCGCGGCAGTCGTCGCCGATGCCCGGCCCTGTCAGCCGCGTGCCCTGCCTCGACACCTTCACGTCGGTGTCCTCGGGGAACACGGTGTCGAGGTGGGCGCTGATGACGACGTTCGGACGCGCATGCCGCCCCGGCCGCACGCCAATCACGTTGCCCTCGGCATCGATTCGCACGTCCTGCAGGCCGAGGCCCACCATCGCCGTGCGAAAGACCTCGGCGCGCCGTGCCTCGCCAAAGGGCGGCGCGGGCACTTCACAGAGCGCCACCTGCTGTTCGATCACCCAGGGCTCGAGGTCCGGAACGGTGTCGATGAGGCGACGGACGGAGGCCTGTTCCAGCAGGCGCGTGCCAACCGATGTCGCCTCGGCCTGGCCGAACGCGGCGGTGCCTGTCACCACGGCGACACCCACGCAGGTCATCAGGCCCATCCGGATCCACATTTCTGTCCCTCCCTGTCCAAAGAATCCTGCGCGATGGATGCGGCGCCGCCCGGCAGTGCGTCTCGCACCGCTCGTGTCGCGCCGTCGTCACGCGCGAATGTTACACATCTCAGTAGAAATTCGGTGATGCCCTCGGGTGGGCGCGGGCCGGAGCTCTACCGGCACGTTGTGTGCATGCAAAAGTGGGCAAACCACTGTGACTGGTCCACGGACTGAGGTCCGGAAAGAGGACGTGATGAGCATCGTGCGACTGCTGGCCTTCGAGACGTTGGGATGTGGGTGCGTCGCGGGACACTACCGCGAGGCCGGGACGCTGCGCTCGGTGACCTACATCGAAGAGAAGGCCGGCGCCTGCGCCGAGGAGGCGCACCGGCGTAACCATGCCCTGCCCCTGCGGCGCCAACGCGCCCGCGCCTCGACCTCGCACGCCGCCGCCCCGACGTTCTGGCACACGTGATAGCCTTCGACGCGCGCCTGGGCTCCGCGTCGACAGCCGTCCTCGCGCCGCCCCATGGACCTGCGTCAACTCGAGATCCTTCGCGCCATCGCCGAGACCGGCTCGTTCACCGCCGCCGGACAGAAGCTGAACGTCTCGCAGTCGGCCATCAGCCGACAGGTGCTCCTGCTCGAAGAAGAACTGAACGAGGCGGTGTTCCTGCGGGTCGGCCGCCGCATCCGCATCACCCCGGCCGGTGAAGCCCTCCTGCAACTGAGCCACCGCGTGTTCCTCGACATGCGCGACACGGTGGCGCGCATCACCGACGCGCAGGCCTCGCTCATCGGTCCGGTGCGGCTGGCCGGCGGGATGACGGTGAGCCTCTACGTCTTCCCCACGCTGCTGCGCGACTTCAGGCGCCATCACCCCGACGCCGACCTCAAGATCATCGCCGGGGCCACCGACAAGTGCCTGATGAGCCTCAGATCGGGCCAGGCCGACGTCGCACTGCTGACCCTCCCCATCCACGAGGCCGACCTCGTCACCGTGCCTGCGCTGCAGGAGGAACTGCTGCTCGTGACCGCGCCGGGCCATCCCCTCGCGCGCCGGTCGCGCATCACGCCTGCCGACCTTCGCAATCAGGCCTTTGTCCTCTACGAGACCGGGTCGAACACGCGCCGGGTGGTCAATGAGTTCTTCCTGCGGCACCAAATCGAACCGCAAGTGGTCACCGAAACCGAAAACGTCGAGATCATCAAGGCGCTCGTGCGGTCGGGGCTCGGCATCTCGATCATCTCGTACCAGTCGGTGGCGCGCGAGGTGGCCTCGGGCCACTTCTTCTGCGCGCGCATCGACGATCACCCGCTCATCCGCGAGACCGGATGGGTCTACATGCGGGCCAACCGCGTGCCGCGGGCCGTGCAGGAAGTGCTGACCTCGTTCGACCGCATCAAGCCGCGCCTGCGCGTCGCGCCGCCACCCGGACGCGCGCCGGTGGCCGCCGAGGATCCGGCCCTCCCGTAGCGTGACATAGCAACATACGCATATCCGCAACACGATATAATCCGCCTCGACGCGTCCGCGTCCCGACACCCGCACCTTCGCATGCCTCTTTCCATTGCCCTCCTCGGCTTCGGCACCGTCGGCCGCGCGGTCGCTCAACTGGTGGCCGAACGTCCCGATGGCCTGCTGACGCTCACCCACGTCTACAACCGGCAGGTCGCGCGCAAGCGCGTCGACTGGCTGCCAGACTCAGTCGTCTGGACCGACGACATCGAGGAGGTCTTCAGTGCGCCCGTCGACGTCATCGTCGAGGTGATGGGCGGCCTCGAGCCCGCTGGCAGCTGGATTGGCCGCGCACTCGAAAGCGGCCGCGCGGTGGTGACGGCCAACAAGCAGTTGATTGCGACTTCCGGAATGCGTCTGTCGGCGCAGGCCGCCGCCCAGCGGGTGGACCTGCTGTTCGAGGCTGCCGTGGGTGGTGGTATTCCCGTCGTGCGTGGCCTGCGCGAGGGCATCGCGGGCGACGTGCTGACCGGCGTGTCGGGCATCCTGAACGGCACCTGCAACTACATCC
This sequence comes from Acidobacteriota bacterium, assembly GCA_023418055.1. Taxonomy (GTDB): domain Bacteria; phylum Acidobacteriota; class Vicinamibacteria; order Vicinamibacterales; family Vicinamibacteraceae; genus JAEZDP01. Next base: position 4,884 of record JAEZDP010000429.1, read on the forward strand.
TGACGCGCATGGAGTCGGCCGGCCTCGACTTCGACTCGGCGCTGGCCGAGGCACAGGCCCAGGGGTTTGCCGAGGCCGATCCCACCGACGATCTCGACGGCTTCGACGCGCGGGCCAAGCTGTGCATCCTGGCGCGGGTCGGTCTGGGGCTGGCCCTGTCCCCGGGGCACGTGCCGTGCGCGTCCATCCGCAGCATCAGCGACGACGACTTCGTCTATGCACGCCGCCTCGACGCGACCATCCGACAGGTCTCGCGCGTGACGGTGGCCGGAGAAGCCGCCGAGGCCCGGGTCGGCCCCGCGCTCGTGCCGTTGACCTCGCCCCTCGCACGGGTCATCGGCAGTCAGAACCTCATCGTGGCCGCAGGGCGCTACGGGCGCGAGACCGTGTTCGGCGGCTATGGAGCGGGAGGCCATCCGACGGCGGTCGCGATCGTCTCCGACCTCCTGGCCATCGCCCGGCGCGGCGGTTCCCCGCCGCCCGTGTGGCCGGCCGTGCGCGAGGCCGACGCAATCCCGATTCAGGAAGTGCCCTACTACCTGCGGCTGGTCGTGCGCGACCGCCCCGGCATCATCGCCAGCCTCGCCAGCATCTTCTCGCGCCACGACATCAACATCGACGCCGTGCTGCAGGAGCCGGCCAGCAACAAGGACGCGCTGCCCTTCGTCGTGACGCTCGAGCGGTGTTCCACGGCCGCGATGGACCGCGCGCTGGCCGACATCGCGACGCTCGACTTCCACGTGCATCCGCCCCTGTGCCTGCCGGTGCTGGCATGAGCGCCACCGGACGCCCGCTCGCCACCATCGTCGTCCCAGGGTCCACGTCGAACCTCGGCCCGGGCTTCGACACGCTTGGACTGGCGCTCGAGCTGACGCTCGTCGTGGACGTCCTGGCCGTCGTCGACGACGACCGTGGCGAGGTACGGTGTGCGTTCACGGGGCCGGTGCCCGATGGCGAGAATCTGATTGCCACCGGTTTCAGCGCCGTGGCGCGCCACGCCGGAGCGACCAGCCTGCCGTCCCTCGACGTGCGGGTCACGTGCGACATTCCCCCGGGCGCGGGGCTCGGCAGCAGCGCCGCTGCTCTCGTGGCGGGCGGACGCCTGGCGGCGCTCGTCACCCCAGGCGTCGACGCGCAGCGCATCCTCGATGTGGCCACCGCCATCGAGGGCCACCCCGACAATGTCGCCGCCTCGATTCATGGGGGGCTCGTCGCGAGCCTTACCGAACCCGACGGCACGGTCCGCGCGGTGTCGATGCCCTGGCCGTCCGATCTGCGGCTGGTGGTGGCGACGCCGCAGATGCCACTGGCGACGCGCACGGCGCGTGCCGTGCTGCCCGCGCAGGTGTCCCGGGCAGATGCGGTGCACAACCTGCAACGCCTGGCCGTGCTGCTCGGCGCCCTGACGACAGGACGCTACGACGTGTTGCACGCGGCTTTCGCCGACCGTCTGCACCAGCCCCATCGTCAGACCCTCGTGCCCGGGTTTGCCGAAGCGCTGCAGGCACGGGCCGATGGCCTGGTGGCGGTGTTCCTGTCGGGCGCCGGCCCGTCGGTGGCCGCCGTCACTCACGGCGATCCGGGGCCCACGATCGACGTGTTGCGCGGGATCTACCAGCGCCTCGACCTGACGACCACCGTGCGCGTCCTCGACGTGCACCAACCGACGGCCGGCGTCCTCACGTCGTCGCCGTCCTGACGTTCACACCCAGAGGGGACATGCCCACACTCACCGGACTCCG
>JAEZDP010000085.1 GCA_023418055.1 Acidobacteriota bacterium
CTACCCCTTTCCGGCGTATGCGGGTCCCACGCCGCCCGCGCCCGCCTCGGCCACCTGCTGATCCTGTGTCCCGGTGCCCCCGCTCACGCCCACGGCCCCCACCACCCGACCGTCACGCTGGAGCGGCACGCCGCCCGCGAAGATCATCACGCGTCCGCCGTTGGAGACGTGGATGCCGTAGAAGTCCTTTCCGGGTTGACTGAGCGTCCCGAGTTCCTTCGTCGAGATGTCGAAGGCCCTCGAGGTGAACGCCTTATCGATGGCGATCTGGATGCTGCCGCGCCACGCATCGTCCATGCGCAGGAAGGCCACGAGCAGACCGCCCTCGTCGACGACCGCGATATTCATCGGCTGGCCGATGTCGTGCGCCTTCTTCTCACCTGCCTCGAGCACGCGCCGCGCGTCGTTCAATGTCATCGATGGCTCCTTTCATTGGTCGGTCGTCACGACCGGCCCACTGGCGATGGCCAGCTGGCCCCCTCGGTTGCAAGGCCTGCGCCAGCCCGCTTCAGGCTTGGTGTTCAGGCGCCCGTGCACTATAAGGAAAGGGACCACCCCACGACCCGACCGATGACGGCCGCCAGCACGCGCGGCGTGCGGTCACCATCAGGGAGGCGCGATGACGCGCGCGTCAGCACGAGTGTTGGTCGTCGATGACGACGTCGACAGCACCAACTGGCTGGAAGTGTTCCTCACCGATCGCCACTATCAGGTGCGCACGGCGCCCGATGGCCGGACGGCGCAACTCATGGCGCACGCATGGCCGCCGTCGGTCGTCCTGCTCGATCTGGGACTGCCCGACATGGATGGCCTGACGGTGATGCGGCGTCTGCGGGAGGTTCTGCCCCAGACGCCCATCATCATCGTCTCTGGGAGGGCCACGGTCCCGCGCACCGTCGAGGCCATGCATGGGGGCGCCTTCAGCCTTCTCGAGAAGCCGGTCGAGCCCGAAGAACTCGCGATGTTGGTGCAGCGTGCCGCTGGATGTCACACGTCGGCCGTGCACCAGGCGCGACCCGACGTGGACCGCGTGGAAGAATACGGGCGGTTGCGCTCGTGTGCGCCGGCGATGCACCGCAGTTTCTCGATGGCGAGGGCCGTGGCTGCCACCGACGCCAATGTGCTGCTGCTTGGCGAGAACGGCACGGGGAAGGAACTGCTGGCGCACGCCGTGCACGACAGCAGCCCGAGACGCGATCAGGCCTTCGTCCCCATCAACTGCGCGGCCATCAGCGCCGAGTTGCTCGAGTCGGAGTTGTTCGGCTACCGCCGCGGGGCGTTCACAGGTGCGCAGTCCGACAGGAAGGGCCTGCTCGAGGCCGGGCACCGCGGATCGGTCTTCCTCGACGAGATCGCCGACATGCCGATGGCGCTGCAGCCCAAGCTGCTGCGCGTGCTGCAGGACCGGCGCGTGCGGCCGGTGGGAGCGACGGCGCTCGTCGAGGCCGACTTCCGCTTGATTTGCGCGACCAATGTGGACGCGCTCGGCGCCGTCCATAAGGGACGCCTGCGCGAAGACCTGTACTTCAGGCTGAACACCGTCACGATCACCCTGCCGCCATTGCGCGAACGGCCCGAGGACATCCCGCTGCTCGCGCACGACTTCCTCGCCACCTACAGCAGCCGGTACGGCCGTCGCCTGGACGGCTTCGACGCTCGTGCCCTGTCGTTGCTGCTGAGCTACAGGTGGCCGGGGAACGTCCGCGAGCTGCAGCACGTCGTCGAGCGGGCGGTGATTCTGTCGGAGCGGCCACAGGTGGTCGAGGAGGACCTGCCCGACGAGGTGCGGGCACCCACGGCGCCGGCGAACGTCGTCCCGTTCCCGACAGGCTGCACGCTCGAGCAGATCGAGCGTCTGGCGCTGGTGCAGACGCTCGAACAGACGCGCTGGAACAAGCGGGCCACCGCGCACATCCTCGGCATCCACCGGCCGACGCTCTACAGCAAGCTCAGGAAGTATGGGCTCTGGAAAGGGCAGCAGACCCCGCATTGACCAGCGGGGCGGCCAGCTGAGGTCGAGTGGGGGCCGGGGTAGCGGCGGTCAGGCGTGTCACCTCCGCCCGGATTTCAGGAAGCGATCGAGTCGGAGCCGCCCGAGGGGCGTCGTGGTGGCTTTCATCAACGTACGCATCTGCTGGAGGGCCGCCCGGTTGTCGGCCACCCTGGTCGACGCGATGCCATCTTCTGGCACGACGATGGTGAAGTTGCGCATGTAGGCGTCGTTGGCGGTGAAGAGGACGCAGATGTTGCCGGCCAGTCCGGTGAGGATGAGCGTGTCCACGCCGAGGTCCTCGAGCAGCAGGTCGAGGGTCGTCTGGAAGAAGCCGGAGTGTTTGGGTTTCAGCACGAAGTAGTCGTGCTCGTCCGGGGTGAGCATGCGCGACACGTCGCGGCCCGGCACGTCGCTCGTGGTGCAGTACTCGACCAGCCCGCGGAAGTCGGACCGCCACTGCCCGAAGTTGTCGTTGACGTAGATGACCGGCAGCCCAGCCTCTGTCGCCCGCGTCTTGAACCGCGCCAAACGCCGCGCCATCGGCACCGCATGCCGCACCAGCCGTTCCGAGCCGTCGAAGGCCAGATCGTTGATGACGTCGATCAACAGGAGCGCCGCCCGTGCACGCCGATGACGGGGAAGGATGCCGTGGCCAGGCTGCGGGTGTGACGTTCGTGTGGAGCCCATGGGTGAGGACGCAATCAAGATTGCTGCCACCGCGCCGGGGGCATGCGCTTTGCACCAGTCGTTCGACGTGAGTGCGCTCGCGGGGCATCGTCGGCAGGTGTTCGGTCCACGGTTGAGGGGCCAAGGCACAGTGGAGCTGCGGGTGTGGGCGCCAGACCACCAGCACGTGTCAGCCGTCGTGGACGGCGCCGAGCATCGGCTGGGGCGTCGCGGCGACGGCGTGCACAGCGGCGTGGTGCCGGGCGGGCATGGCTCGCGCTACGGGTTCCGGCTGGGTGACGACCCGCGGGTGCGGCCCGACCCGGCGTCACATCACCAGCCCGATGGCACCGACGGGCTGTCGGCCGTCGTGGACCACACGCGGTATGCGTGGCGAGACGCCGGCTGGCGGGGGCATCCCGTGCAGGCGCACGTGATCTACGAGCTGCATTGTGGCACCTTCACGCCGGAGGGCACGTGGGACGCGGCGCGGCGGCGGTTGCCGGCACTCGCCGCGCTCGGCATCACGACCCTCCTGGTGATGCCGGCCAACGCGTACGCAGGCGCCTACGGATGGGGCTACGACGGCGTCTTCTGGTTTGCGCCCCACGCGACCTACGGGGAGCCAGACGCGTTCAAGGCGTTCGTCGACGAGGCGCACGCGGTCGGCCTCGCGGTGGTGCTCGACGTGGTGTTCAACCATCTCGGGCCGCGCGACTGCGTGTTGCAGGACTTCGCGCGCGACTTCTTCACGACACGCTACGGCAACGAATGGGGCGCCTCGCTGAATTTCGATGGCGAAGGATCGGCCTTCGTCCGTCGCTTCGTCACCGACTGCGCGGCGCACTGGATGGCCGCCTATCATCTCGATGGCCTGCGCCTCGATGCGACGCAGCAGATGCACGACGCCTCGCCCACACACATCATCGGCGACGTGGTGGCCGCGGCCCGGCGTGCTGCCCGCCACCGCCAGGTGCTCATCGTCGGTGAGAACGAGCCTCAGGACGCCTGCCTCTTCGCGCCGGTGGGCGCCAGCGGCTGCGGCGTGGACGTGTTGTACAACGACGACTTCCATCACGCGATGCGGGCGCGCTTGACCGGATGGCGCGACGCGTATCTCGGCGACTACACCGGCATCACCGCAGAGCTGCTGAGTTGCGTGCGTCACGGCTTCCTCTTCCAGGGACAACACTACCCCTGGCAGGGCAAGCGTCGCGGGGTGAACGCCCGGCACGTCGAGGCGCACAGGTTCCTGTGCTTCCTCGAGAATCACGACCAGGTCGCCAACGCCGACGTGCGGGGGCGCCGGCTCTCGGAACTTGTCGCACCCGCACTGCTGCGTGCCAGCACGGCGCTGCTCCTGCTGGGACCCTGGACGCCGCTGTTGTTTCAGGGACAGGAACGCGGCAGCCGTCAGCCGTGGGTGTACTTTGCCGATCACGGCGGTGACCTGGGCGGGCAGGTCCGTCGAGGGCGACGCGAGTTCGTGCGGCAGTTCGCCCGGTTGGCCGCGCTGCCCGAGGAGGAGACCGGCCCCGACCCCGTGGCCGCGCGGACCTTCGAGGACTGCCGGCTCGATGGCGCGACCGACGAGTCGCGCGACAACGCCTGGTGGCGGCTGCACGCCGACCTGCTGGCCCTGCGCCGCGCGTGGTCCGAAACCGCAGGCGAGGCCCGGTGGGACGGCTCGGCGCCCACCGCCGACCTGCTGCTCCTGCGACGCACCGACGCAGACGCGGACCACCTGGTCGTGGTGAACTTCGGCAGCGACATGGACATCGCGCCACTGGCCGATCCGCTCGTCGCGCCGCCGCCGGGCTGCGACTGGACGATCCGGTGGAGCAGCGAGCAACTCGAATACGGCGGGTCTGGTGTGCCGAGGCTGCGTGCCGACCGCTGGCTGATGGCCGGACACGCCACGACCCTACTCGAGGCGTGCGCCTCCCTTCCCCATCCGAAAGTGCCCCTGCATGACCCATCGTGAGACGACCACCCCCGACGGCCTGCCCATCCGCGACGTGGAGGGCGCCCATCTTGCGGCGCGCACGCCCGAGGAGCACATGCGGCGTGAGTGGCTGGTCACCAATGGCCTCGGCGGATACGCGTCGGGCACGGTGACCGGTGCCATCACGCGACGATTTCATGGGTTGCTGGTGGCCGCGATGCCCTCGCCCCTCGGGCGCGTGATGCTGCTGCACCACCTGGCCGAGCGCCTCGAGTTCGCCGACGGCACCGAGGCGTGGCTCGGGATCTCGGAGCAGGCCGAGCACATGTCCGGAGGCGGAGAACTTCCGCACCTCACCGGGTTCCGCCTCGAAGGCGGATTGCCGATCTGGCGTTTCGAGGTGCACGGCTGCACGCTCGAGCGGGCCGTGGTGATGCCGCACGGCGAGAACACCGTACACGTCCGCTACGCGGTCGTGGCCGGCACGCCGCCCACGCATCTGTCGCTGCGGCCGCTCGTCGGTTTCAGGCGCCACGAGGACCCCGTGGACAGCGTGCCGCTGCACGGATACTCGCTCCTGTCCATCGACAAGCGCATCGAGGTGCGCAGCGACACCGAGTTGCCGGCGCTGCGCTTCGTGATGCACGCGGCGAGCGGCACCTTCACCGTCGACAACCAGGCGACGCGCGACGTGCGGTACCTGCTCGAGCAGCAGCGCGGGTACGACCACGAAGGGCATCTCTGGAGCCCGGGGTACTTCCGGTCGCCGCTCGCAGCCGACGCCACGGTGACCTTCATCGCGTCCACCGAATCGTGGGAGGCGATCGCCGCGCAGAATCCCGACGAGGTGCTGGCGGAGGAGCGTGCGCGTCGTGTGAGCCTCATCGCAGCAGCCGTGCCCGAGACGCGTGCAGGGGTCCCTGCAGAACTGGTGATCGCCGCCGACCAGTTCATCATCCGTCCGACGCGTGACGGCGGGGCTCCCGGGACCGACGACGATCGTGACCGGCGGACCATCGTGGCGGGGTATCACTGGTTCACCGACTGGGGCCGCGACACGATGATCTCGCTCGAGGGCCTGACGCTGCTGACCGGCCGTCACGGCGAGGCTCGCCATATCCTGCACGAGTTCGCGCGACACGTGCGCGACGGGCTCGTGCCCAACTTCTTTCCCGAAGGCGCGCAGAAGGGCGTCTATCACACGGCGGACGCGAGCCTGTGGTTCTTCCACGCGGTGCATCGCTATGCCCGGCACACCGGCGACACGGCCACGGTGGACGCGCTGCTGCCCGTGCTCGTCTCGATTCTCGAGCACCACGAGGCGGGCACGCGCTTCGGCATTGGCATGACCGAGGACGGGCTGCTCACGCAGGGGGCGCCTGGCTACCAGCTCACGTGGATGGACGCCAAGGTAGACGACTGGGTGGTGACGCCGCGGCGTGGCAAGGCCGTCGAGATCAACGCGCTCTGGTACAACGCGCTCGCCCTCACGCACGACTGGCTGGAGGCGCGTGGCGCCCACCAGCAAACCGAACGGTTCGCGGCGCGGCGTGACGCCGCGCGTCTGGCCTTCAACGAGCGCTTCTGGAACCCCGAGACCGGCTATCTCTTCGACGTCGTGGACGGGGAAGCGGGCAACGACGCGGCGTGTCGTCCGAACCAGATCTTCGCCATCGCGCTCGACCATCCGGTGCTGGAGCGCGAGCGGTGGGCCCCTGTGGTGGAGGCGGTCACGCGCCACCTGGCCACGCCGGTCGGGCTGCGGTCGCTGGCGCCGTCGCATCCCGACTACAAGCCGCGGTACTTCGGCGACCTGCGGACCCGCGATGCCGCCTACCACCAGGGCACGGTATGGGGTTGGCTCGTGGGGCCGTACGTGGATGCGCGGCTGGCCGTGGACCCAACGGATGTCGCCGGGGCCCGCGCGAGCGTGCTGAGCCTGTTTGGGCACCTCGACGAGGGCTGCATCGGGTCGGTGAGCGAGATCTTCGACGCCGAGCCGCCCTACGAGCCGCGTGGGTGTCTCGCGCAGGCGTGGAGCGTGGCCGAGCTGCTGCGGGCGCATG
>JAEZDP010000199.1 GCA_023418055.1 Acidobacteriota bacterium
GGCGCACACCGATCCTGGCCCGGGACATGGGCAACCGCAAACTCACAGGCAGTTTCGGAGGCTCACAGAGATCAACGACCACGGGTGGCGTGCAGAACAGCGAAACCCGCACGGCCGCAGCCGATCGAGGGGTATCAGAGCGACGCGTCGGGACCGGCAGGGTCTGGACCCGCCGAGCATCGCCGCAGAATGGCCGCGAGCGCGTCGGGATCGGCGGGCTTGGTCAGGTGCGCACTGAACCCGGCCCCCAGGGTGATGTCCTTGTCCTTGTCCTGCCCGAACCCGGTGAGCGCCACCACCAGCGTGTCGTTGCCGAGCTGTTGCCGGATGCGTCGGCAGGTCTCGTATCCGTCCATGCCGGGCATCCCGATGTCGAGCAGCACCAGGTCTGGTCGATACGCCACCACTTCACGCAGCCCGGACTCGCCGTCGAAGGCCGTCCGGCAGTCGCCCCCGAGTTGTTCGATGAGAAGCGCCATGGTCACCGCGGCATCGCGGTTGTCGTCGATGACGACCACGCGCGCGTCGATGCCGGGAGGGCCGGTAGCATCCGTCACGCGGGCAGCGCCGGCCTCCGTGGACACGGGAAGGGTGATGGTGAAGGTGCTGCCGCGGCCGGGCCCATCACTGCGGACGTCGATGTCGCCACCCTGCATCGTGATCAGGCGCCGCGCGAGTGCCAGGCCGATGCCGAGCCCGGGTTCCGACGAGTTCCGCGTCCCTTGTGTGAACAGGTCGAACACATGGGGTTGCAGGTCTTCGGGAATGCCGATGCCGGAGTCGGTCACCGAGAGCGAAAGCTGTGACCCCGACGCGTCCTCCCCCGGCGAGACGGTTGCGGCCACGACGATCGATCCGCCGCTGGCGGTGAACTTCACGGCGTTGTGCAGCAGGTTCGAGAGCACCTGGACGAAGCGCGTGGGATCGACCTCCAGCGTGCAGGGCGTCTCGGGGAGTTCGACGCGCAGGTCGATATGCTTGGCGCTGATGGCCGACAGGTTGGCCTCGACCGCGCTCGTCACGAGGCTGGAGAGCGGCGTGACCTGCGGCTGCAACTGAATCCTGCCGGACGTGATGCGCGACACGTCGAGCAGGTCGTCGATGAGCCGCACCATGTGGGCGACCTGTCGCTCCATCATGCTGCGCACACGCCCGACGGCATCCGGCGTGTTGCCGGCCACGCGAATCAGCTCGAGCCCGGTGCGGATGGGGGCGAGCGGGTTGCGCAGCTCATGCGCGAGCATGGCCAGGAACTCGTCCTTGCGCCGGTCGGCATCGCGCAGGTCTTCCTCGCTGCGGCGCAGCGCTTCTTCGGCGTTCTTGCGCGCCGTGACGTCGCTGGCCGCACCGAACCACTCGACGATGTGGCCCGAGGCGTCGAGCAGCGGCACGGCCCGCGACAGCGTCCAGCCGACCGAGCCGTCTGCGCGCCTGACCCGGTGCTCGAGTTCGAAGATGCTCCTGGTGGCGATGCTGTGGCGGATGGCGGCCATCACGTGCGCCTGGTCGTCGGGATGCAGATAGTCGCCCAGCCAGGCACCGCTGGGGCTCCTCGTGTCGGCGATGAAACCCTGTCCGTCGAGCGAGATCAACTCTGACCAGTCGGGGCTCATCCTGTACAACGCGTAGGAGCTGGCCGCGACGAGCGCGCGCAGTCGTCCTTCGCTTTCTCGAAGGGCACGTTCGGCCTCCACCTTGCTTGTGGTTTCCGACACCGCACAGAACATCCCGGCGACGAGGCCGCTGTCGTCGCGCACGGGCGAATACGAAAAGGTGAACCAGGTCTGCTCGTCGAAGCCCTTGCGGTTCATGACGAGCGGCAGGTCCTCACGGTACGTGGCGTGACCGTTCATCGCCGCGTCGATGAGGGGGCTGATGTCGGGCCAGATCTCGGACCAGATGTCGTAGAAGCGCGCGCCCAGGGCCGCCGGATGCTTGGCCCCGAGGATCTCGGCGTAGGAGTCGTTGTAGAGGAAACCCAGGTCCCGTCCCCAGGCGACGAACATGGGGAACCGCGACTGCAAGAGCAGGTCGACGATGGTGCGCAGCGACGCCGGCCACGTGTCGGGCGCGCCGAGGGGCGACGTGGACCAGTCGTGCGATCGCATCAGCTGGCCGACTTCACCGCCGCCCTCTGGGTACACACGCCGCTCTTGCATCGACGTGTCCATCTTCTCCCGAATCGGCCGGAACACGAATGTCGCCGTCGAGCTGCCGCGCTCCCCGTTCGCTGTCTACAGGTTCGTGTTCGAGCGGGCGTCAGCGCGGTAGCGCGGCGGCCGCGGCTTGCTGGAACGCGAGGCGCACCTCGCTGCCGTCGCTGTTGGGCAGGCCTGCACGCTGAATCATGAGGATGTACGCCACGCCTTTGACCGGGTCGATCCACGCTTGCGTACCCCACGCGCCGCCGTGGCCGTACGTGCCCGGGGAGAGCATCGACGCGACGCCGTCGTGCGGGGTCTCGAGGATGCAGGTGGACAGGCCCCAGGCGTAGTTGGCGCCGCGGTTCCCCCAGGCGTCGGTCTGGAAGAAGCCCGTCGGCAAGTCGCCAGTCAGCGGCGTCGTGAGCTTTCGCATGGCCTCGGGGCTCAGGTATCGACGGCCGTCCAGCGTGCCCTCGTTCAGCAGCATCTGCGCGAAGCGCGCGTAGTCTGGCGCCGTCGAGAAGAGCCCGCCGTTGCCGAGCGGGGGACGGTTGCGCGTGCCGTAGTCCACACGCGGCGGTGTCACCTCGAGAGCCCCGGTTCGTGGGTGCTTCGTGTAGGCGGTGACCAGGCGCGCCCGCTGCGCGTCGGTGGGATAGAACGTCGTGTCCTTCATCCCGAGCGGATCGAAGATGCGCGCCTGCACGAAGGCGTCGAACGTCTGCCCACTGACGACTTCGACAATGCGCGACGCGGCGTTGATGCCGCTCTGCGTGTACTTCCACTGCGCGCCGGGCTCGTACTGCATCGGGGCGGCGAGCCAGGCCTTCTCGAGGTCGGCGAGGCTCCGCGCCGCCCGCGCCGCTGACTGCTCCGCCTCACCGAGGCCAGATGTATGCGTAAGCAGTTGCGTAATCGTGAGATTGGCCGGCTTGCCCGACGGCGTCTTCAGGTCGGCAAACGCCGGCAGGTACTTCGCCACCGGATCGGTGATCGTCAGCTTGCCCTCGTCCTGCAGCATCAGGATGGCGACACCGGTGACCGGCTTGGTCATCGAGGCGATCCAGAACAGGGTGTCGGTCGTCATGGGCCGCTTCGCCCCGACATCCGCCAGGCCGACGGCTTCGAGGTGACGCACGCGGTCCTTCGACACCACCGCAGTGACGATGCCTGGCACTTCCTGGCGGGCCACCATTTCCTGCATGGCGGCACTGACGCCGGGAAGGCTCTGTGCCTGGGCGGAGGCCGTGAGCGTAGTGGCGACGACGAGCACGGCGGTCGCGATGGGTCGCATGAGGCGAGATGTTGCGCCCATGGGGCGTGCGCGTCAAGTCACGCATCACGCGGTCACGCGGAGACGCGGTCACGCGGAGACGCGGTCACGCGGAGGCGCGGAGGGCGCGGAGGGGTTGTTAATGTATTGCCAGGAGCGCTCGCATGGACACTGAGGTTCCCATCGCCTGCACGCTGTCACCGACGGAGTACCGGGACAGGCTCGCCGACATCGCGGCATTGAGCCGGGAGGCGCTGCGGCACGTCGAGCGCCGCGGCCTCACCCTCGAACTGCGATATGGGTCGGAGGCTGCGACACGGGTCCGCCAGCTCGTGGAGCAGGAGCGCAAGTGCTGCCCCTTCCTGAAGTTCGAGTTGCACGAGGGCACGGACGAAGTGTGTCTCGTCGTGACCGCGCCGCCAGCCGCCGCCGAAGCCGTGCCAGAACTCCTCGCCGAGTTGACGGGGCGTCCACCTGACACCCCCGACGACTGATGCGAACGACTTCGTCTAGTTGGCTGCACGTGCCGATATCGTCGGCGTGGCTCTCAGGGTGTCGGCGCGGCCTGGTACAGCCGCAGCGCGACCTTTCGCGGGTCACCGGGATCGATCGACACGGGCAGCAC
>JAEZDP010000231.1 GCA_023418055.1 Acidobacteriota bacterium
GCTGCGCCTCCAGACGCATACGCAGCTGCTCGACGTCGGTTTCGATCTCGTCGATGTCGATCTGCTGGCCGATGTTGCCGAGCAACATCATCCGGGCCCACCCCATGGTCGCCTCCGAAGTGTGAGAGAGAGGACCCGCGAAGGGGCCCAGGGTACGCCACGCCGCGGGCCATCGCCAGCGCCCTGCCGCGAGCCCGTCGGGCGCCGGGGCCGGGGCCGGGGAACTCGCGATGATGCCCTGCTCGAGCGGCAGGTGGAACGCCAGATCCGCCCGCATCCGACCGTCGGGCGGCTCGTACACCGTCACCCGGACCAGTGGAGCTCCGCGTTCACTGCAGTCCGAGACGGTGCAGGAGCGCTGCGACCAGCTCCTGCGGCGGTGCCGAGACGTCGAAGGGCTCGCCGAGGTCGTCGCCCCCACGCCGGTACAGGACGTCCCGTTCCTCCGCGACGGTCCGCAGCTCGAACTCCTGCTCGTCGAGCGCGCGTGCACCCTGGCGACGCTCGATCCGGCGCAGGTTCTCGTCGAGCGGAAGGGCGAGGAGGAAGCAGCGGACGTCCGCCTGCGGCTCGACGTCGAGAAGTCGCCGCCGCAGGTCGTCGAGCTCCTCGGGCGTGCACCAGAGGTGGTCGATGACGAAGTGACGGTAGCCAGCACGCCGATGGTGCGCGACGAGCAGTGCGATGGTCGAGTGCAGGTACCGATCTCGTCGGCCGGCGGTGGGTTCGCCGCGACGAGGTGATCGCCGTCCAGCATCACGCACCGGTCGATGCTCTCGGTGAGCGCTTCGGCGAGCGTCGACTTCCCGATGCCGAGCGGCCCATTGAGCACGACGATCATGGGGCCGACGTCTGTCGTGGTGGTCGATGGAGGCGAGCGTTGATCATTGGATCGGCCACGTGGTGGCGTTCACGATGGACCTCGAGGTCGATGGCGTCAGCCGCTTCCCGAGTGCGCGGGACTTCGTCTCCTACTGCCGGCTCGTCCCCGGCGCAGGCAACTCGGGCGGGCGGACCCGGCACAAGCGCACCAAGGATGGGAACCGCTACCTCAAGCTCGCCTTCAGCCACGCCGCCGTACGGGCCATTCAGTACTTCCCCGAGATCCGTGCCTACTATCGCGCACTCTCGAGGCGGAAGCCTCTGCCCGTCGCCCGGGCGCTCGTCGCCAAGGAGCTCGCCAGGATCGTCTACTTCGTCCTCAAGAAGCAGGAGCCGTTCAACCACACGTTCAAGGGGAAACCCCTGAGCCGCACGAAGCAGCCGAAGTGGCCACGCCTGGCCAGCCCCACCGTCTAACTGGAGCCGCTCTCACTGAGATAAGGCGGAAGAGCGCGCACCTCCGTCGCCTATGATTGGGCGACCAGGCGTCGTGCCGCCGCAGTACCTCTGGGACCGCTCCGAGGAGCGAGAACCCGCAATGGTGTGTGGCCGCCACTGAGGCGTCCGCAGCGAGGAACGGGTCGGTACGGCTACGATCGGCGCTCGTGCTAATGCTACCGCAGCGTCCTACGTGACGAGTCGCCGCTCGCCACCAGGCTGCAGACTACCCTCTTGCGCCAGAACTCTCGAATGGCGTTAGATCGAAGGCGCCGCGGTCTAGGCGGACGACCCAGGCCGCCGGAAACTCTGCCCGTCGAAATGCTCGGGCACTCGCGAGTAGCCCCTCAGGCACGCTACTAGGCGGCGACACGCCGTTTGCGCGTGGTCGGCATCCATCTGATTCGCGCGTTCACCACGGTGTACGATACCGTTGCGTTTGGTGTTGGCCGCAGCGAAATCGTGCAGTAGGTCGCTTGGAAACTCGATTTCGTGGAGGAGCGGCAGAAGCACCGCTACGCGCATGGAAAGACCGGGACCAGATGGGCCGAGGAACTCCTCACGTTTGCGCTTGCTAATTCCGCGTTTCGTCAGGTGCTCATCCAAGTATGCGCCTAGTGCTGCCTCAACGGCGCACACGGAATCGACGACCGCGCCTCGATAGTCGCCATTCAAACTCTTCCGTGCGGCCGTGATCAGAAGCTCGGAGGGCATCGGCAGTCCCGCAGGGTCCGCTAGGACTGCGCGGAATTCCGATTCCGCACTATACATCCGCGCTGTCCGCGGCCCCCACCACACGGTCTGTAGCTTGGAGACGCTGAAGCCTCCAACGTACCCCGCAGGCCCTACGTAACTGACGTCAACACTCCAGAAATCGGCTGGGCTCAACGAGGGCAGATTCTGAGTTCCACCTACGAACGCGAGCGCATCAAGCACGCGGTTGAGACAAACGCAACACGGCCGAATGACTCGCTCTGCCATGACGTCGAGTTGCGTCGGCTGATCGTCGAGTCCTGGGTCTAGGAACGAGTCAGCATAGAGCTCGACTAGCGTGCGCCAACTCCGGCCCCATCGGTCAGGGTTGAGAGAAATGATTGGCGTGGGCGGAGCACGATGACCTGTGTTGCCGGAGCGAATCCCCACGACGTGGCCATCGCTGTCGTACTCAGCCGATGCGCCCTCAAGCTGGCTGACGACCAATGACGGCTTCAGGTACTCAGGTGAAAACGAAGCCTGCCACATGATCCCGGGCGTCGCGATACGATACGAGCCTTGCACGCCCGGAATCCCGTACGGCAGCCGGAGGCGGACGCGCGTACGCAGATCCTGATGTGCGACCTGCGTCATACGCGCTAGATCAATTGCACCGCCAGGTCCTGAACCAGCGCCCGACATGGTTCTCTCCGCGGGTGTGTGCCGTGTTGCGTATTGCGGTCTAACGCCCGCGGTAAGCTGCGGGCCCACCAAGCGCGATGGAACCGGCC